>JAWOLK010000157.1:0-30703 GCA_033853615.1 Beijerinckiaceae bacterium | reverse complement strand
TCGCCATGGTGCACAAGGTGCCGACCTATGTGCGCTCCTCCTTCGACGATCCGGCCAATCCCAACAGCGGCACCCTCATCTGCAACGAGGAAGACATTATGGAAGCCCAGGTCGTGACAGGCATCGCTTTCTCGCGCGACGAGGCCCAGATCACGCTGCGCCGGGTCGCCGACAAGCCGGGCGTCGCGGCGGCGGTCTTCATGCCGCTGGCGGAAGCCGGCATCAATGTGGACATGATCGTCCAGACCGTCTCCGCCGACAATATGACCGACATGACGTTCACCGTCGGCGCCGCCGACTACGATCGCGCCCGCGCGCTGCTGGAGCGGGAGAAGGAGCACATCGGCTACGCCGGGCTCGCCGGCGCAAAGCATGTCGCCAAGATTTCCGCGATCGGCGTCGGAATGCGCAGCCATGCGGGCGTTGCGGCGCGCGGCTTCAAGGCGCTGGCCGAGAAGGGCATCAATATCCGCGCCATCACGACCTCGGAAATCAAATTCTCGGTGCTCATCGACGAGGAATATACGGAGCTCGCCGTGCGCACGTTGCACACGCTCTATGGGCTGGACGCCGCCTGAGCAGGCGCTTCCTTGATTTCTCCGCGCCCTGCGGCGACATAGAAGCGGTGGCTTTTCAAGGGAGCTGAACATGGATGAATTGGTCGCCCGCATCACCGCCGCCCTCGGCGTCGAGGCCAACACCGCCCGGACGGCGGTCGGCCATGTGCTGGAATTCCTGCGCAAGGAATTTCCGGATGGTCCGGTGGCCGAGCTGCTCGCGAAGATTCCGGGCGCTCAGGATGCGGCAAACGCTGCGGCCGCCACCGCCGGCCAGCCGTCGGGCGGGCTCGGCGGTTTGGGCGGGCTGATGGGCGCCGGCATCATGGGCCTCGCCGGCAAGCTCAACGGCCTCGGGCTCGACATGGGCCAGATCCAGAAGCTCGCCAAGGAAATCCTCGGCCATGCAGAGCAGGTGATCGGGCGCGAGAACGTCGAAAAAATCGCCAATGCGATTCCGGCGCTCAGGCCCTTCCTCTAAGCTTCGCCGGTCTTAGGCTCGCAAGGCGCAAGCCGAACAGCCTGAGCGTCGAAAGCAGCGCGGCGGCGTAGACGAGCGCGCCGACCGCGCCGAGCGCAATCAGCGCAAAGAGATTGGCCTCATCGCCAAAATACGCCCCGAGCGCCAGGGCAGGGGCGCGACCCAGCGCCGCGACCAGCGCCAGCGCCAGCGACGCCGCGCCGCTCGCGAGCAGCACCTGGCCGAACAGCGCATCGAAGCGCATCGCGTCGCGGGCCAGCGCGAGGCCGACCAGCGCGCTGAAATTCACCCACAGGCCGACCGAGGTCGCGGTGGCGAGCCCGACTGCGCCGAGCGGGCGAAACAGCGCCACCTTCAGCGCCACATTGACGGCGAGCGCGCCGAGCGCGACCAGCATCGGCGTCTTGGTGTCGCCATAAGCCTGAAAACTCGCGCGCACCGAGGCGATCAGCACCAGCGCCAGCAATCCGCCGCCATAGGCGGACAGCACGTCGCCGGCCGCATAGGCGTCCGCCACGGTAAACTTGCCGCGCATGAAAAGGCCGCCGAGGATCAGCTCCGGCATTGTCGCGAAGGCGACGAAAAAAGGGGCCCCCAGCGCGATGGTCAGCGCCATGGTGCGGCTCTGCGCATGATGGGCGCCGTCCGCGTCGCCTACGGCGATGCGGCGGCTCATTTCCGGGAGCAGCACCGTGCCGGCGGCTATGCCGATGACCCCGACCGGCAGTTGATACAGCCGCTCGGCGTAGGAGATGGCCGAGACGCCGCCATCGGCGAGCATCGACGAGAGGATCGTGTCGGCGAAGACGGCGATCTGCGGGGTCGCGGAGCCGATCACCGCCGGCCCCAGCATCAGGAAGAACGCGCGCACGTCGCGCCAGCGCGGCCGGGCGAGCCCCTCCAGCACGCCGATGCGCCGCGCCGACCACATCAGCAGGCCGAGCTGGAGCCCGCCCGAGACGGTGATGCCCCAGCTCGCGGCGACGCCGGCGTTCGGGAACAAGAAGGCGAGGCCGAGCGCCGCAATGACGCAGATATTCATCAGATTGGGCGCAAAGGCGGGCAGGGCGAAATGGCCATGCGTGTTCAGCGTGCCCTGATGCAGCGTGAACAAGGTCATGCAGAGGAGATAGGGAAAGGTGATTCGCGTCATCGTGATCGCCAGCGCCAGTTTTTCCGGCCGATCGTCGAGACCGGGAGCGAGCAGCGCGACGAATTGCGGGGTGAAGGCCCAGACGAGCAGCAGCAGCAGAATTTGCGAGGCGAGCAGCAGCGTAAACACCTGACTCGCGAAATTGCGCGCCGCCTCCGGACCTTTCTGCTCCAGCTCCTTGGAGTAGCAGGGCACATAGGCGGCGTTGAAGGCGCCCTCCCCGAAAATATTGCGAAAACTGTTCGGCAGGCGCTGGGCGATGAAAAAAGCGTCGGAGACCAGTCCCGCGCCCATGATCGCCGATTGCACGGCGAGGCTGATAAAGCCCGTGATGCGCGAGAGCAGCGTAAAGCCGCCGACGGAAAGGAGATTGCGGATCATGCGGGCGTTTCTAGCAAGAATCGCTTAACGCTTCGCCTGTTCACGGAATGCGCCTAGCCTCCGCGTCCTCGACGCCGAGCCGCTCGGCGACGAGATAGAGCGGGCGGCCTTTCACCTCGGCGAAAATCCGCGCGATATATTCGCCGAGCACGCCGAGCGACAGCAACTGCACGCCGGAGAAAAAGGCGATCGACACGATGAGGGAAGGAAAGCCCGGCACGTCGACGCCGAAGATCATCGTGCGGATGAAGAAATAAGCCGCCATCGCCAGCGCGAAGCCGGAGATCGCCATGCCGACATAGGCCCAGACCTTCAGCGGCATGGACGAAAACGACATCAGCCCGTCGAGCGCAAAGCGTAGCAATTTGCGGAAATTGAACTTCGATTCGCCATGCGCGCGCGCTTTCACTTCGAAAGGCACGCCGATCGATCTGAAGCCGATCCAGGCATAGAGCCCCTTGGTGAAGCGGACCCGTTCGCGCATCTTCAACAGCGCGTCCACCGCCTGACGATCGAGCAGGCGGAAATCGCCGGCGCCGGGCGGCAGCGACACTTCGCCGAACTGGTCGAGGAGGTCATAAAATATCTGGGTAAAGAAGCTGCGCATCTTCGGATCGGCCGCGCGGTCGGTGCGCTGACCGTAGACATTCTGGTAGCCCTCCCGCCATTTGGCGATGAAGTCGCGCAGAACCTCCGGCGGGTGCTGGAGATCGGCGTCCATGATGACCACCGCCCGGCCGCGGGCATGGTCGAGGCCGGCGGCGATGGCGATCTCCTTGCCGAAATTGCGGCTGAAGGAGAGCGCCGAGAGGCGCGGATCTTCCGCGTGCAGCGCGCGCAAGGTCGCAAGCGTCGCGTCCTGCGAGCCGTCGTCGACGAAGATCGCCTCGAAGCTGACGCCGCAGCCCTCCAGAACGGCAGCGAGCCGCGTAACGAGCGCGCGCAGGCCCTGCGCCTCGTTGAAGACGGGAATGACGACGGAAATATCGGGAGCCGTGTCGGTCATGGCCGCTTTGCATCACCGCCCGGAGGCTTTTTCATGGTTCCGCCTGTCTCACATCGGCAGGCGCAAGATGCGGCAGGGGTCGCCGCGCTTCGCCGCCGGCGCGCCGATCTCGCGAATGAGCAGCGCCTGCGAGCGGGCAAGCTCCGTCAGCAGCGAGGAATCCTGCAAAGGCTGCGGCGTGGCGACGAGTTGGCCCTCGGCGGTCTTCGTCAGCGTCGCGCGCATATAGTCCCGCCGGCCCTTGTTGGGGGGAAGATCCGCGCCGGCGATCGCCATTTCCGTGCGGTCGGCGCCGGCGTCCGGCGCGCCTTGCAGCGCCCGCAGCAAGGGGTCGAGGAACACCAGCGCGCAGACGATCGCCGCCACCGGATTGCCTGGCAGGCCCAGCACCCGCGCCGCGCCGAGCCGGCCGTGAATCAGCGGCTTGCCGGGCCGCATGGCGATGCGCCAGAAATCCAGCGCCATCCCCTGGCGGGCGAGGGCCGGGCGCAACAGATCATGGTCCCCGACCGAGGCGCCGCCGAGCGTCACCAGCACATCGGCCTGATGTTCGCGGGCGAGGGCGAAGCCGCGCTCGAGATCGGCGAGATCATCCTTGAACAGGCCGAGGTCGATCGCCTCGCCACCCGCCTGTTCGACGATGGCGGCGACCGCGAAACTGTTGCAGGCGATGATTTGCGAGGGGCCCGGCGCCGCGCCTGGCGGAACCAGCTCGTCGCCGGAGGCGATCAGCGCCACCCGCGGCCGCCGCGCGACCGGCAGGCTCGGATGGTTCATCGCTGCGGCGAGCGCCAGCTCAGCAGGGCCGAGCCGCGTTCCGGCCGTGAGCGCCACGAGCCCTTCCGCAAAATCGAGCCCGCGGTCGCGAATATGCCGGCCGACGACCGGCGCCTCCGTCGCGCCTATGGCGTCGCCCTCGACGACCGCGTCCTCCTGCAACAGGATCGCATCCGCCCCCGCCGGGACCGGCGCGCCGGTAAAAATGCGCACCGCCTCGCCGGGTTTGAGGGCCGCGTCATAGCCATGGCCGGCGGCGCTTTCACCCATGAGCTTCACGCGCCCGCGCGCGCCGGAGAGGTCGGCGGCGCGGACCGCATAGCCGTCCATCGCCGATACGGCGAGCGGCGGCTGGGTCCGCCGCGCCGCGAGATCGCGCGAGAGCCTGCGCCCGAGCGCCCTGGCGAGCGGAACCGTTTCCTCGCCGAGGCGCGCCGTATCGGCGAGGACGCGGGCGAGGGCCTCCTCCACGCTCAGCAGATTACCCGCCATCTCACTGATCCTCGCATCGCCAAGGGCCGGATTTGCCGCCTTGTTTTTCCAGAAGGCGCAGGCCTTCGATCCGCATGCCGCGGTCGGCCGCTTTGAGCATGTCGTAGATCGTCAGGCAAGCGACGGAGGCGGCGGTCAGCGCCTCCATCTCGACTCCGGTTTTGCCGGTGACGGTCGCTTCCGCCGTGACGCGCAGGCCGGGCAGCGATTCGTCCGGCGTGACGTCGACGCTGACCTTCGACAGCGCGAGCGGATGGCAGAGCGGGATCAGCTCATGCGTGCGTTTCGCCGCCATGATGCCGGCGATGCGCGCGACGCCGAACACATCGCCTTTCTTCGCCTCGCCCTCGAGTGCGAGCCGCAAGGTCGCAGGCTGCATCACGACGCAGCCGCCGGCGCGCGCGATCCGTTTCGTCTCGGCCTTTTCCGAGACGTCGACCATATTGGCTTCGCCGCCGGCGGAGAGATGGGTGAGTTTGGTCATGTCGGGGTTTTGCGCCGTCAGGAGCGCGCCGGGGCCTTGCCGTGCAGCAGCTCGCGCGTCGCCGCGGCGACGTCGTCCTTGCGCATCAGGCTCTCGCCGACGAGGAATGTGTAGATCCGCGACTTTTCCAGCCGCAGACAGTCCTCATGCGAGGAAATGCCGCTTTCGGCGACGATGATTCTGTCTTTCGGCACACGCTCGGCCAGGCGTTCGCTGGTTTCGAGCGACACCTTGAAGTCGTGGAGATTGCGGTTGTTGATGCCGATGAGGCGCGTCTCCAGCGCCAGCGCGCGGTCGAGCTCGGCCTCATTATGCACCTCGACCAGCACGTCCATGCGCAGATCATGCGCGGTCGTGTTCAGCGCCTTGGCCTCGGCGTCGGTGACGGCGGCCATGATGATCAGAATGCAGTCGGCGCCATAAGCCCGCGCCTCGAACACCTGATAGGGATCGAAGAGGAAATCCTTGCGGATGGCCGGCAGATGCACCGCCTTCCTGGCCGCTTCGAGATCTTCGAGCTTGCCTTGAAACGACGGCCCGTCGGTGAGCACGGAAAGACAGGCGGCGCCTGCGGACTCATAAGCGCGCGCAAGCTTCGGGGGGTCGAAATCGGCGCGGATAACGCCCTTGGACGGGCTCGCTTTCTTGATCTCGGCGATCAGCGCGATGCGGCCCGCGCCGAGCTTGTTCTCGATGGCGTGGACGAAGCCCCGCGGCGGGTCGTGGTCGCGCACATTGCGCTGCAGCGTCGCGAGCGGCATCCGCACTTTCGCTTCGCTGATTTCGGTGCGCTTATAAGCTTCGATATGGCTCAATATGTCGGTCATCGTCATCACCGGGACTCGTCGGCCGCGCGCCGCAGTCCGTTTCTCTCTTGGATAGGGTAGCATAAAAATATCGCGTCGCCCGCGGAAAAGACCTCAGCGCGCATTGGTCGCCCGCACCAGCGCCGCGAGTTTCTCGCGCGCCGCGCCCGAATCGAGCGCTTGCGCCGCGAGCGTAGCGCCCTCCCGCAACGTTGCGGCTTTTTCGGCGACGATGAGCGCGACGGCGGCGTTCATCACGGCGATGTCGCGATAGGGGTTGCGCGCCCCGGCGAGCACGTCGCGCAGCGCCCTGGCGTTATGCGCCGGCGGGCCGCCGACGAGGTCCTGCGGCGTCGCGACCGGAAGGCCCGCGTCCTGAGGCGTGATCTCGAAGGCGCGGATCGCCCCATCCTCCAGCGCGACGACGCTGGTCGGGCCGGTGGTCGTCGCCTCGTCGAGCCCGTCGCAGCCATGCAGCAGCCAGACGCGCGTCGACCCCAGCTCCCGCAGCGCCTGCGCCAGCGGCTCCAGCCATTCCTTGGCGTAGACGCCGAGAACTTGCCGCTTCACCCGCGCCGGATTGCAGATTGGGCCGAGCAGGTTGAACACGCTGCGCACGCCGAGCTCGGCGCGCACTGGCGCGGCGTGGCGCAGGGCGGGGTGATGCGTGGGCGCCGCCATGAAGCACAGGCCCGCCTGCGTCAGGCAGAGCGCCGCAGCGCAAGGCTCGACGCCGACGCGCACGCCGAGCTCCATCAGCACGTCCGATGCGCCCGATTGCGACGAGGCCGCCTTGCCGCCGTGCTTGGCGACCTTCACGTCGCAGGCCGCAACGATGATCGCCGCGAGCGTCGAAATATTGTAGGTGCCGGCGCCGTCGCCGCCGGTGCCGACAATGTCGATTGCGTCATCGGGCGCCTCGACCGGCGCCATCTCGGCGCGCATCGCTTGCGCCGCGCCGATGATCTCTTCGACGCTCTCGCCGCGCATGCGCAAGCCCATCAGAAAGGCGCCGAGCTGGGCCGGCGTCGCTTGCCCGCGCAAAATGAGCGAGAAGGCGGCGCGCGCTTCCTCGCGCGCCAGCGGCTGGTCGCCGGCGAGCGCCGCGATATAGGGTTTGAAGTCCTCGCTCACGCCACCTTGGCCCGGCCGCGCCGCGCCTCGTTCCACTCCTGCGCGAGGTCGAGAAAATTGCGCAGAATCTTGTGCCCATGCTGCGAGGTGATGCTCTCGGGATGGAACTGCACCCCATGCGTCGGCAGGCTCTCATGCGACAGCGCCATGATGAGCCCGTCCGGCGTCTCGGCGGTGATCCGCAGACAGGAGGGCAGCGTCTCCCGCTTGACGACGAGCGAGTGATAGCGCGTCGCCTGGAACGGCCCCTCTATGCCGCGAAAAATCGTCTCGCCCTTGTGCAGGATCGTCGCCATCTTGCCGTGGATTGGCATGGGCGCGCGCACCACGTCGCCGCCGAAGGCCTCGCCGATCGACTGATGGCCCAGGCACACGCCAAAAATCGGCACCTCTTGCGCGGCGGCCGCGATCAGATCGAGACAAACGCCCGCCTCATGCGGCGTGCAGGGGCCGGGCGACAGAACGATGGCGTCGGGGCCTCCGGCCAGCACCTCGGCCACAGAGACGGCGTCATTGCGATGCACGGTGACGCGCGCCCCAAGCTCGCCGAAATAATGGACGAGATTGAAGGTGAAGCTGTCGTAATTGTCGATCAGCGTGACATTGGCCATCGGGTGACGTCCTTGGTTGGGCCGTGCGCTTTCCTTAGGCCGTGGGGCGCGGCGAGGCAACCATTCAGCGCCGGGCGAAGCGCCATTCGGGGCGGGCGTCCTTGATCATCATGACCTCGGCGACCGACTGCCGCGTCACGAGCCCGACGAGCCGCCCATGCGGATCGAGAACCCCGAGCGCCGGCGCGGCGTTCAGCTGATCCAGCGCCGTGTCGAGCGAGGCGGCGGCGTCGACCACCGGCGCGTCTCGCGTGACGAAAGGCGCGAGCGGTTGATTCGGCTCGCTGTTCTTCAACGCCTCGATAATGTCGGCCCGCGACAAGAGGCCGGCGAGCCGCCCGTCGAAATCGACGACCGGGAACTCCTCCTGCGAGGTCGCAAGCAGCGTCTCGACCGCCTCGCCGATGGTGGCCCCCCGGCCGAGCGTGGCGATCCTCGTCTCCATCGCGTCGGCGACCCTGATGTCCCGCGTCGCCTCCGCCGCGAGCGTCATCTGCGCCTCGCCGGCCGCCGCGATGTAAATGAAGATGGCGATGAAGACGAGAATCGGGTTTCCGAAAAGGCCGAGAAAGCCGAGAAAAAAGGCGAGCAACTGGCCGATCTGCGCGGCGATGCGCGTCGCCTTGCGTTGGCCGAGCCACATGGCGAGCGCCGCGCGCAGCACGCGGCCGCCGTCCATCGGAAAGGCAGGAACCATGTTGAACACTGCGAGAAAGAGATTGGCGGCGGCAAGGCGCGGCAAAAGGCCGATCGCCGGATCGTCGAGCCGCGTGAGGGCGGCCGGGTCGAAGGCGCCGAGCCCGAGGAGGAGCCCGAGGCCAATGACGACGTTCACAGCCGGCCCGGCCAACGCGATCAACAATTCCTGATAGGGCTTTTGCGGCATCCGGTTCATGTCGGCCACGCCGCCGATCGGCAGCAGCGTCACCTCATGCGCCTCGACGCCATAACGGCGGGCGGTGAGGATATGGCCGAATTCGTGCAGCACCACGCAAGTGAAGATCGCGACGATGAACAACACGCTGTCGCGCGCCGCCGGCAGGCCGCCGCGGGCGTAGGCGGAAAAGCCGATCCAGGCGAGAAACATCAGAAAAGTGACGTGAATCCTGACGGCCGTTCCCTTGAAACTGCCGATGGTGACCGACCAGCGCATGTTCTCGTCCCGCAAAAGCCTCGCCGAAACATAGCGCCTGCGCAGGAGGGGCGCCAGACCGCGGGGCCGTAAAGAAAAGCCGCCGCTGGAGCGACGCCTGTCGGCGCGTCCCTGCGGCGGGCAGTTCGACCATGACGGGGAGAAAAGACTCAGAGGCGGTAGCGAATCTGGTCGGTCCAGAAACGCTCGAGCCGGCCGAGCGAAAGATTGAGCGCGCGAAACTCGTCCGGACCGACGCCGCCGATCTGCTCGACCGTCATCGCATGTTTGTCGTAGAGCTGCGCGACGATGTCGTGGACTTCCTTGCCCCTCGGCGTGAGGCTGATGCGCACCGAGCGGCGGTCGATGCGCGAGCGGGCGTGATGCAGATAGCCCATCTCGACGAGCTTCTTGACGTTGTAGGAGACGTTCGACCCGAGATAATAGCCGCGCGTGCGCAATTCGCTCGCCGTCAGCTCCTTGTCGCCGAGATGGTAGAGCAACAGCGCCTGCACGGAATTCACATCGCCGCGGTCGCGGCGGTCGAATTCGTCCTTGATGACGTCGAGCAGCCGGCGATGCAGCCGCTCGACCAGCGTCAGGGCCTCGAGATAGACGGGACGGATCTCACTGAGGCGCTCGGCGCGAGCCTGTTGCGAGGAGGGCGTTTTCGCAGCGCTGTTCATGGTCGACTCCGTCTTGTCGCCGGATGCGTGCAGCATCTCTTGGTGGCCTTTGATGCGCTCAAATTAGCCTTGGGGAATGAAGAGCAGTTTAAGCAACAGTCTGAATCGGCTGTTTACCTGTAGTATTTCCCGCCTAGTGAATGAGCGGTTGAAATAAAGCTTCGATTTACTGTGAATAACCTGGGTTGCGGGCGCCGGTGGGATGCGCCAGCCTGGCCCTGCGGGCGGCGGGCGACGGTGTTCGGCGCGCCGCGCCGGCCTATCTGTTTCAAAAAGAAAGATTTAGGGAGCCCTCTGGATGCGTTACGGCCAAGCGGTGGTCATCGGCCGGTTTGCCCCGGTTTACCTGGCGGATCTCGCGCTTTTTCGTCGCGCGCTCGACCAGGCGCGCCGGCTGATCGTGCTCGTGACGTCGTCTGGGGCGCCGCGCGGCGCCATGCATCCCTTCAGCTTCGAGGAACGCGAGATCATGATCCGCGCCGCGCTCGGCGATCTTGCGAGCCGGGTGACGGCGGCGCCGTTGTGCGACCACCTTTACGTCGAAAGCGCCTGGCTCGCCGAGGCGCAGGCGCGCTTTGCAGAGGCCTGCGCCGCAGAGGCTCCGAAAGCGTCTCCCGATGAGCCGACGGCGCTGGTCGCGCCAAAGGGCAGGGGCGCCCGGGCCTTTCCGCAATGGGATCTGGTCGAAGTCGAGGTCGAGCGCAGGCCGGACATGGACGAGTTCCGCCGCTGCCTCTTTTCCGACGACGAGGCGACTTTGAGCCTGATCGAGGACGCGCTGCCGCCGCCCGTCTTTTCGATTCTGCGCGCTTTCCGCGCGGCGCCGCATTTCAGCGAGGCGCGCGAGGAGTTCGCGGAAGTGTTGGACAAGCGCGCCGCCTGGGACGCGACGCCCTATCCGCCGGTGTTCGTGACGGTCGACGCCGTCGTCGCCCATGCCGGCCATGTCCTGCTGGTGCGGCGCAAGGCCAACCCGGGCCGCGGGCTTTGGGCTCTGCCCGGCGGCTTCGTCAACGCCGACGAGCGCCTTTATGACGCGGCCGTTCGGGAAGTGCGCGAAGAAACCGGGCTCGATGTTTCAGACGCCGCGCTCGCCGGCGCGCTGCGCGCCCAGCGGGTTTTCGATCGGCCGGATCGCTCCTTGCGTGGACGGACGATCACCCACGCCTTTCATTTTCACTTCCCGGCCGGTCGCCTGCCGCATGTCGAAGGCGCCGATGACGCCGAGACGGCCGAGTGGAAAAGCTTCGCCGAGGCGCGCTCTATGCGCAGCCTCTTCTTTGAGGATCACTTCTCGATACTCGAGTTTTTCCTCGGCGCCTGAGCCGGCTGCGGCTTTTCGCCCGGCCCGGCCGCCGCGGACCGCGGCCGAAAGCCGGCCGCTTTGTGCTGCTCCAAAAGCTCGAGCTCCTTTTCGAAAGCCGCCGCCTGCGGCGACTTCGGCCTGCGCGGCTTTTGCGTGAGGCGGCGCAGCAAGGAGAGGCGCTCGCGCGCCGCGCGCATGAGGCGTGCTCCGAAAGGCTCCAGCGCCGGCGACGTTTCGGGCCGGCGCCGCCTGCGGCTCTCGATGACGCGCTTCGCCTCGAGATCGCGGCCCGCCTCGAAGGTGAGCGCGAAATAGAGGGCGATCAGCACGAGGTTGAATCCGACCAGCCAATAGCCGCCAGCGAAAAAGCCCGGCATGCTGGAGGCGACGAAGATTTGCGCGCTGGCGATCAGCAACCACAGGACGCCGCCCCAGGGCGTCGCGAGCCATAGGCCGACGCCGGCGACGAGATCGAGAACCGCGAAGAAAATAACGGCGACCGCGGCGCTCTGCGGCATGATGTCGAAAATCGACGCCTTGGCGGTGAGCACCGCATGCCACTGCATCAGGCCCTGCGCCAGCCAGAACAGGGCCATGATGCGCATGAACAAGGTCAGCAGATAGCCCCAGCGCGCGCCATTCCCGGCCGGACCGGGATCGCCGACGCGAATCGGCCGTCCCGGATCGTCGGCGTCTTCGAAGATGGTCGGGTCGGCCATGGGGCTCCGAGTCTCTGCTGTGCGGTTTTCCGCGACGCCGCCTCGGCGGAACGCGCCTATTGCCCGCGCTTCGCCCGCGCGGCGAAGCGCACCGCCTCCTCGGCGGCGCGGAACAAGGCCTTGGCCTTGTTGACGCATTCGCGGTGCTCGTAATCCGGCACGCTGTCATAGACGACGCCGGCGCCGGACTGCACATGCATCTTGCCGTCCTTGACGATGGCGGTGCGCAGCACGATGCAGGTGTCCATCTGTCCGCCGGAGCCGAAATAGCCGATGCAGCCGCCGTAAATGCCGCGCTTGTCGGTCTCCAGCTCGTCGATGATTTCCATCGCCCGCACCTTCGGCGCGCCCGAAACGGTGCCGGCGGGAAAGCCGGCGGCGAGCGCGTCGATGCAGTCGTGACGCGGATCGAGCTCGCCCTCGACATTGGAGACGATGTGCATGACGTGGCTGTAGCGTTCTATGGCGAAGCTCTCCGTCACCTTCACCGTCCCGGTGCGGGCGACGCGGCCGACGTCATTGCGGCCGAGATCGAGCAGCATCAGATGTTCGGCGCGTTCCTTCTCGTCGGCCAGCAGCTCGCTCGCCAGACGCTCGTCCTCGGCCTTCACGTCGCTGCGCCAACGAGTGCCGGCGATCGGGCGAATAGTCACCTTTCCGTCTGCGACGCGCACCAGAATCTCCGGCGAAGAGCAGACGATCTGGAAATCGGCGAAATCGAGAAAACAGAGAAAGGGCGCCGGATTGACGCGGCGCAGCGCGCGGTAGAGCGCAAAGGCCGGCAATGCGAAAGGCGCGGTGAAGCGCTGCGACAGCACCACCTGAAATATATCGCCGGCGCGGATATATTCCTTGGCCCTCTCGACCATGTCGAGAAACCGCGGCTGCGGCGTGTTGGAGACGGGCTCCTGGGCGAGCAGCATCGGATCGGCGCCGGATTCGCGATGCTCGAGCGGCGCCTCCAGCGTCGCGACGATCTTCTCGAGACGCGCGGCCGCCGCCTCATGGGCGGCGCGGGCGGAGACCCCGGGCTTGGGCCGCACCGGCGTCACAATCGCAATTTCGTCGCGCACGCTGTCGAAGACGACCATGATCGTCGGCCGCAGCAAAACCGCGTCGGGCGCGCCGATCTTGTCTTCCTTGGCGGGCGCCAGTCGCTCCATCTGGCGCACCATGTCATAGCCGAGATAGCCGAACACGCCGGCGGCCATCGGCGGCAGATTGCCGGCGGCCGGCACGGCCGACTCGGCGATCAGCTTGCGCAGCGCGGCGAGCGGCGGCTCGGGGCAGGGGGCGAAGGCGCGCGGCTCGTTGAGCGGATCGCGGTTGATCTCGGCGCGATCGCCAAAGACGCGAAAGATCACATCCGGCTCGAGCCCGATCATCGAATAGCGGCCGCGCGCCGCCCCGCCTTCCACCGATTCCAGCAGGAAGGCGTTGCCGGCCCGGCCCTTGGCGAGTTTCAGATAGGCGGAGACCGGCGTCTCCAGATCGCCGACGAGGCGCGTGACCGCCAAAGATGGGCGGCCCGCGTCATAGTCGGCGGCGAGCGTCTCGAAGTCTGGCTCGAACATGGCGCCGGTCACTTCTCCGCATCCGCTCCGGTCGCCATTTGCAGCAACTTCTGATTGATTTCGACGTTCAGCGCCTTTTCGAGGCCACCGACATATTGCTCCAGCACGTCGTTGACCATCGCCGGCTTGAGCTGTTCGGCGATCATCTTGGCTTCGAGCGAAGCCGGGTCGAATTGCGGCGTGGTCGCCTCGCGCACGAAGAAGACGATCTTGCCGTTCTCGGCCTGGGCCGTGCCCGCCCCGCGGGGCGGCGCGTTGAAGAACTGCACGATTGTCGCGGGCGTAAGGTCATTGCGCGGCGCGCGCTTGACGTCGGTGACGCGCTTCACCTCGAGGCCGAGCTCATGGGCGAGATCGTCGATCGGCCGGCCCGAACGCAGCTTCTCCGCGAGCTCATTGGCGCGGTCGTTGAGCGCCTTTTGCGCCGCGTCGGCTTTGATCGCCGCTTCGACGGCGTCCTTAACCTCTTCGAAGTTCTTCTGACGGGCTGGCTCGATCTTGGCGACCTCGAACCAGACATAACCGCCGTCGCGCGTCGCGACCGTGTCGTTGTCGACGCCGACATCCGAGGCGAAGGCCGCCTTGACGAGGTCCGCGCCGCCCGGCAGATCGACGTCCTTGCCGGATTTGTCGCGGCCCGCGTCGTCGACCGCCTCGACCGTGCGCGCTTCGAGCCCCACCGCCTTCGCGGCTTCCGCAAGCGTCTTGCCGGCGGTGCGCTGCTCCTCGACCGCGTCACGCATGCGTCGCGCCTCCGGCGCGGCCTTCTGCATGGCGATCTCGTTGCGCAGTTCCGGGGCGGCCTGCTCATAGGTCTTGGAATAGACGCCCGGCACGATCTTGCGGACATCCGAGACGACGACGCCGAACGCGGTCTTCACCGGCTCGGCGAGGCCGGGGGCCGGCAGCGCGAAGGCCGCCGCGCCGACGCTGGCGTCGCCGAAGTCGCGTTGCTCGACGGTTCCGAGATCGACGTCCTTGGGATTGAGCTTACGCTCGGCGATCAGCGCGTCGAAGGAGAGGCCGCCTTTCAGCCGGGCGATCGCGTCCTTGGCCTCGTCTTCGGTCTTGAAGACGATCTGACGCACCGCGCGCTTCTCGGGCGTTCCGTAGCGCTTCGCCTTCACCTCGTCGTAAAGCTTGCGCACGTCGCCTTCGGGAACTTCGGCGGCCTTGCCGAGCGTCGCCGGCGTCGCGGCGAGCACGGTCAGCGCGCGATATTCTTTCGCGCGGAAGATTGGCTCGTGCTCGTCGTAATATTTCTTCAGCTCTTCGTCGGAAGGCTTTGCGATCTCACCTGCGGCCGACAGCGGCAGCACGAAATAATCGACCGCGCGCGCTTCGTTGCGGAAGCGGAAGATCGCCTCGATCATCAGCCGCGGCGGCTCGACGCCGATTGCGACCGTATCGGTGAGCTCCTTGCGCAGATAGGCCCCCTTCTGTTCGGCGAGGAAGCTGCGTTCCGTATAGCCCGCGTCCTGCAGCACCTGCTTGAAGCGCGCGGCGTCGAACTGGCCGTCCAGCCCGCGGAAGGTCGGCTCGGACTTGATAAGCCTCTGGACCTCCTCGTCGCTGATCGCGAGGCCGAGGCCGTTGATCTTCTCGTTCAGCGCCGCATCGGTGATCAGCCGCTCGAGCACCTGCTGGTCGAGGCCGGCGCGGCGGGCCTCCTCATTGGTGATGGCGCGGCGCAGCTTTTGTTGGAGATGGCGCAGCTCGTTCTGGTAATTCGAGCGGAAGGCCTCGACAGTGACTTCGCCTCTGCCGACCTTGACGAGGCGCGAGCTGGTGAAGCCGCGGAAGACGTCGCCGATCCCCCAGATGGCGAAGCTGATCGCGATGAACCCCATTACGAGGCCCATAATGGCGCGACCGACCCAGTTTTGCGACGCGACGCGCAGGCCTTCGAGCATGATTTTACTTTCCCCGACCGTGTTTCGGGCGGTTCGCCGCCCTTGTTTGGCGCGGGACTATAGGGACGGCTCGCCGATGTTGCAATCGCCGCGTCGCCCCGCGTCGAAAAGCGGCATTGGCGCGACGTTAACGCCGTTGGATACTGTCACCTGACGTTACTTTGGACGAAAGGCATCGGGCATGGATGAGATGACGGCCGCAGCGCAACCGATCGGGCAAGAGAGCGAAGCCGAAACGCCGAAGCCGGCCGCGCCGGACGTTCGGCCGGTCGAGCCGCTGGAGCGCGCGCGCGAACTGCGGCGCCCGCGCGTCGATTCCGAGGCGATTCGCCGGGCCTTCGAGACAGGGGAATTCCCTTACCGCTCCCGCTTGTCCGAGAAGGTCTATCTCGAACGTATGCAGCCGCTGCAAGTCGAGCTCCTGAAGGCGCAGAGCTGGGCCAAGGAGACCGGCCAGCGGATCGTGGTGTTGTTCGAGGGCCGCGACGCCGCCGGCAAAGGCGGCACGATCAAGCGTTTCATGGAGCACCTCAATCCCCGCGCGGCGCGGGTCGTGGCGCTGGAAAAGCCCACCGAGCGCGAGCGGACGCAATGGTATTTCCAGCGCTACGTCCAGCATCTCCCGGCCGCCGGCGAGATCGTTTTCTTCGACCGCTCCTGGTACAATCGGGCGGGCGTCGAACGGGTGATGGGCTTTTGCACGCCGAACGAATATCTCGACTTCATGCGCCAGTGTCCGGACCTCGAGCGCATGTTCGTCAATTCCGGCATAAGGCTGTTCAAATACTGGTTCTCGGTGACGCGCGAAGAGCAGGTGCGCCGTTTCCGCTCCCGTGAGACCGACCCGCTGAAACAATGGAAACTGTCGCCGATCGACCGCGCCTCGATCGACAAATGGGATGACTACACCGAGGCCAAAGAGGCGATGTTCTTCTTCACGGACACCGCCGACGCGCCCTGGGTGGTCATCAAATCCGACGACAAGAAGCGCGCGCGGCTCAATTGCATGCAGCACTTCCTGTCGAGCCTCGATTACCCCAACAAAGACCACCACCACGTCACCGGGCCGGACCCGCTGATCGTCGGCTCGACGGCGCATGTCATAGGCCGGGACGAGCATATTTTGGGGAAATCGCTCGATCTCGACAAAAAGCGCAAGCGCGGCCCGTGAGGGGGACGAAAGGCGGGAATCGCTCTATGATATTCTTCGAAAGCGAAGGAGTCTCAGAGCATGACCGCTGCGCGCCGCCCGCTCGTCGCCGGAAACTGGAAAATGAACGGCCTGCGTTCATCGCTCCTCGAGCTGGAGGCGATGGGCGTCGGCTACGACACGGCGTTGCGGGCGAGGCTGGAGCTCGTCGTGTGCCCGCCGGCGACTTTGCTCGCCGAGGCGCGGGCGATCGCCGCCGAGGCGGGAGTTGGGCTCGGCGCGCAGGATTGCCACCCGGGCGATTCGGGAGCCCATACCGGCGACATTTCGGCGGAGATGCTGGCCGACGCCGGGGCGTCCTATGTGATCCTCGGCCACAGCGAGCGCCGCGCCGACCACGGCGAAACCGACGCGCTGGTGCAGGATAAGGCGCGCGCCGCGCTGCTTGCGGGCCTCACGCCGATCATTTGCGTTGGCGAGACCAAAGTCCAGCGTGAAGCGGGCGAGGCGGAAACCATCGTCGGCGGACAGATCGACGGCTCCGTGCCGCGCGACATCGACCCGCGGCGGCTCGTGCTGGCCTATGAGCCGGTCTGGGCGATCGGCACCGGCTTGACGCCGACGCCGGCGGATGTGGCGCAGATGCACGGTTTTGCGCGAGCGCGGCTCGACGCCTTGCTCAAGGAAGGCAAGGGGGGCGTGATCCGCATTCTCTACGGCGGCTCGGTGAAGCCCCAAAACGCGCGCGAGCTTATGCATGTCGCCAACGTGGACGGCGCGCTGGTCGGCGGCGCGAGTCTTGCGGCGAAGGATTTTCTGGCGATCGCGGCGGCCTATCGCTGAGGCGGCGGAACGAAAACCGCTCGCCTGTCAAGAAGGATTCGCCGAGCCATCCCTGACGCCGCCGCGCCTCGTACAGGGAGCCCGAGCTTGCCCGTCCATGAGGCGGCGGCTATAAGCGCGGCGTTTTCCTTAACACTCCAACGATGAGACGACGCGCCCATGGCGATCGAACGCACTTTCTCCATCATCAAGCCCGACGCGACCCGGCGCAACCTTACCGGCAAGATCAACGCGCTGATCGAGGGCGCGGGTCTGCGCATCGTCGCCCAGAAGCGCATCCATATGACCCGCGCTCAGGCCGAGACCTTCTACGCCGTCCATAAGGAGCGGCCCTTTTTCGGCGAGCTCGTCGAGCAGATGTCGGCCGCGCCGGTGGTGGTGCAGGTGCTGGAGGGCGAGAACGCCATCGCCCGCTATCGCGAGGTGATGGGCGCCACCAATCCGGCCAGCGCCGCGCCGGGCACGATCCGCAAGGAATTCGCGCTGAACGTCGGCGAAAACTCGGTGCATGGCTCGGACGCGCCGGAAACCGCCAAAGTCGAGATCGCCCAGTTTTTCTCCGGCAATGAGATCGTCGGCTGAACGACCTGAAGGCTCGCGGTCCTTTATTCGCGAGCCTGCAGCTTGACCGCGCGCCTTCGGGCGCGCCGTTTAGTCTGCATATTCTGGGAAATACTGCGCCATCATCCGGTCGCGATAGGCGACGAGATTGGGCTTTTCCAAGGCGGCGTCGCGCACGGCCGATTCGGCGAGCGGCGCAAGAGTCGCGGCGGTGAAGGCGAAGACCGTGGCGTCGGCCGCGCAAGGGCGGTCGCCGAACAAATAGGGCTTATCGCCGAGGATCGTCGCCAGCGCCGCTATGTCGCGGACGCCGAGCGCGCCCACCTCCTGGGCGCCGTGCCGGCCCATTCCCTGCGCCTGGGCGTTGCTCCTGAGCTTGCGCCGGACGTACCATTTCACGAAAGGCCGCGTGAAAGCCGGAACCTTGTCGAAGATCCGCGCCGCGCCGCGCTCGAAATTCGCGTCGTCGAACCAGCGTGTGTAGAGAATCACCCAGTAGAGATGTTCCTCGCACATTTTTTCGATCGCCCAGGCCAGCGCCTTCTGCTCCTCGGTGAGGTCGGCGTCGAAATCGAAACCATGCGCCTTTTCGATATGGAAGCGGATGAAGGTCGAATCGGCGATGATTTCGCCGTCGTCGTCCAGATAGGGGAGTTTGCCCTTGGGCGCGCGGGAGAAGCCCGTGCGGTCCGTTTCATAATCGAGCCCGGCTATTTTCAGCAGCGTCATCGCCTTGATGACGAAAGGGCTCGCATCCGGCAGGCCGCCGATCGGCGAAAAAGTATAGAGCGTGATCATGGGCGGCTCTCGCGGTGAAGGCGCGGCGCCGCTTCGAACCTCAGCGCACGCCGGGAACGATTAGCGTCGCGCCCTCATGCGCGCAAGCGCCGAGAACCCGGTTGCCCTCCACGCGCACGGCGCCGGACGCCACGAGCTGCAGCGCGTGCGGATAGATGATGTGCTCCTGCGCCAATACGCGCGCGCCGAGCGTCTCGGCCGTATCGCCGTCCAGCACCGGCACCGCCGCCTGCGCGACGATCGGCCCCTCGTCCATTTCCGGCACGACGAAATGCACGGTGCAGCCGTGGATCTTCACGCCGTCGGCGAGCGCCCGCTCATGCGTGTGCAGACCGCGGTAGGAGGGAAGCAGCGCCGGATGGATGTTCAGCATCCGCCCGCGCCATTGGCCGATGAACCAGGGCGAGAACAGCCGCATGAAGCCGGCGAGACACAGAAACTGTATGCGGTGCATCTCCAGCATCGCATGCAGCGAGCGCTCGAACTGCTCGCGCCCGGCGTAGATCTTGTGATCGACGGCGGCGGTTGCGATTCCCGCCGCCTTCGCCTTGGCGAGACCCGGCGCGTCGGGCCGGTTGGAGAGAACGAGCGCGATCTCGGCCGGAAAATCGGGCATGCGCGCCGCGGCGATCAGCGCGTCCATATTGGAGCCGCGCCCGGAAATCAGAATGGCGGCGCGCAGGCGCGTCACAGCGGCAATCTTCCGATCGTGACGACGCGGTGCTGATCCGATGCGGCTTCGATCAGCTCGCCGATGCGCAGCGGGCGCTCGCCCGCCTCGCGCAGCGCCGCTTCGACGTCCTCGACCCCCTCGCGCGAGGCGACGACCACCATGCCGATCCCGCAATTGAAGGTGCGCAGCATTTCCGCCTCGGCGACGCCGCCGGCCATCGCGAGCCAGCTGAAGACCGGCGGAACCTCGAAGGTGGAGACATCGAGCGCGGCGGCCAGTCCTTTCGGCAATACGCGCGGCAGATTGTCGGGGAAGCCGCCGCCGGTGATATGGGCGAGGGCGGCGATGTGACGCGTCGCTCTCAGCGCCGCGAGCAGCGGTTTCACATAGATGCGGGTCGGCTCGAGCAATGCGGCGGCGAGCGAACGGTCCGGCTGGAAAGGCGCCGGCGCGTCCCATTTCAACCCGGCCCGCTCGACGACGCGACGCACCAGCGAATAACCATTCGAGTGGACGCCGGAAGAGGGAAGGCCGAGCAGAATGTCGCCCACCCTCACGGGGCGCGGCAGCAATTGACTGCGCTCGACGGCGCCGACGGCGAAGCCGGCGAGATCATAATCGCCTGCGGCGTAAAGGCCGGGCATTTCGGCTGTCTCGCCGCCGAGCAGGGCGCAGCCCGCGTCAGTGCAGCCCTGCGCGATTCCCCTGACGACGGCGGCCGCGGCCTCCGGCTCCAGTTTGCCGGTCGCGTAATAATCCAGGAAGAACAGCGGCTCGGCGCCCTGCACGACAAGGTCGTTGACGCACCTGGCGACGAGGTCGACGCCGATCGTGTCGTGCAAGCCCGACTCGATGGCGATCTTCACCTTTGTGCCGACGCCGTCATTGGCGGCGACCAGCAGCGGATCGGAGAAGCCCGCGGCCTTGATGTCGAACACGCCGCCGAAACCGCCGATTTCGCCGTCGGCGCCGCGGCGGCGGGTTGCGCGCACCGCCGGGCGGATGAGGTCGACGAGCCGATTGCCGGCGTCGATGTCGACGCCCGCCTGGGCGTAGGTGAGGCCTGAGGCTTTGTCCTGCATGAATGTCTCGTCCCGAAAGGGCAGGGCGCCGCAGCGCCTTATGAAGGGGTTAAAGAGCAAAGCGGCCGCGAGTGTCAAATCATCCTCGCGAGCACTGGTTGCGTATTGCGCCGCGCTGCGGATCGAGAATCGTTCCTTCGCGCCAGCTGCGACCGTGGGTATGATGTCCGGCGCCTTCCGGCTGCGCGAACGCCTAGAGCCGCGCGGTTTACAGGCCGCCGCGGATCCTTTCGTCTTTATTGCGCTTTTGTTCCGGGGAGCGTATATACCGGATATTCCCCGCATGGATGGAGTTACGAGGTTCGCCTCCGCCGGGCGTCCGGCGAGGACGCTTGTTCTACGCCCGTGACGACAACATAAGGATAAAGATCGATGAGCAACGCACCGCTGATGCCCAAGGCGACGGCCGTTTGGCTCGTGGAGAACACCTCGCTCACCTTCGATCAGATCGCCGATTTCTGCAAACTGCACCCGCTCGAGGTCAAGGGCATCGCCGATGGCGAGGTGGCCTCCGGCATCCGCGGCCACGATCCGATCACCTCGGGCCAATTGTCGCGCGAGGAGATCGCCCGGGGCGAGGCCAATCCGAAATATCGCCTCAATCTCTTCGTCTCGAAGATCAAGCTTCCGGAAGTCAAGCGCGCGCGCGGCCCGCGCTATACGCCGCTGTCGCGCCGGCAGGATCGGCCGAACGCGATTCTTTGGCTCGTGCGCAACCATCCGGAGCTGAAGGACGCGCAGATCATGCGGCTCGTCGGCACCACCAAGGCGACGCTGAAAGCCATTCGCGAGCGCACCCATTGGAATTCCGCGGCGCTAACGCCGATGGATCCGGTGACGCTCGGCCTGTGCTCGCAGATCGACCTCGACTTCGAGGTGGCGCGCGCGGCGAAGGATCGTCCGGCCCATGTCGAAGATCAGGGCCAGACGCTGATGCCGGCGGAAGTGACGACCAGCCAGACGCCGACGACGACGGAAGAGCTGTTCGGCAAGCGCCCGCCCGCCCCGGTCGAGGAAGAGGATCATTTCGACGCGGACAAGGTGTTTGGACGGTTGAAAGACGTGGATTTCGGCGAGTAACTTGGGGCTCTGCTCGGTTCTCGCTGGAGGCCATATGACTGATTCGCGCTACGACCATGACCTTGACAAGAACCCGGCAAATTTCCAGCAACTGACGCCGATCACCTTTCTCGCCCGCGCCGCGGCGGTGTTTCCGCAGCGCGTGGCGGTGATTCACGGCGACATACGGCTCACTTACGCGGAATTTTACGCGCGCAGCCGGCGGCTCGCGAGCGCTTTGGCGCAGCGCGGCATCGGGCGGGGCGACACCGTTTCGGTGATGATGGCCAACACGCCCGGCATGCTCGAATGCCATTACGGCGCGCCGATGGCCGGCGCCGTCCTCAACACGCTCAACACCCGGCTCGACGCGCCGATTCTCGCCTTCACGCTGGATCACGCGGAGACGAAGGCGCTGATCGTCGACCGGGAATATGCGCCGCTCATTCGCGAGGCGCTGGCGCTGGCGAAAGTGAAGCCGCTGATCATCGACTATGACGATCCCGTCTATGACGGGCCGGGCGAGCCGCTCGGCGGCGTCGACTATGAAGCCTTGCTCGCGACCGGCGATCCGGACTTCGCCTGGGCGCCGCCGCCGGACGAGTGGGACGCGATCTCGCTCAATTACACGTCCGGCACAACCGGCGATCCGAAGGGCGTCGTCTATCATCACCGCGGCGCCTATCTTCTCGCGCTCGGCAACATTCTCACCGGCGACATGGGCCGGCAGCCCGTTTATCTGTGGACGCTGCCGATGTTCCATTGCAACGGCTGGTGCTTCACCTGGTCCCTGTCGGTCGCCGCCGGCACGCATGTCTGCCTGCGCCAAGTGCGCGCCGGCCATATGTACGAGCTGATGGAGGCGCATGGCGTCACCCATTTGTGCGGCGCGCCCATCGTCATGGCGACGCTGCTGAACGCCGCCGAGAGCGAAAAGCGGCCGTTGAAACAGACCGTGCGATTCTTCACCGCCGCTGCGCCGCCGCCGCAGGCGGTGCTGGCGGCGATGAAAGCAACCGGGTTTGAAGTCACCCATCTTTACGGCCTGACCGAAACCTATGGTCCGGCCGCGGTCAATGAATGGCAGGCGCATTGGGATGGGCTCGACGACGCCGGCCAGGCGCAGATGAAGGCCCGCCAGGGCGTGCGTTATCTGGTGCTGGAAGATCTCGACGTGATCGACCCCGAAACCATGCGTCCCGTGCCGCGCGACGGCGAAACGATGGGCGAGGTGATGTTTCGCGGCAATGTCGTGATGAAGGGCTATCTGAAGAACAAAGCGGCGTCCGATAGCGCTTTTGCGGGCGGCTGGTTCCACTCCGGCGATCTCGGCGTGCGTCATCCGGACGGCTATATCCAGCTCAAGGACCGGTCGAAGGACATCATCATCTCCGGCGGCGAGAATATTTCCTCTATCGAGGTCGAGGACGCGCTGTTCAAACATCCGAAGGTGCGCGCCGCGGCGGTCGTCGCCGCCCCGGACGACAAATGGGGCGAGACGCCCTGCGCCTTTGTGGAGCTGAAGGATGGGACTTCGGCCACCGCCGAGGAAATCATCGCCTGGACCCGCGACCATTTGGCGCATTTCAAATGCCCGCGCCGTGTGGTCTTTGGGGAGCTGCCGAAGACATCGACCGGAAAGATAAAGAAATTCATCTTGCGGGAGCGTGCGCGGGCCTTGTAGGCGCGTTCAGGCTGCGGAAGCTTTTCCGCGTAACTCGGAGCGCCGTCGTCTCTCAAAGGGCGGCGCGAGGAAACGAAGGGATTGACTTCGTCGGGGCGATAGACAACAACGCCAGCAGCCGCGGGAGCGACTACTGGCGCAAGGATGAACGGTTTAGGGAACCGTCAGCCTGGGTGGTAATTAGAAGAACAGGCCGAGGCAGCCGCCCGCGAGAGCGCCGACAACACCAGCAGAAATGGTGTTGGCGAGACCGCCGAGCGCGAACGCGCCAAGGCCGCCGAGAATAACGGCGCCAACGCCGGCGAAGATGTAGGTGTTCGTGGTGATTTCGAATTCTTTGCTAGCCATGGGTGTCACTCCTCTTTTCGTTTCCGTTTGGGGTTTGCGTCTTATTTTTTGAGTGTGTGACGCATTTGCCCTTTTCTTCGAGCCCCTAGGGGGCGTCTTTTCGACGCAGGGAAGGTTAGCACAACCGCGCCGCCTGTCTAGAGCGCGGTCGTCTCGGCGCGCGCGCTGCGGCCTCTGTCCTTAATCCCCTACAAAGCTTAGGTTTTTCCGGGTCGAATGGCCTAAGATGCAAGATTCGGGCCAGAAATTAAGCGCAAAAAAATTTCGGCCCGTCGACCAGCCGGGCCGGATTTTCGCCCTCTCTCAGCCTCTCCGCGGCCGCGCCGTCTTCTCGTAAACTAGAGGTCGCAACCTCGGTCTTCGGGCGCTATACGATTTGGCCATGTCCAAAACCGCTTCCACCGAATCGAAGCGCGGCCTCGGAGCCGCCCTCGCGCCCCTGCGGCCCTTGCTCCCCTATGCGTTGCGCTACAAAGGGCGGATCGCCCTCGCGCTCGTGGCCTTGTCTGCGGCGGCGCTCGCGACCCTGACGCTTCCGGTCGCGGTGCGGGGCATGATCGACCACGGCTTTTCGCGCGAGAACGCCGAGACCGTGAACGCCTATTTCGGCGCCTTGATCGCCGTGGTCGCCGTGCTCGCGAGCGCCTCGGCGGCGCGCTATTACCTCGTGACCTCGCTCGGCGAGCGCGTCGTGGCCGATCTGCGGGCCGATCTCTTCCGCTGCCTCGCGCGGCTCGACGCCTCCTTCTACGACACGGCGAAATCGGGCGAGTTGCTGTCCCGCCTCACCGCCGACACGACGCAGATCAAATCCGCCTTCGGCTCCTCGGCCTCGGTCGCGCTGCGCAATCTTTTCATGTTCGTCGGCGCGATCGTCATGATGGTGGCGACGAGTCCGAAGCTCTCGGGCCTCACGCTCGCCGCCATTCCCGTGATCGTCCTGCCGCTGATTCTCTCGGGCCGGGCGGTGCGGGCGCGCTCACGCGCCGCCCAGGACGCGCTGGCGAAAGCTTCCGCCTATGCGGCGGAGAATCTCGGCGCGGTCCGGACCATGCAGGCCTGCGGCGCCGAGCCTTCCGTGGTGGCGCGTTTCGCCCACGCCGCCGAGGAAGCCTATTCGGCGGCGCTCGAGACGACGAAGCTGCGCGCCTTCGTGACCGCCGGCGCGATTTTCCTTGTATTCGCCAGCGTGGTCGCGGTGCTGTGGCTCGGCGCGCAGGACGTCTTGTCGGGCGCGATCAGCTCGGGCCTGCTGTCGCAATTCGTGCTTTACGCGGTTCTCGGCGCAAGCTCGCTCGGCGAGCTGTCGCAGGTCTGGAGCGAGGTTCTGGCGGCCGCCGGCGCCGCCGGACGCATCGCGGAAATTCTCGCGGTCGAGCCGAAGATCGTCGCGCCGGCGCATCCGGCGCGGCTGCCGCGGCCGCTGCGCGGCGCGATTCGCTTCGACGCGGTCGGGTTCACTTATCCGACCGGCCATGGCCGTGCGGTGCAGGAGTTCAGCCTGACGATCCGGCCCGGCGAGCGCGTCGCGCTTGTCGGCCCATCCGGCGCCGGCAAATCGACGCTGTTTCAGCTGCTGCTGCGCTTTTACGATCCGCAACAGGGCAGGATCACGCTCGACGGCGTCGATCTGCGCGACCTCGATCCCGTGGAATTGCGCGCCGCGGTCGCTTTGGCGCCGCAGGATCCGGTGGTCTTCGGCGCGTCGGTCGCCGAGAACATCGCCTATGGTCGGGAGAAGGCCGCGCGGGAGGCGATCATCGAGGCGGCGAAGCGGGCGCAGGCGCATGGGTTCATCCTGGCCATGCCGCAGGGCTACGACACGCCGATCGGCGAACGCGGCGTGACGCTCTCGGGCGGCCAGCGCCAGCGTCTCGCCATCGCCCGCGCGATTCTCGCAGACGCGCCGGTGCTGCTGCTGGACGAGGCGACCTCGGCGCTCGACGCCGAGAATGAAGCGGCGGTGCAGGCGGCTTTGCACGACGTCATGGCCGGGCGCACCAGCCTCGTGATCGCACATCGACTCGCGACGGTGCTCGAGGCGGACCGCATCATCGTGATGGACGGCGGCCGCATCGTCGAGGAAGGCGCCCATGCGAGCCTGATGTCGCAAGGCGGCCTCTATGCGCGTCTCGCCAAACTGCAATTCGACACGGAACGCGCCGCCGAATAGGGGTCAAGATCAGCTGCGGCGCGGGGAGACGGTGGGCCGGACGCGCGCCGCGCCGGCCGGCGTCGCGGAGGCGCGCGCCCTTGGCGCCTGCGCTGCGCCCCGGGCGGCCTCGCGCATCCGCGCCTCGGCCATGCCCGCCTCGGCGAAATGCGCCGCGGCCGCGACGACGCCGACGACGGGCGCGACCGCAAGCCCGACGATCAGCGCGCTATTCGCCGCGCAGGCGGCGGCGCCCTGGGCGATGATCGTCAGAATGCGAAAGCCGAGAGTCCTGCCCATCGCCCGAGATCCCCCTTGAGAAAATGCGGCGGGGTGAGCAGCCCGAGACGAAGCGGCAATTAAGCCGAGCGCGCGGAAAGCGTTGACGGCGACAAAGCAACCGACGCCGCGCGTCGCTTCGCCGCGCCTGCTTGCGCCCGAAAACGGCCGCGTACGATTTGCCTTCTGTTTGATTAATGCTAAGAGCACCCGCCAACCCGTCGTCGACGCATCGCGTCGCGCTCACCCGTATCGCCGTCATCGGCTCGCGCAAGGAGTTGGCTCATGGTTTCGACAGTCTCGCGAATTTCCGGCGAAGCCCTGACCTTCGACGACGTTCTGTTGCGTCCCGGCCACTCCCGGGTGATGCCCTCCCAGGTCGACCTCTCCACACGCCTCACGCGCGACATCACGCTGAATTTGCCGATCATGTCCTCCGCCATGGACACGGTGACGGAAGGGCGCATGGCCATCGCCATGGCGCAGGCGGGCGGCATCGGCGTCATTCACCAGAATCTCTCGCCGAGCGATCAGGCCGGCGAGGTGCGCAAGGTGAAGCGATTCGAGAGCGGCATGGTGATCGATCCGATCACCATTTTTCCTGACGAGACGCTCGCCGACGCCTTGGCTCTGATGGCGCGCAACGGCATTTCCGGCATTCCGGTCGTCGAGCGAGGCCCTGGCGGCTCGCGCGGCAAGCTCGTCGGCATCCTCACCAACCGCGACGTGCGTTTCGCACAGGACCGCAGCCAGCCGGTCGCCGAGCTGATGACCAAGAAGCTCATCACCGTGCGCGAGGGCGTCTCGCAGGAGGAGGCGCGGCGGCTGCTGCATCAACACCGCATCGAGAAGCTGCTTGTCGTGGACGAACACTTCCGCTGCGTGGGCCTCGTCACGGTCAAGGACATAGAGAAGGCGACGCTGCATCCCAACGCCTGCAAGGACGCCGAGGGGCGTCTGCGCGTCGCTGCGGCGACGACTGTCGGCGATCATGGTTTCGAGCGCGCCGCGCAGCTCATCGACGCCGGCGCGGACTGCATCGTCGTCGACACCGCCCACGGCCATTCCCAGGCCGTGCTGGATCAGGTGGCGCGCGTGAAAAAGGCGTTCGGCAGGGTCAATGTCATCGCCGGCAACATCGCGACGCCGGAAGCGGCGAAGGCGCTCATCGACGCGGGCGCCGATGCGATCAAGGTCGGCATTGGTCCAGGTTCGATCTGCACGACCCGCATCGTCGCGGGGGTCGGCGTGCCGCAGCTCACGGCAATCATGGAGGTCGCCGAGGAGGCGCATAAGGCCGGCGTGCCGGTCATCGGCGACGGCGGCGTGAAATTCTCCGGCGACCTCGCCAAGGCGATCGCCGCCGGCGCGGATGTGGTGATGGTCGGCTCGCTGCTCGCCGGCGCCGAGGAATCGCCCGGCGAGGTGTTTCTCTATCAGGGCCGCTCGTTCAAGGCCTATCGCGGCATGGGCTCGGTCGGGGCCATGGCTGCGGGCTCCGCGACGCGTTACTTCCAGGGCGAGATCAAGGACCAGCTCAAACTGGTGCCGGAAGGCATCGAGGGGCAGGTGCCTTATCGCGGGCCGGTCGGGCCGATTCTCTATCAGCTCGCCGGGGGGCTGCGCGCCGCCATGGGCTATGTCGGGGCGCCGAACGTCCCGGAGTTCCAGGTCAAGGCGCGATTCGTGCGCATCACCAATGCGGGGCTGCGGGAAAGCCATGTTCACGATGTGACGATCACCCGCGAGAGCCCGAACTACCCAACGGGCGTCTGACGCCGTCGCAAAGAGGCGAATTTGCGTTTGCCTATGGCCGCGGTCCGGGTGTAACCGCAGGGCGCAGGGGCGGGGCGTCCCGCTCACCTGCGCCTTTGCGGTTTTGCCGGCGCCTTCCTTGTGGTACGTGAGCGCCAGGGGCCGCGCGCAGGCTCGGACCCGAGGGAAGAAGCGACACTAAGGAGCATCAGATGTCACGGTCATGGATCGCCTCGCTGAGCGCGATTGTTCTATTCCCGCTCGCAGCGAACGCCGGCGACTTGCGGCAGGACGCCGCCGCGGTTTTTCAGCCGATCGAATCCGCCCGCGTCGCCAGCGTGGTGAAGAACAACGAAATCACGCCGGCCAAGGTCTCCCTCGGCCAAAAGCTGTTCTTCGACCCGCGCCTGTCGAAGAGCCAGATCATCAGCTGCAACAGCTGTCATAACCTCTCCACCGGCGGCGTCGACGCCGGCCCGACTTCGATCGGCCATGGTTGGCAGAAGGGTCCGCGTCGCGCCCCGACGGTGTTGAACGCCGTGTTCAACATCGCCCAGTTCTGGGACGGCCGCGCCGAGGATCTCAAGGCGCAGGCGAAGGGCCCGGTCCAGGCGGGCGTCGAGATGAACAACACGCCGGCGGCGGTCGAGGCGACGCTGAAGAGCATGCCCGCCTATGTCGCCGACTTCCAGAAGGCTTTTCCGGGCGAGAACAACGCCGTCAGCTTCGACAATATGGCCAAGGCCATTGAAGCCTTCGAGGCGACCCTGATCACCCCCAATTCCCGCTTCGACAAATTCCTGACCGGCGACGCCTCGGCGCTGAACGATCAGGAAAAGCGCGGCCTGCGTCTGTTCATGGATAAGGGCTGCGCCGGCTGCCACGGCGGCGTAAACGTCGGCGGCAACGGCTATTATCCTTTCGGCGTCGCGCAGAAGCCGGGCCCGGAGATCCTCCCGGTCGCCGACAAGGGACGTCAGAACGTCACCAAGAATGCGGCCGACGAATATGTCTTCCGTTCCGCGCCGCTGCGTAACGTCGCGCTGCGCGCGCCTTACTTCCACACCGGCTCGGTCTGGACGCTGGAAGAGGCGGTCAACATCATGGCCAAGGACCAGCTGAATGAGACTCTGGCGGCGGAAGAGACCACTGCGATCGTCGCTTTCCTCGGCGCGCTGACCGGCGACCAGCCGAAGATCGAATATCCGGTCCTGCCGGCGCGCACCAAGGACACGCCGCGTCCGCAGTAAAAACGGTTGCAGACGTTTGGGCCGGCGCGCTTCGCGGCGCGCCGGCCTTGTTTCGTCCGAGGCGCTTTTTTGGGCGGCGCCGTCACGATTCCTTCAAAGCCTGGTTCTAGCGCTCTGACGTCGAGGCTTTTACAGGGCGCGCCATGATCTTGCGATTGTTACGAGTCTTCCTGTTCGCGCTGGGCGCTGTCTGCGCCGGCGGGCCGGCGCGTGGCGAAGCGCCCGCCAATCCCTTCGCCCGTATCGGGCACATCATCGTCATCTACACGGAAAACCGCAGCTTCGATCATATCTTCGGCCTTTTTCCGGGAGCGGAAGGACTGAGCGCGAAAAACCTCCCGCCCCAGGTCGACGCGGATGGCGCGCCGCTGCCGAATCTGCCGAGGCCCGCAGGCGATGCGCTTTTTCCCGAGAAGCTGCCCAATGCGCCATTTCTGCTGGACGCTTTTCTGCCGGCGGAGGCGAAGACCGCCGACCCCGTTCACGATTTCTATCAAGAACAGGAGCAGATCGACGGCGGCAGGATGGACCGGTTTGTCGCCGCGTCTAACGCCGGCGGCCTGGTGATGGGCTATTATGACGGCCGCCGTCTGGAACAGTGGCGTCTCGCGCAGGAATTTACGCTTGCCGACCATTTCTTTCACGGCGTCTTCGGCGGCTCTTTCGTTAACCACATTTTCCTGGCCTGCGCCTGCGTCGCGCGCTTTCCGGACGCGCCCAGGGATCTCATCGCCTCGCTCGACCCGAAGACCGGCCGCCTCCAGCGCGCGCCCGATTCCCCGAGCAGCGTGCTGCTCGGCCCGCCGCGCTGGCGGCGTTCAGGGCGGGTCACGCCGGATGGTTACGCGATCAGCACGCTTGCGCCCTTCCACCCGTTCAACGCCCAGGACATATCCGACCCGGCGACGCGGCTTCCGTTGCAGACGGCGCCGACGATCGGCGAACGTCTTTCCGAAAAGGGCGTGTCCTGGGCGTGGTACGCGGGGGGATGGAACGACGTGGTCAGCGGCAAGACCAAGCCCTACGCGCCGCCGCAGTTGTTTCAGGCGCATCACCAGCCCTTCGCCTACTTCGCCGCCTATGCGCCGGGAACCGAGGCGCGGAACGCGCATCTCAAAGACGCGGAGGAGTTCTTTCGAGCCGCGGAGCAGGGGACCTTGCCGGCCGTGGCCTTCTACAAGCCGGTCGGCCGCGACAATGCGCATCCGCATTATTCGGACGTCGTCGCCGGCGACAGGCATGTGGCCGAGGTCGTCAGGCGGTTGCGCGCCAGTCCGAATTGGTCCGACATGCTGATCATCGTCACGACCGACGAAAATGGCGGCTTTTGGGACCATGTCGCGCCGCCGCAGATCGACCAATTCGGGCCGGGCGCCAGGATTCCGGCCTTGATCATCTCGCCTTTCGCCAGAAAAGGTTTCGTCGATCACACGATTTATGACACGAGCGCGATCCTCAAGACGATTGAGACTCGTTACGGGCTTTCCCCATTGACGGCGCGCGACGCCGCCGCCGCGGATTTTCGTAACGCGCTGGAGTAGCTGCAATCACGCGGAAGCGGCTGCATCGGGCGGGCCGCGCCGCCATTTACTGCGCTGCAACAAAGTCGGCGCGCAACCCGGACGGTTGGGGGGCGGTTGGGCGACGCGGCGGGGGCGGGGATTGAGACGGTTTCTGCGGGATCATGCGGGATTTGTTGAGTCGGCTGTATTTTATTGCGGCTGCGAAGCGTTGTTTTGCGGCTGCGTTTGGCCTGGACTTAGGGCGGGATTGCACCTGCCCGTTTGGGTCGTGCTTCCTATTCATCAGATTGCTGAGCCCTACCTGAGCGGATATTGTCATGAAGGGGCTAACCGG
>JAWOLK010000156.1:0-9605 GCA_033853615.1 Beijerinckiaceae bacterium | reverse complement strand
GCGCGGATGGATCGGGCGAGGCCCGAGACCGGCCTCACCACCTCGAAGGCGAACTGCGGAATGCGATTGCCGAAATTGGCGAGCGGCAGCTCTTCGAAGACCACGTAAGCGATCCCGCGATAGGCGGGCGTGTTCTCGCCGCCCTCCTTGGCGACGATCAGCGGGTCAGGCTCTTGGTCGTCCGTCCCGGTATAAATGCGGATCGGCAGCGTCGTGAGGTCGAGCTCGGCGCCGTCGGCGAAAATGCGCCGCACGAAGGCGATCGGTCCTTCGCATATGGCGATGGCGAAATTGGCGAAATAGGAATAGCTGACATTGACCCGCTGCGGCGTCACGCCGCCGCCGCCGCCCTTGCCGCTGCGCTGCGCGACGCCGAATTCGACGCTGGTGTTGGTCCGCTCCAGAAAGCGCGTCGACCAGATCATCTGGCCGCCGAGACGCGCCCTTCCATAGACGCGCGGGACGCCGGCGCCTTCGGTCGAGGCGATTCCATCCATGGATGTGATGCGCGGGCCGACCGCGAGACGCGGCGTGGCCGACGCGCCCTGCGGCTGCAAGGCGCTATCGATCGCCGCGCCGGCCATGCCGCCGAGCAGGCCGCCAAGCGCGCCGCCGATGGGGCCGCCGATCGCGGTCCCGAGCGCCACGCCGGCCGTCTGCAAAACGAGCGTCGCCATGAGTCTCTCCTTGCTTAGTCAATCACGCCGGGAAAGGCGAAGGCGCCGACGAGCCGGCGGCGCCAGTGCGCGCCAATCGCGGTTTCCGCGACGCAGGCGCCGGCATGGGCGTGGATCATCCGTCCGAGGCCGGTCGCTATGCCGATGTGCTTGGCCGGAAGATGGTCGCGGAAGCGGAACAACAGCACGTCGCCGGCGCGACAAGCGTCGAGCGGCGCGGCGCGGAAATGCCGGTTCATCGCGAGAAGCAGCGTTTCCGCCGCGTCCGCTTCCGCCCAATCCGGCGTATAGGGCGGGATCTCTTGCGGCTCGGACCCCATGACGTCGCGCCAGACGCCGCGCGCGAGGCCGAGACAATCGCAGCCGACATGGAGCAGCGACGCTTGATGCTGATAGGGCGTGCCGATCCATCGCCGCGCCGCGGCGACGATCTTTGCGCGATGGAGCCCGCTCATCGAAAGAAGCTCCCGCCGTCCATCATCGGCGCGTTCGGGCCCGGGTAGGAGATCACCCGGTCATTCCCCGGCATCAGCGGAAAGCCCCGGAAGTTCGCGATATTGCCGAATTTGCGCGCGCAGCTTTCTGCCGCCTTGTCGCAGCCTGCGACAAGCGTGAGCGCGTCGCCGGGCATTGGCGTCTGCGCCGGCGCGCTCCAAGAGACGAGGCTCGCGCGCCTTCCCTCCTGGCTATGGGCGGCGATGGTCGCCCGCGCGCCGGCGTTGGCGCCGCTCGTAAAGCGCAGCGTTCCGCCGGTGAAGAAACCCGGCTCGTATTCGCCCCCGAGATCGGCGAGGATCGCCCCGTCGATCACTGCGGCGACCGCGCCCGTCGTGGTGAATTTCGCGAGGTCCACGCGGCAACGCGCGTCCCCGAGATCGGCCGCGCAATCGCGCTGGAAATAGGAGCCGCGCGGCTGGTCGAAGATATGTGCGCCGGATCGCAGCTCCGCGCTGAAGGCGCTTTCGCCGCGCCGCACTTCGCCGATCGTGGCGATGTCGAGCAAGACCCGATCCTGCGGGGCGCTCCAATCGACGAGCCAGCTTTCCACGCTGGCGCCGTCGTAAACCCCATTCGCGAGATCGGCCTCGGTCAGCCCGTCGTCGCGCAAGGCGCCGGCGACTTCGCCGCCGCCCGGCGCAAAGCCAAGGCCGCTCTCGATTTCCGTTGGGGCGAGGCCGCTGCGGGCGCGATAGATGAGGCCGGAAAAGACGATGTCGCGATCGTGATCGGTGAAGCCCATCACGACCCCATCCTTGCGTTTCACGCGCCAGCAGGCGCAAAAAGTGGTCGCGTGCGCGTCGAGCTTCGCCTGCAAATTGTCCGAAACAATGCGCATGGATTTCTCTCAGGGAAGGATTTCGATGATCGGGATTCTCGGAATGGCGCCGGCTTCGAAGGCCTGCATGTCGATTTCCAGAAAATCCGTGTCGAAGCGCACCGGAACGTCGAATAAAAATCCGGCCGTGACCGGCGCGCCCGCGGGCGGGATCGCTTTGTCGACAAAGGTCACGACGCCTGTCGCGACATTCACGCTGTAATCCGCTCCCGGGGTTTTTTCGACGCCGCCGACGGCGATGCGCAGGCTTCCTGAAACCGGCTTCGCGATCTCGCGCACATAGGGGGCGAAGACGCCGCCATATATTTTCACGAGCTGGAATGTCTTATTTATTCCATCGCCCGCGCCAAGCGGTTGATCCTGCGCTGTCGGCGCGGCGCCGGGCGGCCCGGAACAGAAATCGGCGCGGTCGCGCCAGCGGAATCCGATGAGGCGCCCGCGCCGCTCCTCGAAGAAGTCGATCACCTGCGCAAGCTGCGCGAGGCTCTTGACGCCATAGCCCGCCTCATAGCGGCGACGCGAATGCGCCCAGCGGGCGTTGCGTTGCTCGCGGTTCGAGCCGAGCGCGACGATTTCCGTGCGCCGCTCCGGCCCTCCACGGCCTTCGACGGAAACATCGAGCGGAAAGCGCACTTCGTGAAAGTCGATCATCGCCGCTCCTTCGTCACAGCGCGCGCCGGCCGCGCGCCACGGCGCGCGCCAGCGCGCCGGTGATCTGCGCTTCCGAACGTCTGAAGCTTTCGATGTCCTGCGCGGCGATATTGACCGTGATCGCCACCGGGCTTTGCCCGCCCTGCGCGGCGACGCCGAGCTTGCCGTCGGGTCCGCGCGCAAGCGGCAGGATCGCTTCCGCGCCGCGCTCGCCCATCAGGCCGAGCCCGCCATTTGCGCCGAAAAAGGTCGGGCTGGCGACGACGCCGCCATCGGCGAAAGGCGCAATGGTCGCGCCCGAGGCGCCGAAGGAGCCGGAAAACATCGCGCCCAGTCCCTGAACGAGCCCCTGCGTCAAGCTTTGTGCGCCGGCCTTCAGCGCGATTTTGGCGAGCGACTGCGTGATCGTCGCAAGCGTGTCGTTAAAGCTCTTGCCGCTCGCCGTGGCGCTGGCGAAGCCTGTGCTGAGCGTCTTCGACAATTGCGTCGCCGAAATGTTCATCTGATCGAGCAGCGTTTTCATCGCCGCGAGATCGGCAGTCTGAAACGGCGAGCCGAGCGCCGTTTGATCGAACAGCGAAAAATTTCCATCAGCCATGGGTTTTTCTTTCGTCGGGGAATTGTTTCATCAATTCTTCGAGCGCGGCGCGCGCCGGCGCGCCGGTCCTTCGGCCGTAGACGCCCTCGGCGGCGCGCGCCAATTCAGGCGGCGTCATTGACCAGAAATCGCGGGGAGAAAGCCGCAGGACGCCAAGGCCAAACATCATGGCCTCAGCGAAAGGGAAGGGCGCGCGCCGGGAGGGAACGCGGGCCGCTTCGCTCAAAGTCGCTCTGTGGCGTCCTGCGGCGGCGGAGGGTTTTCGCGGTTGGTCCATTCCGGCTCGGCTTCGCCGAATGTCGCGGCCAGGAGGTTTGCCGCGATCTGGACATAGGCCGCAAGGCCCCCCGAAACTTTCATGCGCGCGACATCGTCGTCGCTGAGCGGATGGCCGGCCCCGCGCAGGCCGCAGCCGATGATGCGCAAAAGATCGCGCGCCGACAGCCGCCGCGCGTCGAAACGTTCTGCGAGCGCGACAAGGTCGGCGGCGCCAAAGCCGCTCTCCAGCTCGGCGAGCGCGCCGAGCGTGAGACACAGCGTAAAGCGTTTGCCGTCCAACTCGGCTTCGATCTCGCCGCGTTTTGCATTGGCCATGCGCGCATCCTCAAATTGCGGTGAAAGTGATCTCGCCCGCGGATTCGAGCGCGATGTCGAAAGTCATTTCGCCGCCATGCTCGCCGCGATAATCGAGGCTGGAAATTTGAAACAGCCCCGCGACGATTCCAAAGCTTGGGATGACGATCTGCCATCGCCGCGCCAATCCGCCGAAGAAGACCTGATTGAGCGCGACATCCGACGCTTGATCCTTAAAAATACCGGTTCCGGAAACGCTCGCGCGTTTCACGCCGGCGCCGATCAGCAGTTCCCGCCAGCGTCCTGCGGATTCTGCGTCGGTGACGTCCACCGCGTCGGCGTTGAACGACAGTCTGCGTGTGCGAAGCCCCGCGACAGTCATAAAATTTCCGGCGCCATCGTCGAGTTTGAGCAAAAAATCTTTGCCTTTTTGCGCGGCCATGGTTTCCCTCGTTCAGAGATCTTCGGTCGTTGCGCGAAAACGCAGGCTGGCGCGCGCGAAGCGGCCGTCCTGCGTGCGCTTGGTTTCGAGCGCAAGGAAGCGCAGATCGATCAACGCATGTCCCTGCAATGACAGTGGGACCTCGTCGAGCGCGTCGATAAGCAGTTGCGCAATATCGAGCGCTTCGCGCACGCCATGCGCAGACGACAAAACATTGAGCGTCAAGAAATGCTCGGCGCCGCGCGAGAGCGTCGCCGACCAATCGCGCATTTGCACGTCGCCGAGCAGCAGATACGGTGGTTCGACGCCGCGCGGGGCTTCGTCGTAGATTTTCTCGCCGCCGAGCGCGCCGAGAACCGCCGGCCGCGTCCGCAAAAAAGATATGAGCGCCCTTCGCAGCGCAATCACGGAGGAAACAGCCATATGCGCGTCTCACGAAATTTGGCGACAACGGCAGGTGAGAAAGCGGCGTGCGCCGTTTGCGTCATAGGCGGCGACGATGCTCAAGATATCCGCGCCGATGACAAAACGCATGTCGCTCGTCACATCGCTGCGCCAACGGATGGTGACAAGATGGGTGATCGTTTGCTCGCGCCGCTCTTCAACGAATTGCGTGTCTCCCTGTTGCGGAACAACGCGCGCCCAAAGCGTCCCAACGAGCGTGAAGACGCGGGAGAAACCGCCGGCGCCGTCGGCCGTGTCGCTCGGCGCCTCCAGCCTCACGCGCTGACGCAATCCGCTGATCGTCGCGCCCTTCATTGCAGCCGCTCCCGGCGAAACGGCCGCGCCAGCGCCGCCACGCGCGAAGGCAGCGGGCCATCATTTTGCAGACTGTCGCCGCGGTTCTCGTACCAATCGGCGACGAGCGCGAGAACTGCGTTGCGCAACGGTTCCGGCGTGTCCGCAGCGGCGCCGCCATATCCGACGAGAATGTCTATTTCGATTCCATTCATCGCTCTACCGGGCGCCGGCGGCGCATAATTAAATCCGATACGTCCGCCGTCCATCGACGGGGGAGCGGCGTAGCTTGCGGCGGGAAGGATCGCGCCTGTTCCAGTTGCGTCATAGACGCGGATCTGCGCGACGCTTTTAAACGGCGCAAAAGGGACCGCGATCATGGAGCCGGCCCCGGGCGCCGCCGGCCAGGCGTCGAACGTCAAACGCCATGTCTGGTTGATGAAGAAACGGCGCGTGTAAGCTTCCAGAGTCAGTCGCGCGGCGACGATCAACGATTGCAGCAGCGCGTCTTCCGCGGGCGTGTCGATGCGCAGCCAGATCTTCGCCTCAGCGATCGAGATCGGTTCGAGCGGCGGCGGCGTAATGAGGAGCGGGGTCATATTGCCTTCCGAAAAAATAAGCGCGGGACGAAGACGCCCCGCGCAAGTTTCGCTGATCACGCGGTACCGAATTTCAACAGCTTGATCGCCTCGAAATTCTGCACGCCTCCGCCGACGCGCTTCGTCGTGTAGAACAGCACGTAAGGCTTCGACGAATAGGGGTCGCGCAAAACGCGCACGCCGATGCGGTCGACGACGACATAGCCGCGCTCGAAATCACCGAAGGCGATCGAGAAAGAATTCGCCGCTGGGTCCGGCATGTCCTCCGCTTCGACAATCGGGAAATTCATCAGCGACGCCGTCGCGCCGACGACGGCTGGCGGTTGCCACAGATATTGGCCCGTGGTCGCTTTGAATTGCCGGATGAGCGTCTGCACGCGCCGCCCCATCACGAATTTGGCGTTCTGCCGGTATCCCGCGCGCAAAGCATAGATCAGCTCCATCAGGCAATCGGATGGATTGGTCGCAGCAAAAGCGCCCGAGACTCCCGTCAGCACATAGCCGAGCTTTCCCGTCGTCCAGGTTGCCTCCGTCGTTGTCGGATAGGCGAGAACGCCCATCGGTTTGTTGACGCCGTTGCCATTGATGAAGGCCGCGCCTTCCTGCTCGGCGAACACGGTCTGCACTTCATCGGCGATCCATTGCTCGACGTCGACGGCAGCGTCATCAAGCAAGGTTTGTGTCGCCGCCGGCATGGCGTAGAGCTCCATTGCCGGGAACGTCATGTCGCTGATCTGCTGATTTGCGGACATCGGCCGCGGATCGGCTTCCGCCACCCATCCCGCTGCCGGACCTTGTGTAGAGAAAGCGCGGCGCAGCGCATAAGAAGAAATCTGACGCACATTCGCAATGCTGCGGATCGGTGAAATTTTGGCGAGCCTGCGCAAAATTTCCTGCTCGACCGGAACCGGCACGAGATAGCCGCCGTCCGGGCCCGAGCTGCGTGACAACGCCTTGGCTTCGAGCGCCTTGAGACCCGTTGCTTCTCCAGCGCGCACGTAAGTATTGAACGCGGCCTTGTGTTCCACCACCTCATGCGTCTGTGTCGCGCCGCCGCGAGGCGGCCGCGCGCGGTCGAGCGCGAGACGATCGAGCCGCGACTTTGTTTCATCGAGCGCGCGGTCGATGCGGGCGAGTTTTTCCTGCGAGAGCACATCGACGCCAAGGCGCGATTCAACTTGCGCAAGGCGTTCCTCATTCGCTTCCTTGAAAGCGGCGAATGCGCTATTGAGTTCGCGCAGCAGCTCATCGCCCACAGCAGATTTGATTTCGACTGTCGCCATATCGTTCCTTTCGGGGTGTGAAGGCGCGCGCGATGGTGCGCGACGCGCCGGAAAAGAGAAGCCTCAGACGCGCGTGCGTTCGACCGTAAGCCGCAAAAGCGCGGCTTCGATCCGCACGGCGGCGCGTTCCGCTTGCATGCGGCGCAACAGCGTCGCAAAGGCCTGCGGCGTTTTCTGTCTTGATTTCACCGCGCTGATCCGCGCCTGGCTCAACATCGGAAAGGTGACGAGCGAAATCTCCCAGAGGTCGATTTCGATGAGACGACGCAGGCCGTTTTTCTGTTTTTCTGCGCGCACGGCGCGAAAGCCGATGGACAGACCATCGAGCGCGCCTTCTCGCATCAACGAGAGAGCTTCGCGGGCGCGCGCCACCGAGAGATCAAGCCGCCCGACGACGCGCAGACCGCGCGCATCTTCGACAAGAGTTGTCCATACGCCAAGCGGCTCGGCAGTCTTGTGCTGCCACAGCATTTTGACGCCGAGAGGTCCGCGTTGCGCGAGCGATCTGGCAAAGGCGCCCGGCGCGACGACATCGCCGCCGCCGTCGGCGATGTTGAACAGGCTGGCGTAGCCTTCAAAGACGCCGGCGGCAGTTGCAGAAACGGCGGCTTCCGCGCGCTTGATTTCATACCTCGCAGCATCTGCGCCCATCATGACTTCGCCTTCTCGGTATGCATTGGTTCGGCGGCGCGCTGTGTGGCGCGCATCTCCCCGAGCACACGCACGAAGGTCTTGAACACGGCGGCCTCGCCTTCACGCTGCGGCGCCGGGCGGCGCGCACGTGCGCGTTTGTTCCAGGGAAATCGCAGTCTGGTTACTGTCATGCATCGCTCCCATAACGGCGGTTGAAACGGCTGAGCTCTCTCACGAAGGCGTCGAGTCTTTTGGTCGCATCGCTGAGCTCGCGCAGGGCGAGATAGCCTGCATCGTCGCGGCGCAGGCCCAAAGAAAAAGCGCCAGATGCGCTAAATCGCCGCGCTTGAGCACGGCGTTGAGAATCTCGTTCATGAGAGGCGGCCCTTTCGCGTCGGACCGCGGAATGGGTCAGTCCAACGGCGGTTTTAATTGGCTTTCGATGGCTGCGCGGAGTTTTTGAAAGAACCGCGCTTCTTCATCGGCGGTGTGAAAATTCAGGTGTGGCCGCGTCTCGGCGAGCAGCGCGCGCAGATCGGGATCGAGACCGCTTTGAGGCGACTCATTAAGGTAATGTCGAAGAGCCGACAGCCTCTCTTACGCAAATAGCGAAACTGCTTCCGCGATGTGCGTATCTATCGATGCTTCGTCGATCTGTCCGCAACCCCGCGCATCACGTTCCACAGCGATTGCGAAGAGCGTGCAAAGCAGGCGGAGGTCTTCGATGACCGAACATCTCGCCTCTATCGCAGCCTGGAGCTCGCTAAAGATGGTGACATACGGTGATTGTTTCGCCTTGCGGGTCTTCCAGAAGACTTTACTTATGTGACTTTGACGCCAGAGAGACTCCAATATTTTGGCCGCCTCCGGGTTGCGCAGAATGTCTCCAAGAAGATGGCGGAGCTCAAGCAGCTGGCTGCGCATATGCGCCGCAACAGTGTTCCTGATGGCGTGGTCGAATACGTCGGCCGGCTGCGTTTTTGCCGCACCTCGTCTACGCAGCTCGGCGTCGATCTCCAGTTCGAAGAAGATGCATAGTGACTGCAAGATAGGCGGAAAATCTCTTGCCATGCGGTTTGAGTGTCACATCGCCCCGGCTACCGGGCCCTCGTATCCAACGAGTTCCCGATTAAGATCAAAAACAAGCAAGCTTTCCGAGCCGAAGGCTTCATTGAGGATGATTGGTATAAAAGGAATGAACTCTGACCCTTCCTCCTTGTTCCACCGGATCAGGAACACGCTCTCTACACTAAAGTTGTGCTGATCAGCTGTTTCCCTTTCGTATCGGTCGGCGGGGCCAACTTCCGAAATCCAAAACCATTTCAAGACCTCCGAGCGCAGCTGAGTTCGAGCAAGGATCTTACTCGTCTGCTGCAATGGCAGCGAACTCATTCCGATGTAAAAGATCGACATTAAAGGGCTCCAACCAGGTAGGTCAGTCCGTTCTTATCGATGACCCAGAGGCGATTAAGCCCAGGAATAGGGTCTGTAGACAGAAGCTCAGCGAAGTCGCCGGCGCTCAACCGCGTGTCAATGAGGTTGAGAATGATGTTTGGCGCCTCCTCGCGGTTGACCTTTGTTGCAATATTGGCCCAGATGTTTCGAACATTGCTCGATGAGGGGGCGTAGTTGTCGAATAGCTCCCCATCGATACGGTAGCCTGGAACTCTGCTGCTACAGCACGCTCGCCTTTTGCTCGACATTACGACCTCGGAACCGGAGAATAAACGCAGGGCCGTTCTCTCTCGCGGCGCCGCGCCCGGTTTCCAGAATGGTCTTTTCGCTGTGGCAGGCGCCCGCTTAAGACGGCATCATGAAACCAGATACGGCGAAGAGCTTAGCAGCCTATGGTTCAAATAGATAGCGAAGCGGAAGGGCGCGAAGCCCGGTTGCAACCAGGCGTGAAAACTCTTCAGCAGGCGCGCGACCATTGGAATAACGGTCTGGCGCCAGAAGGCGCGGTTGGCTTCCTCGTAGTTTCGAAAGGTTGCGTCTCCCGGCAGGCCGAGCAGCAGCGGCGGCACGCCGAAGGCGAGGGCGATTTCGCGCGCGGCGCCGGCTTTCGCTTCGGTAAA
>JAWOLK010000155.1:0-34565 GCA_033853615.1 Beijerinckiaceae bacterium | reverse complement strand
CCGGTTTCGGCGCCGGGGCGGGCGCGGGCGTGCGACGCAGCTTCATCAGATCGCCAAAGCTCGGCGCGGCGGCCGGCGGCGGCGACGGTTCGCGCGCCATGGCGGGCGCTTCCCGCGGCGCTTCGCGCGTCATCGGGGGCGCTTCGCGCGCCGGCTCCTCGCGGGCGGCGATATCGCGGGCGGCGATTTTTTCTTCCGGCTCGAGAATCTCTGCGGGTTTGGGCGCAGGCGGCCAGCCGGCGGCCGGCGCGGCTGGCGGGCGCTGCTGCTCGCGCGGCTCCGGCGACGGACGAAGGGCCGTTTCGGCGCGCTGGATCGCGGCCTCGACGAGAAGGTCGTTCGGGCCGCCGAGGAGCAACAGATGCTCGGTGTTGTCGCGCCGAACGATGACGAGCTGCCGCTCGCGGTCGAGGTCGAATACGTCGACGACGTCGAGACGGCGCGGGCGATTGCGCGCGCCCGGCGCGCGGATTCGGCGTCCGAACAGCAGCCTGAAAATGTAGAGGATCAGAAGCGCGGCGAAGAGAAACGCCAAGATCGCTCCGAGGATATAAAATATCTGTGATTGAGGGACGCTTGGAGGCATGAACGCTAATCTCTCGTTCTGACGCGCTTAGATCGGAGCAACCTAGCAGCTTTCTGGTTAAACACGCCAGAAAAGGTTAATCAATGGTTAACGCGGGCGCATCAGAACGCCGTGAAAGCGGCGACGGCGTTGCTTTGCAGCGCGCTTGCGGCCATTGTTCGCAGTGATTCCACAGTCGCGGCGTATTTGCGCCGAAGCCATTACGCGAGGCGTCGACGATGACCGACGAGACGGTCCCGCCAGCTTACGAACCGAACGAGAGCCACGGCAACGCCCGTTTGCTGCTGACGCTGGCGGCGCTGCTCATCGGCGTGCTGGCGGTGTTTTTCCTGGCCCCGGCCGGCGCGGCGCCGCGGTTCACCATCGTCGCGCTCGCCGTCTTCGCCGTCGCCGGCGTCTTCTTTCTTTTCGCATACGCGGTCGGCCTGCTGCAATTTTCCAGCGCCGCGGGACGAAACGACGTCACCAAGGCGATCGCCGACACGGCGGGCGAGGGGCTGCTCGCCACCGAGGGCGCGCGCGTCCTCTACGCCAATGACGCCTATATGCAGCTCTGCGGCGCCAGGGATCTGGATGGTCTCTTGACCGTCGAGCGTCTGTTCTCCGGCCCTCCAGAAGTGTCGGAGGCGGTGTATCGGCTCGCCCAGGCGGCGCGCGCCGGCCAGAGCCATGTCGAAGATCTGCGGCTGTCGCCGCCGCTCACCGGCGGCGGCGCCGTCGGCTGGTACCGCATCCGCGTGCGGCCGCTGGCGCGTCCCGGCGGGCAGGGCGTGCTGTGGTCGGTCGCGGAGATGACCTCCGACCGCCAGCGTCAGGAGAATATTTTCCAGGAGCTGCAGCACGCGATCGACTTTCTCGATCACGCGCCGGCGGGCTTCTTCTCGGTGACGCCGAACGGCGCCGTCTCCTACATGAACAAGACGCTCGCTGTTTGGCTCGGCTATGATCTCACCCAGGTCGGCTCGGGCGGCGTGTCGCTGTCCGACATCGTCGCAAACAATGGCGCGGCTCTGCTCGCTGCGGTGACGGGCGGGCCCGGCGATGTGCGGACCGAGGAGATCGACCTCGACTTCCGCTGCCACAACGGCCGCTCGCTGCCGGTGCGCCTGCTGCACCGCGTCGCCTTCGGCCAGGACGGAGCGCCGGGACCCTCGCGCACGCTCGTGCTCAATCGCGCCGGCGGCGAGCAGCCGGAGGAGGATTTGCGCGCCGCGGAAGTGCGTTTCGCGCGCTTCTTCAACTCCACGCCGATGGCGATCGCGACGCTTCAAGCGCAGGGCCGGGTCGTGCGCTCCAACGCCGCTTTCGCCCGCATGTTTCCGCGCGCCGTCGCGGCGGCGCAGGCAAAGGGCGAGGCCAGCGCCTGGCCCTTGCTGTCCGGGCTCTCGGAGCGCGATCGCGCCGCGCTGAAGGCGGCGATCGAGGAGGCGCTCGACAGCAAGGGCGACGTCAAGCCGGTCGACGCCTCCTATGAGGACGGGGCCGGGCCGCGCTCGGTGCGCTTCTTCGTCTCGCCGGCCGACGACGCCGGCAAGCAGGGCGCGATGATCTATGCGCTCGACACCAGCGAACAGCGCAAGCTCCAGGAGGAGTTCGAACAATCGCAGAAGATGCAGGCGGTCGGCCAGCTCGCGGGCGGCATCGCCCATGATCTGAACAATATGCTGACGCCGATCATCGGCTATTCCGATCTGCTGCTCGCCAATCACCGGCCCACCGACCCGTCCTTCCAGGACATCATGCAGATCAAGCAGACGGCCAATCGCGCCGCCGGGCTGACGCGGCAATTGCTGGCCTTCTCCCGCCGCCAGACGCTGCGCCCGCAAGTGCTGCAACTCGGCGACGCGCTGTCCGAGCTGCAAATCCTGCTGCGCCGCCTGGTCGGCGAGAAAGTCGAGCTGGACGTGCGCCACGGCCGCGATTTGTGGCTCGTGAAGGCCGACATCAACCAGTTCGAGCAGGTCATCATCAATCTCGTCGTCAACGCCCGCGACGCCATGCCGGAAGCAGGCGGGCGCGTGCAGATCCGCACGCGCAACGTCGCCGCGGCCGATTGCGCCGCCTTCAACGAGCCGGCGCTGCCGGCGGCCGATTATGTGCTGGTCGAGGTCGAGGACAACGGCTCCGGCATCCCGACGGAGGTGCAGGAAAAAATCTTCGAGCCTTTCTTCACGACGAAAGAAGTGGGCAAGGGCACGGGTCTCGGCCTGTCGATGGTCTTCGGCATCGTCAAACAATCGGGCGGCTTCGTCTTCGTCCAAAGCGAGGTCGGCAAGGGCGCGACTTTCCGCATCTTCCTGCCGCGCCATGTGCCGGAGGAGGGCGAAGTCGCGGCCAAGGTGGAAAGCGCCAAGCCGGCCGCCGACTACACCGGCCAGGGCGTCATTCTGCTGGTCGAGGACGAGGATGCGGTGCGCTCCTTCGGCGCGCGCGCTTTGACGTCGCGCGGCTATACGGTGCTCGAGGCCGCTTCCGGCGCCGAAGCGCTCGAGGTCGTCGACCGCGAGGAGGGCAAGATCGACCTCATCGTGTCGGATGTGGTCATGCCGGAGATGGACGGTCCGGCCATGTTCGCGGAGCTGCGCAAACGCGGCGTCACGGCCAAGGTCATCTTCGTCTCCGGCTATGCCGAAGAGGCCTTTGCCAAAAACCTTCCCGAGGGCGACTTCGGCTTCCTGCCGAAGCCGTTCACGCTGAAGCAATTGATCGAGACGGTTAAGGCCAATCTCGGCTAGGGCGTGTTCCGAGCGCTTTAAAACATGCCTGTTGGGGGCTGGCTCAGCGGCGCCAGCGCGCCGCGGCCGCGTCGTCCTTGGCCTTCGCCTCGACCCAGCCGCCGGCGGCGCCGTCGGCGCGATGCTCCTTCTTCCAGAAGGGCGCCTGCGTCTTGAGATAGTCCATGAGAAATTCAGCCGCCGCGAAGGCCTCGCCGCGGTGGCGCGCCGCGGCGGCGACCAGCACGATTTTTTCGCCGGGTTTTATCACGCCGTGGCGGTGAATGATCGTCAGACCCTGCAAGGGCCAGCGCGCCAGCGCCTCTTCTGCGACGCGGGCGATCTCCGCCTCGGCCATGTCCGGGTAATGCTCGAGTTCCAGCGCCGCCAGCGTTCCCGCCTCGTCGCGGCAAAGGCCGATGAAGGTCACCACTGCGCCAATGTCGCGACGGCCGTCGGTCAGCAGCGCCTCTTCGGCGGCCGTGTCGAAAGGCGCCGCCTGCACCCGCACTGTGAAACCGCGCATCAGCCGCCCGTCATAGGCGGGAAGAAGGCGATCTCGCGCGCCGTGGCGATGGAAGATTCGAGCCGCGCATGGGTCTTGTCCAGAGCGGCGCGGATCGTCGCCGGCCTGGCGAAAGCCTCGGCGTAACCCTCGCCGCGCGCGGCGAGCCAGGCAATGAGATCGCCGACCGTCGTCACCTCGCGCGGCGGCGAGACGTCTTCCTCGGCCAGGCCGATTCTTTCGCGCACCCAGGCGAAATAGAGAACCCTCATCCTGCGTCCCTCATGGCGCGTCGTCGTCCCCGAAATGCGACCAGCCGGCGCGCATATAGTCGGCGCCAGTGTAAATCGTCAGCACCGCCGCGATCCACAGCAACACGCTGCCGATGAAGACGGTGCCGGGCAGCACCGCCTCGCCGGCCGGGCCGGCGATGAAGAAGCCGAGCGCGAAGAGCTGCACGGTCGTCTTCCATTTGGCGATGGCGCTCACCGGCACGGCCACCTTCAGCTCGGCCAGATATTCGCGCAGCCCCGAAACCAGAATCTCGCGGCAGAGGATGATGATCGCGGCCCAGACCGTCCAGCCGACGAGCGTCTGATTACCGACGACGACGAGCAGCGTCGTCGCCACCAGCAGCTTGTCGGCGATCGGGTCGAGCATCTGGCCGAGCGGCGATTGCTGCTTCCAGATGCGGGCGAGATAGCCGTCGAAGAAATCGGTCACGCCGGCGATGGTGAAGATGGCGAGCGCCGCCCAACGCATCCAATGTTCGGTCGGCGGAATGAGCAGACCGGCGACGACCGGCACGGCCAGAAGCCGCCCGTAGGTGAGGAGATTCGGCAGCGCCAGCGCATGGCGGCGTCGCCTCGGAGGAAAGGCCGTTTCGGTCATGGGACGAGAGGGAACATGCGTAACGGCCATCTTGTCAATAGCCGAGGCCGCCGGGACCGGGGCGCTGCGACGAAATTGTGACGGGCGACCGTCTTACTCTTTGTCCACCGCGAAGCGTCCCGGTCCCGCAGCGGCCAAGAACAGGAAGACGAAACAATAAACCGCCGCCAGCTCGCCCTTGTTGACGAGCGGCAGCACGCCTTGCCCGGCATGGGCGAGAAAATAGGCGAAGGCCATGAAGCCGGAGAGGACGAAAGCGACCGGCCGGGTGAGGAAGCCGAGAACCAAGAGCGCGCCGCCGACGATCTCGATCACGCCCGCCGCGCCGAGCAGCGAGAACAGTTTCAGATTGTCGAACATCGCCACATGGGGGACGTGAAACAGTTTCGCCGTTCCATGCGGAATGAGCAGCAGGCCGAGCACGATCCGCAACAGCCCCTGAAGATGCGGCGCAAAACGCGCCGGAATGATCGTCAAAGCCATGCGCGTCCCTTCAAATGATCGAAGCGATTTCCTCGAAAGCGAGGCGCGGCCCGCGCGGGTAGAGCTTGGCCGGGTCGCCATAGCCGATGTTGATCAGGAAGTTGGATTTCACCCGCCCGCCGGGGAAGAATTCGGCGTCGACCTTCGCCTTGTCGAAGCCGCTCATCGGCCCGGCGTCGAGCCCCACCGCCCGCAACGCCAAAATTAAATACCCGCCCTGAAGCGCGCCATTGCGAAAAGCGGTTTCCTCGATCAGCGCCGGATTGCCGGCGAACCAGGAGCGGGCGTCGGCGGCCGGATAGAGGCGGGGCAGATAGTCGAGAAAATCGAGATCATAGGCGACGATCGCGGTCGCCGGCGCAGCCATGGTCTTGTCGAGATTGCCGGGCGACAAGGCGGGAGCGAGCCGCGCCTTGGCCGTTTGCGAGCGCACGAAGACGATCCGCATCGGCAGGCAGTTGGCGCTCGTCGGCCCCATTTTGGCGAGCTCAACCGCGCGGCGCAGCAAAGCGTCCGGAACCTCCTTGTCGCGCCACCCATTGTGCGTGCGGCCTTGCGTGAACAAAAGCGCGACGGCGTCGTCGTCGAGCGGCGCGCGGTCGGCGCTCGTGTCTGCGGTCATCGGCTGCTCCAAAAGCGACGGGTTTTCGGCAATCTGTCGGAAATCGTCATCACATTCAAATGTCTCGCCCTTCGACCTCCAGCCGCAGCCGCTCCTCGCTCTTGCGCAGCCCCTCCTGCTGCGGATCGAGAGCCAGCGAGCGGCGATAGGCGTCGAGCGCGCGCTTCTTGTCGCCGGCCGCTTCCGCAAGCCCGCCGAGCGCCGAGAAAGCGTCGAAGCGACGCGGCTCGAGCCTCGACGCGGTCTCGAGGTCGCGCAGCGCCGCGGACTCGTCGCCCTGCGCGCTGAGCACGCGGGCGCGCCGCACGAAGGCTTCCGCCCAGTCCGGCTTCAGGATTACGACATAATCGAGCAGCGCCTTCGCCAGCGGATGGGCGCCGGCGGTTTCGGCGGCGGCGGCGCGGCTCAGCAGCAGATCGACCGTATCCGATCCGGATTGGGCGAAGCGGCGCAAAATGCCGGCCGCGAGCGCCTGCGCCTCCGATTCGTCTTCGGCCGCGGCGAGCCGGCGAAAGAGATCGTCGAGCGCCTGGGCGCGGCGTTGTTCGGGGGTCTGCGGGGGAGGGGCTTCCGCCTTGGGGGGCTGCGCCCGCGGCGCATGCGGGGCGAGCTGTTTCGGCGCCAGGAGATTTCCGTCGGGCCCGAGGGGAATGCGGCCGAAGCCCGGGATGTTCAGAACGCGGCCGCCGTCTTCTTGTTCGATCGAGGGCGAAGCGTCCTCTTGCGCCGCCGCCGGCCGCGCGCCGGGCAGGGCGGCGGCGATCCCGGCGGCGAGCAGAATCAGGCGTGTCGTCGCTGTCCACATGCGGGGGAGTTTAGACCCAAGCGCCGTGACCTTACAAGAAAGGGCCGCCGGAACGGCGACCCTCATCTCGAATTCAGAGCGGCGTAATCAGATCGCCTTGAGCTGATCGGCCGAATATTTGCCGGTGCGGCGGTCCTGGGCCAGCTCATAGCTGAGCTTCTGGCCTTCGCGCAGATCACGCATGCCGGCGCGCTCGACGGCGCTGATGTGGACGAAGACGTCGGCGTTGCCCTCGTCAGGCTGAATGAAGCCGTAGCCCTTCTGGGCGTTGAACCACTTAACGGTTCCGGTAGCCATCATAATCTCTCCGAACACTTGGGAGAAGGCCCGCATGCGCGGGGCCGGGTCGATCGATGTTAGGGAGAGGTCGTCAGCGGCCCCTAAAGGGGCGCGGCCAAGTCGTCAGGCCGAAAATCGATACGCACCGATATATGGAGCGTCTGTGAAAAAGGCAAGACAGGGAAGCGCAAGCATGCGGCCTTAACCGAAGCGCAACCATAAAAGGCTAAAATTGCAGAAAGTTCACGCGAAGTTCACTCCCGGTTCAGCCGGAGGCTCCTATCTTCCTTCTCATTCTTCTTGGCTCGCGCCAGCCTCTCGCCAAGCTTGGGAGGCAGGGGCCGTCGGCGTCACCGGCGCCGGAACGGAGTAGACGATATGATCGAGATTGTTCGACGGCTGTTGCAAGAACACGGCCGCCTGCACGCGCCCGTCGATACGCTTCCCGCGAACGCCGACCTTTACGACGCGGGCCTCACGCCCTTCGCGGCGATTCGGATCATGCTGGCGCTGGAGGAGGAGTTCGGCGTCCAGTTCCCGGTCTCCATGCTGCGCCGTCAGAGCTTCGCCAAGATGGAATCGATCGTCGCTTGCCTTGCCGAGCTGCGCCCGGATCTTGCAGACGACAAGCGGCAAGCCGCGTAAGCCGAGAGCGAAAGCCGGGGCTCCGCAGGAGACCCGGCCGCGGGGACGCGACGATAATCTCGCCCTCCTGATCGGTTACGGCGTCGGCAAGAGAGCGTCCGCCACCATCCTCGTGACCATGCAGCCGGGGCTTTGCGTGCCGACCGTCCAATCGGCTGCAACTCTCCAATCGGCGAAGCGTTTAGTGGCGCAATGCACCTCGACTGCGCCTTCTTGCTCGAGCCGTTGCAGCTCCGGAAATTCGAAGCGAGCAAAAATGCTTGCGCTGTTGGTCCCGAAGATCAAGGCCCATACCTTCACCTTCTTCCCGGTCCTCGCGTAAAACACGCGCGCCATATCGGTATAGCGTTGCGAGAACTGGCCCCAGATGCGCGTCGCCATTTCTTTGGTCGGCGGATTTATGTTGGGGTAGACATTGCCATAGATGAGGACCGTGCCGCCCGGGGCTGCGGCCGCGCGCTCGTCCCAATGCTCCTTGATCATCCGGAAATGCTGGGGAAACTCCTGGTCGGTCGAGGGCCCTTTGACCCAGATGGCGCAATTTGTCGGGCCGCCGTTCGGCTTGGGCAGGCCGCACCCGGTATATTTGGGATCGCCCGCATAATTGATCGAATCCAAGACGTTGACCACCCCGCCGACATTTCCCGCCCCCGAGAAGAAGCCCATGTTCATCTGCGTTCCGGGCTTAAGGTAGAGCGGGTTGTAGCGAACTGCGTCCAGAATCAGAAGGTCGGTAAAACGCAAGTCAGCGGTCTCTCGCAATTTCACTCCGGGGGGCGTGAATACCGGAGTGTAAGGATCGAAGGAATCGCGCCCGGAAAAGGCGACAGAGGCCTTTACGTCTTCTGCTTTCGCTCCGGGGATAGAGGCCGCGAGCGGCAATAGGCAGAGAGAAAACAAAACACTGGATGCGGCAAGATTGTAAAATCCTCTCTTCATGACGTCCCTCCCAAAATAAGCAATCATTAACTGCCGCGTTAGCGCGGCGTGTAAAGATCTCCATGAAAAAATAGACTAATGGCGTCGCTTGCTGATTGGGGAGTTTTGAATTGGTGGTATGACTTGGGGTACAGAGCGAATATTTTGAACTTGCAAGAGGATTTCTTGACTTCCGTTTGTTTACAGCGGTTTGTTTGATCGGGCGGGCCGTCCGAAGGCATTCTGCGCGCGGCGCACGCAAGTCGGGGCTCGCTGCGGACACGCGACCCGCCGCAGGCGCTATCTTTCGGCGGCTCGTTAAGCGGCGTAGAGTTCCGAGAGCGGTAGCTCCAGGCGGGGCGGATCAAGCTGCGTCGCGCCTTGTGTGAGGATGTGGCTCACCACCAGGCCATCCTCGCGGCGCTCATGATGCACGACGAGCCGGTCGTCGGGATCGACGATGAGATAGTGCCGCACGCTCGGCAAGTTGAAATAGCCGGCGAGCTTGCGGGTGTGATCATTGCGGCCGGTCGTCGGCGAAATGACCTCCACCACGACGAGCGGGTTTTCGACGAGCAGCGTGTCCGGGGGCAGCTTAGGCCCGCAATAGAGCATCGCGTCCGGTTCGAAGACGGTGCAGGCGCCGACGCGCATCGCCATGCCGTCCGGCAGAACATGGCAGGGGAGTCCGCGGCGGCGCACGGCGTTCATCAGCGCGACAGCGACCGCGAGCTTCATCTCCGCATGGGCCGCACGCTCGGCGGCCTGGGCGAAGACCACGCCGTCGACCAGCTCGTAGCGCTCCTCCTGGGCTTCGCTCCAGGCGAGAAACTCCTCGACGCTCATGCGCTCATTCGGCGGCGCGTTCATAACGACATCCTATAGCTCCAGGCCCTTTCCGGCCAGAGCGATCGAATGGCTCAGCTCCCAGTTGCGAGGCGGCGCAGGCTGGGATAGTCGTCTTTGATGTTTATGAGGGGTCCGCGCGAGGGCTGCGCATAAGGCCGGCGGTCCGCAAGCAGAAAGATGTCGTCATGCCTCCCTATCGCTCACGCACCACCACCCATGGCCGCAACATGGCGGGCGCGCGCGGCCTGTGGCGCGCCACCGGCATGAAGGATGAGGATTTCGGCAAGCCGATCATCGCCATCGCCAATTCCTTCACGCAATTCGTGCCGGGCCATGTGCATTTGAAGGACCTCGGCCAGCTCGTCGCCCGCGAGGTGGAGAAGGCCGGGGGCGTCGCCAAGGAGTTCGACACCATCGCCGTCGACGACGGGATCGCCATGGGTCATGACGGCATGCTTTATTCGCTGCCCTCGCGCGAGATCATCGCCGACAGCGTGGAGTATATGGTCAACGCCCATTGCGCCGACGCGCTCGTCTGCATCTCCAATTGCGACAAGATCACGCCCGGCATGCTGATGGCTGCGCTGCGGCTGAACATTCCGGCCGTCTTCGTCTCCGGCGGGCCGATGGAGGCGGGAAAGGTCGTCCTGCACGGCAAGGAACATGCGCTCGACCTCGTCGACGCCATGGTCGCCGCCGGCGACGACAAAGTGCCGGACGCGGATGTCGCCACGATCGAGCGTTCCGCCTGTCCGACCTGCGGCTCTTGTTCCGGCATGTTCACCGCCAATTCGATGAACTGCCTGACCGAGGCGCTCGGCCTGTCGCTGCCCGGAAACGGCACCACGCTCGCCACCCACGCCGACCGCAAGCGCCTGTTCATCGAGGCGGGCCATCTGATCGTCGATCTCGCCCGCCGTTATTATGAGCAGAATGACGAGAGCGTGCTGCCGCGCTCGATCGCGAGCTTCCAATCCTTCGAAAATGCGATGACGCTCGACATCGCCATGGGCGGCTCGACCAACACCGTGCTGCATCTGCTCGCCGCCGCCCATGAGGCTGAGGTGAATTTCACCATGGCCGATATCGACCGCCTGTCGCGCCGCGTGCCGGTGCTGTGCAAGGTCGCGCCCTCCGTGCCGGACGTGCATATGGAGGATGTGCACCGCGCCGGCGGCATTCCGGCGATTCTCGGCGAGCTGGGGCGCGCCGGCCTGTTGCATACCGAGGTTCCGACGGTCCACAGCCCGACGCTCGCCGACGCCCTGTCGCGCTGGGACATCGCCGCGACGACCAGCGAGACGGCCAAGACCTTCTTCCGCGCCGCGCCGGGCGGCGTGCCGACGCAAGTCGCCTTCAGCCAGGACCGCCGCTATGAGGCGCTCGACGCCGACCGCGCAAAAGGCGCGATTCGCGACGCGGACCACGCCTTCTCCAAGGATGGCGGGCTTGCGGTGCTCACCGGCAATCTGGCCAAGGACGGCTGCATTGTGAAGACCGCCGGCGTCGACGAGAGCATTCTGAAATTCTCCGGCAAGGCCAAGGTTTATGAGAGCCAGGACGCCGCCGTCTCCGGCATTCTCACCGGCGAGGTGAAGCCCGGCGATGTCGTGGTGATTCGCTACGAGGGCCCGCGCGGCGGCCCCGGCATGCAGGAAATGCTCTATCCGACGAGCTATCTGAAGTCGAAGGGCCTCGGCAAGGTCTGCGCGCTGATCACCGACGGGCGCTTCTCCGGCGGCACGTCGGGCCTCTCGATCGGCCATGTCTCGCCGGAGGCGGCCGAGGGCGGAACCATTGCGCTGGTGCAGGACGGCGACCCGATCGAGATCGACATCCCAGAGCGCCTGATCATCCTGGCCGTGCCGGACGAGGAGCTGGCGCGCCGTCATGCGCGTCAGGCCGAACTCGGCTTCAAGCCCGCCCATGACCGCAAGCGCAAGGTTTCGACGGCGCTGAAGGCCTACGCCATGCTGACGACCAGCGCGGCCAAGGGCGCGGTGCGCGAAATTCCCTGATTTACGCGGGGTCATCGCAAGCGCAGTGACGCGATCCAGCGGCCGCCCACGTCTCTGGATCGGCTTTCTCGCGCCGCGCGATGGGCCCGCTGAGCGGACACAATCCCATGAAGTTGCGTTATCTCTCTCTCGCCCTCGCCGGCGCGCTGTTGCTCGGCGCAGGGGCGCCGGCCGCCGCCGAAAAACTGAAGGTCGCCTTCTTCGGCTTCGAGTTACTGAATACATCGGCCGAGCCGACGAAGCCGGAAGAGCTGCGCCGGCTCGACATGATCGGCGACGTGGTCACGGTGATGTTGTCGAAGTCCGACCGGTTTGAAATCGTGCCGCTGACCGACGCCGTGAAGGAAAAAATCGCCAAAAGCGCGAAAATCACCGGCTGCAACGGCTGTCAGATCGACTGGGCGAAGGAGCTCGGCGCGGATCTGACCGCCTGGGGCAGGGTGCAGAAGGTCAGCAACCTCATTCTCAACGAGAATCTCTATATGGAGTCGGTCAAGGACCGGCGGCCTTATTTCGTCCAGAGCGTCGATATTCGCGGCAATACCGACGTCTCCTGGGCGCGCGGCATGCGCTATCTCATAGAGAACAATCTTCTGCGCTGATTTGGCGCGTCTTTGTCTCAGATCGAGACGGCCTGCCAGGGGATGACCAGATAGACGAGCCAGGCATGCAACGCGCCAGCCGCCAGGGTCAGAAAGAGAACCGCCAGCGTAAAGACGTCGGCGTTGTTCTTCGGCACTTTCGTCATGCGCGTCAGCCCGTGGTGGAAGACATAGACCGCGTAAAGGCTCAAGACGGAGAGCCAGCGCAGGCCGGGCACGGCGCCGAAAACGCTGGCGAGACAGACGGGGGTGTAGGAATAAGCGGCGAGCGTCAGCGCTTTCTTGTCGTCCGCCTTGCCCTCGAAGAACTCCGCCGCGTTGGAGATCACGAAGCCGACGAGATAGAGCAGCGGCAGGCTCAACAGATATTGCAGCGCCGCGCGCGAGAGGCCGCCGAGGAAGGTCTCGTGCATGAGGCCGGTCGGGCCATGCGAAAAGCCGAAGAGCCATGCGCCGATGAAGCTCGCGAACGGGGGGATGGCGGCCAGGAGCGCGATATAATCCTGGTAGAGCGCCAGCACGCTCTTGTCCTCGGCCTCGATCTTCGCCCATTCGGCTTGCGGGTTGAGGATCACTCCCTTGATTCGTTCAAACAGAGGTTTCATCGACAGCGCCTTTTCAGGTCGTAAGCTCGACCCCAGTCTGATGCGGCCGCCCGCCGATGACAAGCTCCGGCAATTATGTCAAAGAGCAAGAGCCAAGCGGCGGGCGCCTTAGTCCGCCGGACCGTGGCGCAACAGACGAGCGCGCTCGTCCAACTGCGACAGGCCATGAAGAAAGTTCTGGACTATTTCTGGCCGCTCGTCGGCTTCCTCGCGGTCGTCGTATCGCTCTACTTCCTCTACCGCGAGTTCCAGACCGAGGCGATCCGCGCCGAGGTCTGGGAGGGGCTGAGGGCGATTCCGGCCGCCAATTACCTCGCCGCCGCCGCGTCGACGCTGGTGGCCTATGCGGCGCTCGCCTGGTACGACCGGATCGCGCTCCTTTATCTCGGCGTGAAGCACATCTCCTGGATGTTCATCTCGCTGTGCTCCTTCACCACTTATGCGCTGTCGCACAATATCGGCGCGAGCGTGTTTTCGGGGGCCATGGTCCGCTACCGCGCCTATTCGACCAAGGGGCTGACGGCGGGGCAGGTGGCGACGCTCGTCGTGCTGTGCTCCTATACCTTCGGCTTCGGCAATGTTCTGCTCGGCGGCCTGTTGCTGACCTATGATCCCTCGCTGCTGACCCGGCTCTCGGGTCTACTGCCGGAGTTTTTAACCAATCCGCAGACGGGGCTTCTCGTCGGTCTGGGCTGTCTGGCTTTCGTCTTGGTCTACATCGTCGGCTCGCTGATGCATTTCAAGCCGCTGACGATCGGGCGCTTCAGCATTCTCTATCCGCGGCCGGACATCATGCTGCGGCAGCTGTTCGCCGCGCCGCTCGAGCTGATCGGCGCCGCCGGGATCATCTATTTCGCGCTGCCGGAGACGAGCGACGTCGGCTATCTCGTCGTGCTCGGCGCCTTCCTGTTTTCCTTCGTGGTGGCGCTCGTCTCGCATGCGCCGGGCGGGCTCGGCATTTTCGAGATCATCTTCATCCACATCATGCCGGACGTGCCGAAGGCGAAAGTCCTCGCGGCGCTGCTGGTGTGGCGGCTGTTCTATCTGATCGTGCCGCTGCTGATCGCGCTGGTGGTGGTCGCGCTGTTCGAGCGCAAGAAACTCGTCGAGACGCTGCGTCGCGAGGCGGAAAAGCACTGGGGATGAGCGGCGCGCCCGCGCCGGCCCTGTGAAAGAGCCTCCCTCGGCGCGCGAAAATAGGCCGGTCATCCTTGCGGGCCGGCCCTTCAGCGCTTTGGCGCTGCGTATATTTCAGGCGCGATATTGCTGGAGACGCGTCGTGCGCAGGCCGGGCAGGCCGTGTTGGTCGATCGACATTTGCCAACTCAAAAACTCGTCGACCGTCAGCGTGTAGCGGCTACAGGCTTCTTCCAAAGAGAGGAGCCCGCCGCGGACCGCCGCAACCACCTCTGCCTTTCGGCGAATGACCCAGCGTTTGGTCGTCGCCGGGGGAAGATCGGCGATGGTCAGCGGGCTTCCGTCTGGCCCTATGACATATTTGACGCGGGGACGATACGTCTCTGTCATATCGTTTACTCACATACTCGAACGAGAACTCTGTGAACCTGTTTGTATCCAGCCCAATTTAAGATTTGGCTAAACCGCCGGGCGAGATTCCGGCGGGCTTTTTAACGAAACGTTCGGAAAACGTTCGCATCCGCCGTCGGCTGGCGTAAGTTCCAGCGCGCAGCGCGGGTTATTTGCGATCGGCGCGGAATTGAACCGGGACTTCGAAGGAGAGGCCCTCGTCGGCGATCGCCGCCGGCGGCGCCGGGGCCGGATCGGCGCGCTTCATCATCGCCAGCGCCGCGTCGTCGAACAGTTTTTGCCCGGAGGATTTCTTGACGCTGTAGCTGACGATGTGGCCACGGCGGTCGAGCGCGAAAGCGACGAGCACTTCCGCCGTGCGGCGCGCGCCGGCCGGATAGCGCTTCGCCCGGTTGAGATGGCCGATGAGCGCCTTCTGCCAGGTCAGCACCGCGGCCTTGGCGGCGGCGTCGGCTCCGGGCGCGGGGGCGCGCGGCTTGTCGGCGACGAGCGGCGCCTCGGTTTTTGGCGGCGCGGTCGCCTCGGAGGCGGCCGATTCGCTCGAAGCCGCCGATGGCGCTTGCGCGGTCTTCGCCTCCTCGACCGGCTTTTTCTCGCTGCGGTTCAACTCGGCGTCCTCCGCCTCGGCGTCGGCGATGCGCGGGGCGTCGGTTTGTTTCGTGTCCGTGGCGGCGACGGAGGGGGCGGCGGCGGCCGCTTCATTGCTGACCGGGCCGGGCGGATGATCGAGCGCATCCTCGGCGCGCGGCGCTGCCGGCTCCAGCGAAATCTCGATCGCCGGCGCGCCCGACATGTCCTCGTCGATCTCGCCACGCAGCGTGATCACCGCCGCGGCGAGCGCCGACAAATGCAGCGCGACGGCGATCGCCGTGGCGCGACCCCAAAGAGCGCCGCTGGTCGGCTGCGTCTGAAGCGCCGCGGCGCCGCTCACTTGCCGGTCTCCCTGCCGCCGGCGTCGAGCGCCACGAGCGCCACCTTGAGGTAGCCGCCGGCGCGCAGGCGCTCCAGCACGGCCATCATCTCGCCATAGGGAACGGAACTGTCGGCGCGCAGATAAATGCGCTTGTTCTTGTCGCCTTGCGCGTCGAGCGCGGCGATCAGCTCGCTGCGCTTGACCGGCTCCTCGCCGAGCGCCAAAGCGAGATCGGACTTGATCGTCACATAAACGGGCTTGTCCGGCTTCTCGTGCGGCGCGGCGTTGGAGGCCGGGAGATCCACCGGCAGATCGACGGTGGCGAGCGGCGCCGCGACCATGAAAATAATGAGGAGCACCAGCATCACGTCGATGAACGGCGTGACGTTGATCTCATGCGTCTCCTGGAGATCGCTCTTGCCGAGATGCGCGGCCATGGCTCACTCCGCCGCCTGGATCTTGCCCGGCGCGGTCGCGCCGCGGTCGAGATCGCGCGAGACGATGCGCAGCAGCTCGCCCGAGACGTTAGAGACGAGTTCGAGATAGGCCTGAGTCTGACGGGCGAGGTGATTGTAGATCAGCACCGCCGGAATGGCCGCGAAGAGGCCGACGGCGGTCGCGAGCAAGGCCTCGGCGATGCCCGGCGCGACGACCGCGAGATTGGTCGTCTGCGCCTTCGATATGCCGATGAAGCTGTTCATGATGCCCCAGACCGTGCCGAAGAGGCCGATGAAGGGGCCGGTCGAGCCGACGGACGCCAGAAGCCCCGTGCCGCGCTTGATCGACAAGGCCTCGGCCCGCTCCACTTCGGCGAGGCAGGCGCCGACGCGCTCCTTGACGCCCGGCCCGGCGAGCACGTCCGACGAGAGCTTCAGCTCGCGCGTCGCCTCAGTCAGCAGCGCGACGCTCAGCGCGTCGCCTTGGCCGATCGCGAGCCGCGCCTCGGCGAGGCCGCGCGCCTGCGATAGTCTCGCGACCGCCTCCAGCGCCCGCGCCCGCGCGCGTCTCAGCTCCATGGTCTTGGCGATGAAAACCGTCCAAACGCCGATCGAGGCGAGCAACAAGCCGATCATCACCATCTTCACGACGATGTCGGCGTTGAGGAACATCGTCCAAAGCGAAAGATCATGCGGTTTCGCCGCGCTGATCGCGGCGTCGAGGGCGCGGGGCGCGGCCGCGCCTTGCGCGAAAGCCGGGACGACGGCAGGCAGCGAGACCACAGCCGCGATGAGAAAAGCTCTGAATTTCATGCTCGGGTCCATCTGCATGCGAATGAGGGGACGCCATAAGGGGCCGGCGGCCCATGGCGTGTGGCGCGAAAAACCGCGCGAGAAACTGGTGAGACGTTATTTTTTGGGCCGGCGAGCGTCAATCGCCGCGCCGCCACCATGGAAACATTGTAATGAGCGGCGAAAACGCGATTAATCCCCAGCGTCGAAAGACTTGGCGCGGCCTGCCGGACAATAGTTTGGAAACTTTTCAATCTGCCCGGGGCTGCTCTTCTTGCCTTCGCCCGCCGCGCCGCGCGCGAGATCAGGCCGGGGCGAGCAGCAGGCTGGTTTCGCTGCGCGCGACGCCGTCGATCGTGCGCACCTGCGACAGAACCCGGTCGAATTGCGCCAGAGTGTCGACCTCGATTTCAGCGATAAGGTCGAAGGCTCCGTTCGTGCTGTAGAGCGCCTGGATCTCGGGCAGGCCGCGCAGCGCCCGCGCGACCTGCCGCGTGTTCTTGCCGGCGACCTCGATCATCATGATCGCGCGGATGCGCTCATGCGCGGCGCCGCTCTTCACCCGCACGGTGAAGCCGAGGATGACGTCCGAGGCGATGAGGCGGTCGAGTCGGTTCTGCACCGTGCCGCGCGAGACGCCGAGGGTTTTCGCAAGCTCGGACAGCGAGGCGCGGCCATTGACCCGCAGCGCGGAAATCAGGCGATGGTCGAGATCGTCCAAGCCGGAGCCTCATTAGCGTTTTGCTTCGAATGTATGACGTTTTGTCCAATCTGCAAGCCGAATTCGCAGAATATTGCGATTTCCGTTGGCGTGCCCGCTCTCTACATCTGTGCTTACACAATCGAGAGCGGGGCGAGGGATGGTCCGGTTTCTCACAGCGCGCGACATCGGCAAAATTATCAATCTTGTCGGCATGCGTTCCTTTTGGACGCGGCTCGACGGCTATTTGCGCGAGGATTTTCTGCGCTGGGACAGTTTCGACAGATCGCCGCGCCATGCCGCTCATGCGCCCGAAGGCGTCATCGAGCTGATGCCGGCGCATGACGGCGCGATCTATTCCTTCAAATATGTCAACGGCCATCCCGCGAACACGCGCGCCGGCCTGCAAACCGTCGCCGCCTTCGGGCTGCTGGCCGACATGGCGACCGGCTATCCGCAACTGCTCGCCGACATGACGCTCGCCACCGCTTTCCGCACGGCCGCGACATCGGCGCTGGCCGCGCGGCACCTCGCCCACCCGCAGAGCCGCACGATGGCGTTGATCGGCCTTGGCGCGCAATCGGAGTTTCAGGCCTGCGCCTTTCAGGCGACGCTGGGCGTCAAGCAGCTCAGGGTCTTCGACGTCGATCGGAGCGCTTGCGAGAAATTCCTGCGCAACATGAGCGGGGCGGGGCTTGCGATAACGCCCTGCGCCAGCGCCGAAGAGGCCGTGCAGAGCGCCGACATCGTCACGACGATCACCGCCGACAAGAAACGCGCGACGATCCTTACCGACAACATGATCGGCGTCGGCGCGCATATCAACGCCGTCGGCGGCGATTGCCCCGGCAAGACGGAACTCGCGCGCGACATTCTGTTGCGCGCGCAGATCTTCGTCGAACATGCGCCGCAGACGCGCATCGAGGGCGAGATCCAGCAGTTGCCGGCGGATCATCCGGTGACGGAGCTGTGGGAGGTGGTGACCGGGCGCGCGCCGGGCCGCGCCGGGGACGACGCGGTGACGATCTTCGACAGCGTCGGCTTCGCAATCGAAGATTTCTCGGTGATGCGGCTATTGCGCGATCTCTCGCAAGAGACGGGGATCGGCGAAGAGATCGCGCTGATCGCCGAGCCGGATGATCCCAAAGACCTCTTCGCGTTGCTGCGGCCATGCGAGGAAGAAACACGCCGCTGCGCCTGAACGGGAACGAAAATGGACACGTATGAAAGAATGCTCGTCGATAGCGAATGCTGCGCCATCGCGGAGCCCGCGAAGGCTGAAGCCTTTGTGAAGGATCAGCGCATTTTGATGTGCGCGCCGCATCACTTCGGCGTGGAATATGTGATAAATCCCTGGATGGAAAATCAGCTCGGAAAATCGACGCCGGCCGCAGCGCTCGAACAATGGGCGAATCTGCGTCGGCATTTGACGCGCGACGCCGAGGTTGCGCTTGTCGCGCCGCAGCCGGGCCTGCCCGACATGGTCTTTACCGCCAACGCCGGCATGGTGATCGGCAAGACGGCGGTCGTCAGCCGCTTTCGGACGAAGGAGCGCGAGCCGGAGGGCGCCCTGTTTCGCGATTGGTTCGCCGCTAATGGTTTTCACATTGCGCCCTGGCCTGAGCACGTGCCATTCGAGGGCGCGGGCGACGCGCTGCTCGACCGCGGCGCGCCGCTCATCTGGTGCGGCCATGGTTGGCGGACGAGCATTGAGGCGCCGCGCCTGCTCGAGGATATTTACGCGCGCGAGACGGTCGGGCTGCGACTCGTCGATCCGCGTTTCTATCATCTCGACACATGTTTCTGCCCGCTCGAGGGCGGGTGGCTGATGTTTTATCCAAAGGCCTTCGACGCCGCGTCCCGGCAAGAGATCGAAAAGCGGGTTCCACGCGAAAAGCGCATCGTCGTCGGAGAGGAGGACGCATTGCATTTCGCCTGCAATGCCGTGAACCTTGGGCGGCGCGTGTTCATGAACTACGCTTCGGACGCGCTGAAGAACAAGTTGCACGAGGCCGGTTTCGCGCCGGTGGTGACGCCGCTTTCCGAGTTTCTGAAAGCCGGCGGCGCGGCGAAATGTCTGACGCTGCGATTAGCCGAGCAATGACTTGCGCCCGGCGCAGGCTGCGTTAGATCTTGCATCATGACGCCGATCTGGACGCCCAGCGCCGCACGCCGCGAAAACGCGTCGCTCACCGCATTCGCACGGAGCGACGCCGCGACGCAAGGCTTCGCCGCCTCCTTCGACTATGCCGGGCTGCATCGTTGGAGCATTGAGCATCGCGCGGAGTTCTGGTCGCGCGTCTGGGATTTCTGCGGCGTCATCGGCGACAAGGGCGCGCGGGTCCTGCGCGATGACGAGAGAATGCCCGGCAGCCGCTGGTTTCCAGAGGCCCGGCTGAATTACGCGGAAAATCTTCTGCGCGAGCGCAGCCCTGACGCGCCGGCGTTGGTCTTTCGTGATGGGCGCGCGCGGCGTCAGTTGCGCTTTGACGAGCTGAAGCGCGATGTCGCGAGCCTCGCCGCGCATCTGCGCGCGCTTGGGTTGGGCGCGGGCGACACCGTCGCCGCCTATACGCATAATTGTCCGCAGACCGTCACGGCCATGCTCGCAGCGGCGAGCATCGGCGCCGTCTTCGCCTCTTGTTCGGCGGATTTTGGCGTCGCTGGCGTGCTGAGCCGTTTTTCGCAGATCGCGCCAAAGGCGCTCTTTGTTTCCGACGGCTATTATTACAAAGATCAGACGATCGATCGTCTACAAAACGCGCGCGAAATCGCCGCCGCCTTGCCGGGCCTGCGCGAAACCATCGTGATTCCTTATGTCTCGCGGACGCCCGACGTCTCTGGCTTCGCGGCGTCGCGGCTGTGGCCGGATGTTCTGGCGGCGCATGACGGCGCCGAACTCTCCTTCCCGCGGCTTCCTTTCGATCATCCGCTTTACGTGATGTTCTCCTCGGGCACGACCGGCGCGCCGAAATGTATCCTCCATGGCGCGGGCGGCACGCTGCTGCAACATCTCAAAGAGCACCGGCTGCATTGCGACCTGCGGGCGGCGGATCGCGTGTTTTACGCGACGACGACGGGATGGATGATGTGGAACTGGCTCGTCTCGGCGCTCGCGAGCGAGGCGACGGTTCTGCTCTACGACGGCTTCTTTCTCGAGCGTGACGGAAAGGCGCTGTTCGATCTCGCGGAAGAAGAAAGAGCGGCGCTGTTCGGCGTCTCCTCCGGCTTTTTGAAGGCTGTCGAGAAACTCGGCCTTACGCCACGGAAGACGCATGACCTTTCGTCGCTGAGGCTCGTCGCCGCGACAGGTTCGCCTTTGCCGCCGGAAAGTTTCGATTATGTCTATCGCGCGATAAAATCGGACGTGCATCTCGCCTCGATCAGCGGCGGGACCGATATTATTTCTTGTTTCGTGCTCGGCAATCCCTGGCAAGCGGTCCAGCGCGGTGAAATCCAGGGCGCAGGGCTCGGCATGAGCGTCGAAGTTTGGGACAAAGCGGGGCGCCGCATCTGGGGAGAGCAGGGCGAGCTGGTCTGCACGCGGTCTTTTCCTTCGATGCCGCTCGGCTTCTTGAACGATCCCGAGGGCGCCAAATATCGCGACGCCTATTTTTCTTCATATCCGGGCGTCTGGCGGCATGGCGATTATGCGACGCAGACGCAGAGCGGCGGCTTTATCATTCACGGGCGCTCGGATGCGACGCTAAATCCGCAAGGCGTGCGCATCGGCACGGCCGATATTTATAATGTCGTCGAGAGCATGCGCGAGATCGAAGAGGCGCTCGCCGTCGAGCAGCAAACCGACGAAGGCGGGCGCATCCTTCTCTTCGTGAAAATGGCCGCCGGTTGCACGCTGTCTCCCGCTCTGACGGCGGCCGTCAAGAAAAAGCTGCGGGCTGAATTATCGCCGCGTCACGTGCCGGCTGCAGTTATCGCAGCGCCCGAGCTGCCGCATACGAGGTCGGGGAAACTCTCCGAAATCGCGGTGAAGGATGTGATCCACGGCCGGCCCGTGCAGAACGTCGAGGCGCTCGCCAATCCGCAGTCTTTGTGTTTCTTTGCCGATCTGGCGCTCGACCGGATGTAAGCGCTTGCCGTCTTCTCTTGGCGCGCTCGCCGTCACGCGCTACCTTGAGCGCGACAGGGAGACGAGGACGGCATGAACCACGCGCCGATGAAGAACATCCTCTGCATCGAGGACCTTCGGCAGCTCGCGCGCAAGCGCGTGCCGCGCATGTTTTATGATTACGCGGATGCAGGCTCATGGACCGAGAGCACCTATCGCGCCAATGAGCGGGATCTGTCGCGTCTTTGTTTTCGCCAGCGCGTCGGCGTGAATATCGAAAAGCTGTCCTTGCATTCCAGGCTGGTCGGGCAGGGCGTCTCCATGCCGGTCGCTCTGGCGCCGATCGGCATGTGCGGAATGCAGCATGCGGACGGCGAGATTCTCGCGGCGCGCGCGGCGGAAGCCTTTGGCGTTCCCTTCTGCCTGTCGACGATGAGCATTTGCTCGATCGAGGATGTCGCGGCCCATGTCGCAAGACCCTTTTGGTTTCAACTCTACATCATGCGCGATCGCGCCTTTGTCGAAAAGCTGATCGGCCGCGCGCGCGCGGCGAAGTGCAACGCGCTGGTCGTCACGCTCGATCTGCAGATCATCGGGCAGAGACACAAGGACATACGCAATGGGCTCTCGGCGCCGCCGCGGCTGGGCGTGGCGAGTCTTCTCGATTTCGCTATCAGGCCGCGTTGGTGCGCCGGCATGCTCAGGACGCGCCGGCGCGTATTCGGCAATATCGTCGGCCATGTGAAAGGCGTTGAAGATATGGCGTCGCTCGCCGATTGGACGAACAGCCAATTTGATCCTCGAGTCACCTGGGCGGACATTGCGTGGATCAGACGGCTTTGGGACGGCAAGCTGGTTTTGAAAGGCGTAATGGACGCCGAAGACGCACGGCGCGCTATCGATATCGGCGCCGATGCGATCGTCGTCTCCAATCATGGCGGACGCCAGCTCGACGGCGCCCCCTCTTCGATATCGGCGCTGCCCGGAATCGCAAATGCGGTTGGCGCGCAGGCGGAGATATTTTTCGATGGCGGGGTGCGCAATGGTCAGGACGTGCTTCGGGCGCTGGCGCTCGGCGCCCGGGGCGTGTTGATCGGCCGCGCCTATGTGTATGGGCTCGGCGCCTGCGGCGAAAAGGGCGTTCGGCTCTGTCTTGAGATTATCGAGAGGGAACTCGCCCTCACCATGGGGTTTTGCGGCGTCACCGACATAGCCGCTGTAAGCCGGGATGTTTTGGTCGAACGCGCATAAAACCAACAACAGAACATGAAAAAAAATGTTCTACTCAGCCTGAGTAAACCAAGGGCCTAGGTACTAACCACGAATTGTTTTCATAATTTATTGGTTCTTGCATTGCCTTCGACCGCGCCCGCACAGGATTTGGCGGCTTCGAGAGACCGCGCGGCGGCCATGCGCTCAAAAGGCCCCGAGTTGGCACGTATTTTGCTGGCATCAGAAAGGCGACGGAACCGGTCTCCCGCGGTCGCGTCGGAGACGCGCTTCCCAAGGATCTTCGCCGCCAAGCCACTGGCTTCTTTGTCGCGCTTGACGGAAGATCATTACGCGAATATTACATGCCTGAGCTTGGCGCCACTCCCTAACCATCCGGCGGCGCGTCTGCCTAAATAATGGGCAACAAAGGCGAGAAAGTGATCATGGCCAATACAGCCTTCATTCCGGCATTGCCGAAAACCGGTTTCGCCGGTTTGGTCGAAAATTGGCGGTCGGACGCGCTCTCTGGGTTCCTTGTCTTTCTGATCGCTCTGCCCTTATGTCTTGGAATCGCAATGGCCTCGGGCTTTCCTCCGTCCGCGGGCATCATAACCGCGATCGTCGGCGGAATTCTCGTCTCGCGGATCAGCGGCTCTTTCATCACGATCAACGGCCCGGCCGCCGGCTTGATCGTCGTGATCCTCGATTCCGTGCATGAGCTGGGCAAAGGCGACGCCATGGCGGGCTATCGCTATACGCTCGCGGCAATCGCCATCGCAGGCCTTATTCAAATCGCCATGGGCGTGTTCAAGGCGGGAAAGCTCAGCGCCTTCTTTCCGTCCTCGGCGGTGCATGGGATGCTGGCGGCGATCGGCATTATCATCATGGCGAAACAGATCCATGTGATGCTGGGCGTGAAGCCGGATGCTGACACGCTGTTCCAGACGATCGGCGCTATTCCACGCAGCCTGATGGATATGAATCCGGAAGTCGCTTCGATCGGCGGCATAGGGCTCGCTATACTTGTTTTGTGGTCGATGCTGAAAAGCCGGCGCCTCAAAATGATCCCGGCGCCGCTCGTTGTCGTGCTGGTTGGTCTTGCGCTTGCGCGCTATTACGATCTCGATGACGAGCATATTTATCTCTTCCTGCCGGACGCGTCGTTCCTGCCGCATCACGAGTTCACCATCGGCCCGAAGTTCCTCGTGTCGATCCCGCAGAATTTCCTCGCGGGCTTCGCGTTCCCGGATTTTTCGCTGGCGGGGACGCGGATATTCTGGCAGCAGGTCGTGACGATCTGTTTGGTCGGCAGTCTGGAAAGCCTGCTCAGCGCTGCGGCGGTGGACAAGCTCGATCCCTGCAAAAGACAGTCCGACCTCAATCGCGATCTTGCGGCTGTCGGCGTCGGCAACACGATCTGCGGCATGATCGGCGGTCTGCCGATGATCGCGGAAATCGTCCGCAGTTCCGCCAATGTGAACAATGGCGCGAAGACCGGCTGGGCGAATTTCTTCCATGGCGTGTTCCTGCTTATTTTCGTCGCGCTCTTCCCCAAGCTCATTCACGAAATTCCGCTCGCCTCGCTCGCCGCGCTGCTGGTTTTCACCGGCTATCGGCTCGCCTCGCCGCATGAATTCCGCAAGACGCTGGAGATTGGCTACGAACAGCTCGGAGTTTTCGTCATCACCATCGTCGGCGTCTTGGCGACGGACCTGCTGATCGGCGTCGGCATCGGCATTCTGGCGGAATTCCTGGTCCACCTTTGGCGCAGCGTGCAATGGGGCGAGGTGTTCAAGCTCAAGCTCGATATTCGTCAGAGCGAGCCGGGCGTTTATGAAGTGCGTGTCGGCGGCGCCGCCTTCTTCGCTAATTTCATCTCACTAAAGAACGACCTTGCGACGATCCCGGAGGGACAGACGGTCGTCTTCGACCTGTCGGACGCGGCGACGATCGACCATACTGTGATGGAATATCTCCACCACTACTGCGAAGATTATGAACGCCGCGGCGGCCATGCAGAGATTGGCGGCCTCGACGGGCATGTTTCGAGCTCCAACCATCCGCTCGCCGCCCGCAAGCGCGCGGCTGAGCGCTCCTTGACCCAATCCCTCGTGTCTTAAAGCCGACGCGCAGGAACGAATGATTGATCCTTCCCCGAAGAGCGCGGGGAAGGGCGGGGGCCGCTCGACCCGAAAAGGAATTAGCAAAATATGCCGCTGACGCTGTCCCTGCTGTTCATCGTCCTTTTGATCGGCGTTTCGGTCTTCGCCGTCCTGCAAAGGGGAAAGCCGGAAACGAGCCGGCGCGCCTATGCTGCAAGCGCGGCGATATGCGGCCTGCTTTTCCTGACGGCCGTTGCGCCGCGGGGCGCGGCTGAGCTTACGGCGACGCTGCCGCTCGGCGTGCCTTGGATCGGCATGCATTTTCGTATCGATGTCCTGAGCGCGTTTTTTCAGGCGGTCGTCAATCTCGGCGGCGTCGCCGCTGGTCTTTATGCGATCGGCTATGGCGCGCATGAAAAAGACCCGGCGCGCATCCTGCCTTTTTATCCGGCCTTTCTCGCCGGCATGAATCTCGTGCTGCTGGCCGATGACGCCTTCGGTTTTCTCGTCGCCTGGGAGTTCATGTCGCTCTCTTCTTGGGCGCTGGTGCTTGCGCATCATCATTCGGCCGAGACGCGTCGCGCCGCTTACATTTATCTAATGATGGCGAGTTTCGGCACGATGGCGTTGCTGCTGGCCTTCGGCCTGTTGTCGGGTTCCGTCGGGGGTTATGCTTTCTCCGCCATGCGCGGCGCGGCGCATGCGCCCTGGATACCGGGCCTCGTCCTTGCGCTGACGCTGATCGGCGCCGGATCCAAAGCCGGCCTCGCGCCGCTGCATATCTGGTTGCCGCTCGCGCATCCGGCTGCGCCGAGCCACGTCTCGGCGCTGATGAGCGGCGTCATGACCAAGGTCGCGATTTACGGCGTCATCCGCATCGTCTTCGATCTTTTGGGCCAGCCGGCCTTTTGGTGGAGCCTGCCGCCCCTGACGCTCGGCGCCATGACGGCGGTGCTCGGCATTCTCTTCGCCACGATCGAAACCGATCTCAAGAAGCTCCTTGCTTACAGCACGATTGAAAACATCGGCATGATCTTCGTGGCCCTCGGCCTTGCGCTCGCGTTCAGATCGCAGGGCGCGGATCTTGCGGCCGCGCTCGCCTTCACCGCCGCGTTGCTGCATGTGTTCAACCATTCGCTGTTCAAGAGCCTGCTGTTTTTCGGCGCAGGCGCCGTTCAGGCGGCGACGGGAGAGCGCAATATCGAGCGGCTCGGCGGGCTCATTCATACGATGCCGCGCACGGCCTTTCTGTTCCTTGGCGGCGCAATGGCGATTTCGGCGCTGCCGCCGCTCAATGGTTTCGTGTCCGAATGGCTGATGTTCCAGGCCGTTCTGCTCAGCCCGTCGATGTCCTCCTGGAGCCTGAAACTCATAGTCCCCGCCGTCGGCGTCGCTCTCGCTTTGACGGCGGCGCTCGCGGCCGGATGTTTCGTGCGCGCTTATGGCGTTACTTTTCTCGGGCGCGCGCGGTCGGCCGTGGTGGGCGCCGCGCGCGAAGCGGACTCCTGGTCGCTCGGCGTCATGGGCGGCTTGCTGCTGCTGTGTCTCTTTGTCGGCGTGGCGCCTGGTTTCTTCATCGACATGATATCGCCGACGGCGCGGTTTCTTGTCGGCGGCCAGATGCCGCCGCAGAGCGCCATGTCCTGGCTGACGATTGCGCCGATCGCCGAGAGCCGCAGCTCTTACAATGGCTTCCTCGTCTTTCTGTTCATCTTGTGGTCGGCCTATGTGTCGATGCGTCTCATCCATCATTTCGGTTCGCGCGCGCTGCGACGCGGCCCCGCCTGGGATTGCGGCTTTCCTGATCCAAGCCCGGCGACGCAATATGGCGGGAGCAGTTTTGCGCAGCCCGTGCGCCGCGTCTTTGCAAATACGGTGTTTCTCGCGCGCGAGCATCTCGACATGCCGGCGCCGGGCGACACGCGGCCGGGCCGTTTCGGCGTCGAGATCCACGACCGCATCATGGAGGGCGCCTACGGGCGGATCGGCGGCGCGGTGGATTCAATCTCGCGGCGGCTCGACCGCGCGCATTTGATGACGATCCAGGGCTATCTCACGTTGGTCTTCGCCGCGCTCGTCGTCTTGCTGTTGGGGATCGCGATATGGCGATAATTTTGGGTCTCGTCGCGCAAGCGGCGCAAATGGCGCTGGTCATTCTGCTCGCTCCGCTGCTCATTGGTTTCATTCGCAAGATCAAGGCGCGGCTGCTGCGCCGGCGCGGCGCGTCGATCTTCCAGCCCTATCGCGACATCTTGCGGCTTTTGCGCAAGGACGCCGTCGTCGCCGACAATGCGTCGTGGCTGTTTCTTTACGCGCCTTACATCATCTTCGCGACGACCTGGGTCGCGGCGGCGTTGACGCCGACTTTCGCCACCGGCTTGATGTTTAGTTGGTGCGCAGACCTCATCGTCATCGTCGCGCTGCTCGGCGCGGCGCGGTTTTTCCTCGCGCTCGCGGGAATGGACATCGGCACGAGCTTCGGCGGCATCGGCTCGAGCCGCGAGATGATGTTCGCGTCACTCGCCGAGCCGGCGACGATCATGATCGTCTTCATCGTCGCGCTGATTGCGGGCTCGACGCAGCTTTCCGAAATCGCCGCGCATGTCGCGCCCAATCTTGAATTGCGCGTCTCCAATGGTCTGGCGCTCGTCGCGCTGCTCGTCGTCGCCATCGCTGAGAACGGTCGCATCCCGGTCGATAATCCGGCGACCCATCTCGAGCTGACCATGGTCCATGAAGCGATGGTCCTCGAATATTCCGGCCGCCACCTCGCCTTGATCGAGCTTGCGAGCGCGATGAAGCTTCTGCTCTATGTGTCGCTGATCGCCTGCATCTTCGCGCCCTGGGGTCTTGCGCCGAAAGACGCGAGCCTGCAACAAATGGCCGTCGGCGCTATCGCCTATCTGGGCAAGCTCGGCGTGATGGGCGTGCTGCTCGCGCTCTTTGAGACGTCGACGGCGAAGATGCGCGTCTTCCGTGTGCCCGAGTTTCTCGGCGCCGGGCTCATGCTCGGCCTGCTCGGCACGCTTCTGCTCTTCGTGTCGCGGAGCATGTGATGGATTCTCTTTCTTTCGACGTCGCGCATCTCTTTGCCGGCAGTCTGGTGCTGATGAGCTTCATGCAGCTCTATCAGGATCGGATGAACGGGCTCATCAACGTCTTCATGCTGCATGCGGTCGTCTTGTCGGCCGCTGTCGGCTGGCAGGCCTATCTCCAGGATGCGCCGCATCTTTACGTTACGGCTGCCATCGCCGTGTTCTTCAAGGCGCTCGTCATTCCGCTGAGCCTGCGGCAGATCATCCTGCGTCTGCGCATTCATCGGGACGTCGAGATCGTCGGCGGCGTCGGCGTGACCATGCTGATCGGCATCGGGCTCACCGCTTTGTCGCTCGTTGTCATGCTGCCGGCCACGACCTCCGCCGATCCTTTCGCGCGCGAGGATCTCGCCTTCGCTTTGTCGGTCGTGCTGCTCGGGCTTCTGATGATGGTCACGCGGCGCAACGCCGTGAGCCAGATCATCGGCTTCATGTCGCTCGAGAATGGTCTCATTCTCGCGGCGACGGGCGCGAAGGGCATGCCGCTCGTCGTCGAGATCAGCGTCGCCTTCTCTGTTCTCATCGCCTTCATCGTCATCGGCGTGTTTCTGTTTCGCATCCGTGAGCGCTTCGACACCGTTGATGTTCAGGAACTCGACCGCGTGCGTGGAGATTTTAAATGAGCTCTTTCGCTGATGTCGTCGTCGGCGCGCTGCTCGCTTTGCCGGCGGGAACGGCGGCGGCGCTCGCCTTCGTCGTTGATTACCGCCGCGCCTCGCGCATCAATGCGACGGTTGCGGGGGTCGTGTTCTTCTGCGCCGTCTGGTTGTTGTTCGAGCGGCCTGAGCCCGGCTCCTATCTCTTCGTCGACGATCTCAACATCGTCTTCGTCGTCCTCTCGACCTTCATCGGCTTCACGACGGCGATTTACAGCGCAAGCTACATTCAGCACGAAATAGACGCCGGAAAGCTCACGCCGCGCTACATCCGCTTCTATCACGCGATGTATCAATCGCTGATGTTCGCGATGAATCTCGGCCTGCTCGCCAACAATATCGGCCTGCTGTGGGTCGCGATCGAGCTTGCGACGCTCACAACCGTGTTGATGGTTGGCATTTATCGCACCAGCGAAGCGTTGGAGGCGGCGTGGAAATATTTCATCCTCGGCAGCGTCGGCATCGCGCTCGCGCTTTTCGGCACCATCCTTGTTTATATGTCGGCGGAGCCGCTGCTGGGCGAGGGCCATGACGCAATGGTCTGGACGTCGCTGATCGAGCACGCTTCGGCCTTCAGCCCGCGTCTGCTCAATGTCGCCTTCGTGTTTCTGATGCTCGGCTATGGAACCAAGGTCGGGCTCGCGCCGATGCACGCCTGGTTGCCGGACGCCCATGCGGAAGGACCGACGCCGATCTCGGCCGTGCTTTCCGGCCTGCTGCTCAATGTCGCGCTCTATGCGGTGCTGCGCTATAAAATGCTGCTCTCGGCCAATCTCGGCGCAATTGCGCCGGGACCGCTAATGATCACGCTCGGCTTGGTTTCGCTGATCTTTGCGGGCTTCATGCTCTATACGCGAAAGGACGTGAAGCGGCTCTTCGCCTATTCCTCGATCGAGCACATGGGCATCATCACCTTCGCCTTCGGCATGGGCGGCCCGCTCGCGAATTTCGCCGGACTCCTGCACATGGCGATGCACAGCCTGACGAAATCGGCGATCTTCTTCGCGGTCGGACATATCACGCAGGTGAAGGGCACGCAGAAGATCTCCGACATTCGCGGGCTCACGGAAAGCCATCCGCTGCTCGGCTGGGGTCTGCTCGCCGGCGTCGTCGCCATCGCGGGATTGCCGCCGCTCGGCGTCTTCATGAGCGAGTTCCTCGTCGTCACCTCGACTTTCGCGCGGGAACCCTTGCTCGCCCTGCCATTGGTCTTCGGTCTGCTCGTCGCCTTCGGCGCCTTGTTGATGCGCGTGACCGGGCTCGCCTTCGGCGCGCCGTCGCAGGGCGCCGGCAAAATCAAGGCTTCGGTCGCGCCTTTGTTCGTTCACTTGTCGCTGGTGCTGATTGCGGGGCTCTATCTGCCGCCGCGGCTCGTCGCCTGGTTCCAGAATGTCGCGCGGCTTCTCGGCTGATCAGGATTGCGGAAAAGTGGGCGCCCCCGGTTTTCCGGAAGAGTCCCGCACAAACCAAAGGGTGACCGGGTGGGCCTTCGTCGGCGCGACGACGAATGGCGGCCTCGTCTTGAAGGACGACGTTAGATGAACAGTCTACTGGAGAGGATCACCTCGAAAGACCAGCCGATGAAGACCTTGCTGGAGGCCATGTCGCGCGGGCGGCCGGTGGAGGAGGCGAGGGGCCGGCCGCGTCACCTCGTCGACAAGGCGACCTGGCTCTGGCTGACGCATGCGCTCGGCAAGGGCGAGGGCGATCTGTTGAGCCTTTGGAGCGACGGCGCCGATGTTCACATGGCGCTCTATGATCGCGCCAGCGGGCGGATCGGCGTCGTCAGCTACGCCTGTGAGGAGGGGCGCTTTCCCTCCGTCGCGCATCTCCACGCGCCGGCGTTGCGCTTCGAGCGGGCGATCGCCGATCTTTATGGCCTGGAGCCGCATGGCTGTCCGGATTCCCGCCGCTGGCTCGACCATGGCCGGTGGGGCCTGCGCCGCCCCGCCTCGGCCGCGCCGCAGCCGCTGCAAAGCGAATCCGACCCTTACGAATTTCTCCCGGTCCAGGGCGAGGGGCTGCATCAAATCCCGGTCGGCCCGGTCCATGCCGGCATCATCGAGCCGGGGCATTTCCGCTTCACCGCCAATGGCGAGACGGTGGCGCGGCTCGAAGAGCGGCTCGGCTATGTGCATAAAGGTTTCGACGCCTTGTTCACTGGCGCCTCGCTCGAGCGCGCGGCGAAACTCGCCGGGCGCGTCTCGGGCGACAGCACGGTCGCCTATGCGCTCGCTTTCGCGCAGGCCTGCGAGACCGCGCTCGGCATAGAGCCGCCGCCGCGGGCGGTCTATCTGCGCGCGCTGATGGCGGAGCTTGAGCGTCTCGCCAATCACTTCGGCGACATCGGCGCGGTTTGCAACGATGCGGCCTTCGCGCTGATGCATGCGCATACGGGCGTGTTTCGCGAGCGGATTTTGCGGGCGTCGCACGCCTGTTTCGGCCATCGGCTGATGATGGATCGCATCGTCCCGGGCGGCGTCGCCGCCGATCTTGCGGGCGGCGGGCGGGACGCGGTGCGCGACATTCTCATCGCCGCAAAGAAACTCGTTCCAAACCTCATCGCGCTTTACGGCGATACGACCGCGCTTCAGGATCGCACCGTGGCGTCGGGGCGCGTGCAGGCAGAGCTTGTGGCGCAATATGCGGCGGGCGGCTTCGTCGGCCGCGCCTCGGGGCGCGCATTCGACGCCCGGCGCACGCCGGGCTACGCGCCCTATGGAGAGCTTTCTTTCACGCTCGGCGGCTCGACCGAGGGCGACGTCGACGCGCGCGTCTGGGTGCGCTTCGACGAGGTGCGCTCGTCTCTTGATCTTGTCGAGCAAATTCTCGAGCGTCTTCCCGCCGGCGAGCTGCGGCGAGAGACGCCGACGCCCGGCGGCCGCCGCGAGGGGCTTGCGCTGGTCGAAGGGTTCCGCGGCGACATTCTCGCCTGGGTCCGGATCGGCGCCGAGGGCGCGATCGAGCGCTGCCATCTGCGCGACCCCTCCTGGCTGCAATGGCCGCTGCTCGAAGCCGCGATCGAGGGGAATATCGTCGCCGATTTTCCGCTCTGCAACAAATCCTTCAACTGCTCTTATTCCGGGCACGATCTCTAAGGGCGCAACATGCGTGGATTTCTCTTTCAGGGGCTGTTCAGGCGCGCCTTGACCGAGCGGGCGCCGGCCCCCGACGAAGCGGCGCTCGCCGAGGTCGGGTCGTCGCTGGAAAAAGCCGCGCGTCGGAGGCTCGGGCGCAGCCTCTCGATCCGCGAGGTGGACGCCGGCTCCTGCAACGGCTGCGAGCTGGAGATTCATGCGCTCAACAACGCTTTCTACGATATTGAGCGATTCGGTCTGCGCTTCGTCGCCTCGCCGCGTCACGCCGATGTTCTGCTCGTCACCGGGCCGGTGACGAAAAACATGCGGGAGGCGCTGGAGCGCACCTACAACGCCACGCCCGATCCGAAATGGGTGGTGGCGGTCGGCGATTGCGCTTGCGACGGCGGGCTCTTTGCCGAGTCCTACGCCTGCGTCGGCTCCGTCTCCAAGGTCGTGCCGGTCGATCTGCACATCCGCGGCTGCCCGCCCGATCCTTTGACGCTGCTGAAGGGGCTGCTGGCGCTGGTCGAGGCCTGAGCGCTGGCTGGGTTTTAAGCAAAGAGACGCTCCGCGCCGCTTGCGCCGGTGGCGCCTTGGCCGCGAAATTGCTAAAAGCTCGGGGGCTCGCCGCCTGTGAGGGCGCGCGGGCGCTCCTCTTTCAGCGAAGGCCCGGCTCCTCCATGCGCAGCGCCAAGATCGAGCGCAACACCAGCGAAACCAGCATCAGCGTCGCCGTCGACCTCGACGGAACCGGGCGGGCCGACATTTCGACCGGCATCGGCTTTTTCGATCACATGCTCGACCAGATCGCGCGCCATGCGCCCCTGGATCTCGAAATCGCCGCGAGAGGCGATCTGCACATCGACGGGCATCACACGGTCGAGGATGTCGGCATTGCGCTCGGGCAGGCGGTCTGCCGGGCGCTCGGCGACCGCACGGGCATAAGCCGCTACGGGGACGCGCATGTCCCGCTCGACGAGGCGCTGACCCGCGTCGTGATCGACATCTCGGGGCGGCCCTTTCTCGTATACGAGGTAAATTTTCCGGCGCAGCGGATCGGCGATTTCGACACCGAGCTGATGCGCGAATTTTTTCAGGCCTTTTGCGTTCACGCCCGCGTCGGGCTGCATATCGATTGCCTGCGCGGCGTCAACAGCCACCATATCGCCGAGAGCGCCTTCAAGGGCTTCGCCCGCGCCTTCGGCAAGGCCGTGGCGATCGACCCGCGGCGGCTCGGGGCCGTGCCTTCCACCAAGGGCACGTTGACGGTCTAGAGGAAAGCCGGTTATGGCGACATTCACAGTCCATGCGCCGCCCGCCTCGGCGCTAGGAGCGGCGCCGGAGAAGGTGATTTTCCTGCGCGACGGATTTTCCTGGGGCGCCTTTTTCTTAGGCCCCTTCTGGCTCGCGTGGCAAAGAGCCTGGATTCCGGCGGCTATATGGGCGCTGGCGCTGGCCGGCGTCGCGCTCATCGGCGTGAAGGCGCATGTCGGCGACGAGGTCATGGCCTTGGTCAGCTTCGCCATGAGCCTCGCGCTCGGTTTTGAGGGCCCGCGTCTCGTCGCCTGGAGCCTTGCGCGCGCCGGCTATCAGGAGAAGTCGGTCGTCGTCGGCGAGACGCTCGACGAGGCGGAGGAAGTCTTTTTCCGCAAGGAGAGCGGGTCTCAGTCAGCCGGGGAGCGGGGCGATTGACTACGGCGATCATTGATTACGGTTCCGGCAATCTGCACTCGGCGCAGAAGGCGTTCGAACGCGCCGCCCGCGAGACGGGAATACGCGGCGATATTTGCGTCACCCATGATCCTGAAGCCGTTCTCCGGGCGGAGCGCGTCGTGCTGCCGGGCGTGGGCGCCTTCGGCGATTGCCGGCGCGGGCTCCTCGCCATTCCCGGCCTCTACGACAGCCTGCGCGAGGCGGTGATCGACCGCGGCCGGCCGTTCCTGGGGATTTGCGTCGGCATGCAGCTCCTGGCGACGCGCGGCCTGGAGCATGGCGAGACGCCCGGGCTCGATTGGATCGCCGGCGAGGTCGTCGCGATCAGGCCCGCCGATCCGTCGCTGAAGATCCCGCATATGGGGTGGAACACGCTGGAGCTGTCCCGCCCGCATCCGCTTTTTTGCGACATTCCGACGGGGGCGCGCGGTCTGCACGCCTATTTCGTGCACTCTTACCACTTCGCGCCGGCGTCCCCGGCGCATGCGCTGGCTGCGACCGATTACGGCGCGCCGCTCACGGCTGCCGTCGGGCGCGACAATCTCGTCGGCGTGCAGTTTCATCCCGAGAAGAGCCAGCGGCTCGGTCTCGCCCTGATCGGCAATTTTTTGAGGTGGCGTCCGTGATTCTGTTTCCCGCGATCGATTTGAAAGAAGGCCAGTGCGTGCGCCTCGCCCAGGGCGACATGGCCCGCGCCACCGTGTTCAACGACGATCCGGCGGAACAGGCCCGCGCCTTCGAGCGCCAGGGCTTCGAATATCTGCATGTCGTCGACCTCGACGGCGCTTTTGCCGGCGCGCCGCGCAATGCGGAAGCCGTGGAGGCGATCCTCGCGGCGCTGACGATTCCCGTACAGCTCGGCGGCGGCATTCGCGACATGCGCACCATTGCGCGCTGGCTGGAGAGGGGCGTCGCGCGCGTCATCATCGGCACGGCGGCGGTGAAGGACCCGGCGCTGGTGCGCGAGGCCGCGCGCCTCTATCCGGGGCGCATTGCGGTGGGCATCGACGCCAAGGACGGCATGGTGGCGGTCGAGGGCTGGGCGCGCACGACGCAAATGTCGGCGGTCGAACTCGGCCGCAGCTTCGAGGATGCGGGCGTTGCGGCGATCATCTACACGGACATCGCCCGCGATGGCATTTTGAAGGGCCTCAACATAGAGGCGACTTTGGCGCTCGCCAATGCGCTGACCATTCCCGTCATCGCCTCCGGCGGCCTCGCCTCGCTCGCCGATGTCGAGCGTTTGTTGCGGCCCGATTGCGCCAAGCTCGCCGGCGCGATCACCGGCCGCGCGCTTTATGACGGTCGCCTCGATCCGGCCGAGGCGCTGGCGCTCATTCGCGCGGCGCGCGCCGCCAGGACCGGGGCGTGACATGCTGAAATCCCGCGTCATTCCCTGCCTCGATGTGAAAGAAGGCCGCGTCGTCAAAGGCGTGAACTTCGTCGATCTGCGCGACGCCGGCGATCCGGTCGAATGCGCCAAGGCCTATGATGCGGCCGGGGCCGACGAATTATGCTTTCTCGACATCACCGCGAGCCATGAAGACCGCGGCATTCTGCTCGACGTGGTGCAGCGCACGGCGGAAGCCTGTTTCATGCCGTTGACGGTGGGCGGCGGCGTGCGCACGCTGGACGATATACGCAATCTGCTGCTCGCCGGAGCCGACAAAGTGTCGATCAACTCGGCGGCGGTCGCCAACCGCCAATTCGTGCGCGAGGCCTCGGA
>JAWOLK010000154.1:0-10713 GCA_033853615.1 Beijerinckiaceae bacterium | reverse complement strand
GCACCGAGGAATCGAGCGCCGCTTTCGCCACGCCCATGACATTATAATTCGGCATGACATGCGAGCCGCCGCCGAAACTCACGGTGAGCATCGACCCGCCGTTCTTCATCATCGCGGCGGCGCGCTTTGCGGCTTCCGTGAAGGAGAAGCAGGAAATCACCATGGTGCGGATGAAATTCTCGCGCGACGTGTCGGCGTAGAGGCCCTTCAATTCGTTCTTGTCGGAATAGGCGATCGAGTGGACGAGAAAATCCAGCTCCCCCCATTCATTGCGCAGGCGCGCGAAAACCTCGTCGACGGTGGAAATATCCTCGACGTCGCAGGGGAGGACGAGGCTCGACCCCATTTCCGCCGCGAGCGGCCTGACGCGCTTGGCGAGCTGGTCGCCCTGATAGGTGAAGGCGAGCGTCGCGCCATGTTCGGCGAGTTTCCGGGCGATGCCGTAAGCGATCGAGTGGTCGTTGGCGACGCCCATGACGAGGCCGCGCTTACCCTGCATCAAACCGTTCGAAACCGTCATTTATAGGTCTTCCCTAACCTCGCGCGACGCGCGCCGTTGACAGAGGCGCGCCTGAAGGCGCGCGCTCCACTGCGGACCGCGCGCGCCTTCGGCGCGCAGAAACTCTCCGCCGACCTTTACGCGTCGGGATGTTTGAACACCAGCGTCGCATTGGTGCCGCCGAAACCGAAGGAGTTCGACAGCACCGCGCGCAGCTGCGCATTGTCCCGTCGCTCGCGCAGAATCGGCATGTCGGCGAATTCGGGGTCCAGCTCCTCGATATTGGCGCTCTTGCAGATGAAGCCGTTCTGCATCATCAGCAGCGAATAGATCGCCTCCTGCACGCCGGTCGCGCCGAGCGAATGGCCGGTGAGCGATTTCGTCGCCGAGATCGGCGGGCATTTTTCGCCGACGCCGAAGACCTCGCGCAGCGCCTCGATCTCCTTCACGTCGCCGACGGGCGTCGAGGTGGCGTGCGGGTTGATGTAGTCGATCGGGCACTTCACGGTGGCGAGCGCCTGCCGCATGCAGCGCACCGCGCCCTCGCCGGAGGGAGCGACCATGTCATAGCCGTCCGAGGTCGCGCCATAGCCCGCCACTTCGGCGTAGATCTTCGCGCCGCGCGCCTTGGCGTGCTCATATTCCTCGAGCACCAGCACGCCGGCGCCGCCGGCGATGACGAAGCCGTCGCGGTTCTTGTCATAGGCGCGCGAGGCGGTCGCCGGCCGGTCGTTATAGGACGAGGACATGGCGCCCATCGCGTCGAAGAGCACGGAGAGTTCCCACTCCAGCTCCTCGCAGCCGCCGGCGAAGATCATATCTTGCTTGCCCCAGGCGATCTGCTCAAAGGCGTTGCCGATGCAGTGGTTCGACGTCGCGCAGGCAGAGGAGATCGAGTAATTCACGCCCTTGATCTTGAACCAGACGGCGAGCGTCGCGGAGGCGGTCGAGGACATCGCCTTCGGCACCGCGAAGGGGCCGACCCGCTTCGGACCCTTCGTGCGCGTCGTGTCCGCCGCCTCGACGATCACCCGCGCCGAGGGGCCGCCCGAGCCCATGATGATGCCGGTGCGCTCATTGGAGATTTCACTCTCGGACAGGCCGGCGTCCTGGATCGCCTGCTCCATGGCGACATGGTTCCAGGCCGTGCCGGCGGCGTGGAAGCGCATCGCGCGGCGGTCGACGACCTGCGCGGCGTCCAGCGTCGGCATGCCGTGCACCTGCGAGCGGAAGCCGAGCTCGGCGTATTTCTCCGCGCGGACGATGCCGGACTTCGCCTCGCGCAGCGACGCAACGACCTCCTGCGTGGTGTTGCCGATAGAGGATACGATCCCCATGCCGGTGACGACGACTCGTCTCATCTCTCTCCCCCTTTGGCTCCTGACGCTTTGCTGCGCCGGGCTTTCTTTTTATTTATCGCAAGCGGCCTTTTTCAGCCCGACTGCGCCTCCTTGGCGAGGCCGACGCGCAGATCCTTCGCCTCATAGATGCGCTCGCCGTCCGCGGCCACCCAGCCGTCGGCGATGCCGAGCACGAGCTTGCCCTTGAAGATGCGCTTGAAGTCGATGCCATAGGTGACGGTCTTCACCGTCGGGCGCACCTGGCCGGAGAATTTCACCTCGCCGACGCCGAGCGCCATGCCGCGGCCGGGATTGCCGAGCCAGGCGAGATAGAAGCCGACCATCTGCCACAGCGCGTCGAGGCCGAGGCAGCCGGGCATCACCGGATTGCCCTTGAAGTGGCAGTCGAAGAACCAGAGGCTCGGCTTGATGTCGAGTTCGGCGCGGGCGTAGCCCTTGCCGTATTCGCCGCCGGTTTCGAAAATTTCTGTGATGCGGTCGAACATCAGCATCGGCGGCAGCGGCAATTGCGCATTGCCGGGGCCGAACAGCTCTTCTCTTCCGCAGGCCAGCAAATCCTCATACCCAAAGGAGGAGCGCCGCTCGGTCATGTCTTTGACTTCCTTTTGTCTCGCCTGTCGTCTCCGGGGCCGCCGCCCGCCCGAGCGCCCTTTCGGAGTTTACAAGCGTTCCGTAACATAGGCGGGTGCGCTTCGAAAGCCGCGCCGAGACGACTTTTCTATGGCGCCGCCGCGCCCGCTTCTCGCCTCCCGCCGCGCCCCCGGCGCATCCGTAGGATCGCCCGATTGTCTCGCCTTGAATAATCGCCTATTTTACGTTGCTTGGGCAGCGCTGGCTCCACCAAAGAAGATTTGACGCAATGACGCAGGGCAATATGAAGCTTCAGCTCCCTTCGAAGGAGAATTCGTCCGGCTCCGCGTCTTTGCAGAAGCGCCTGCTCGCCGCCGGTCTGCGGCCGACCCGCCAGCGCGTCGCGCTCGGCATGCTGCTCTTCGGCAAGGGCGACCGCCACGTCACCGCCGAGCGCCTCTATGAGGAGGCGGTGGCCGCCGAAATGCCGGTGTCGCTCGCGACCGTCTACAACACGCTGCACCAATTCACCGACGCCGGCCTGTTGCGCGAGATCGCGGTCGACGGCGCGCGGGTCTATTTCGACACCAACACCTCGGAGCACCACCATTTCCTGCTCGAGGAGTCGGAGGAGCTGCACGACATTCCGGCAAGCGTCTCGGTGTCGAACATTCCGGCGCCGCCGGAGGGGCTGAAGATCGCCCGCGTCGACGTGGTCGTGCGCCTGCGCCGCGAGGATTGAGCAAGGTTCCACGAGGCTGCGCCGGACCGCGCGCCCTGCGGCGCGCAGGGCGACGACCGCCGCGCTATTCGATCTTCTCGCCCGGATAAACGCCCCAGAGATTCTCCTGCTGGATATAGCCGTCGAAGCCGACGCCGGCGATCCGACACCAGCTTCCGTCGCATTTCTTCAGCATGCCGATCACGCCCGGCGCGAGCTTCGCCGCCGGCGTCTTCCGGTCGGCTTCCGTGAGCAGCAGCGGCTCCTTCTTCCAGGGCGCGACCAGCGCGGTGCGCCGGCCCGAAAGCAGCGAGTGCAGCACCCAGCCCTCGGCCCCTTCCGAATCACGAATCTTGCGCCAGGTCTCGAATTCGGCGGTGATCTCGACCGGCAGGCCGGCGCGCTCGTAAACCCAGACGGTGCGGTGGTCCTTGCTCGGCCCCTCGTGCAGATTGACGCGGTCGGTCTTGAGGCTGACGAATCGCGGCACCGGCAGCTTGCTCACCGGGCCGATCGCCTGTTGGGCCAAAGCGGCGGGCGCGCTGAAGCAGACCAGCAGCAGCGCCCCGAGGCGTGCGGCCCGGCTGAAGGAGAACAAAGGAAACCGGCTCGGCGTCACACCCGTCATCACGTCGCTTGTCGCTCCCCTTGGCCCCTCGGGCTGCGCTCGTCTTGTCTTTGCCCCGTCATCTGCTAGGAAGTCGAAGCGAAAGCAAGGCGGCTCGTCCGTAAGCTTTCGCAGAACGCTGTTAAGAGCAGGTGAAGGCGGCCTTGCGCCCTCGGGCGGCGAGCGGGAGCTGCGCGGCGCCTGAAAAAGGACGTATCAGATTTTCACGTTTCCTGCTAGGAAACGGCCATTGCGCGGCTTTGGGAGACGAACCGGAACATGGCGAAGAAGAAGCCCCTCGTCGTGGTGACACGCCGGCTTCCCGAGGTGATCGAAACCCGCATGTGCGAGTTGTTCGACACGCGTCTCAATGTGAGCGACCGACCCCTGACCTCCGATGAATTGGCCGAGGCGATGCGCACCGCCGATGTGCTGGTGCCGACCATCACCGACCGGATCGACGCGGGATTGATCGCCCAGGCCGGCGAGCAGATGAAGCTCATCGCCAATTTCGGCAATGGCGTCGACCATATCGACGTCGCCTCGGCGCTCGGACGCTCGATCACCGTCACCAATACGCCCGGCGTCCTCACCGAGGACACCGCCGACATGACGATGGCGCTGATTCTCGCGGTCGCCCGCCGAATCGTCGAGGGCGCCAACACCATCACCGAGGCGCAATGGGGCGGCTGGGCGCCGACCTGGATGCTCGGCCACCGCATCACCGGCAAGCGGCTCGGCATCGTCGGCATGGGCCGCATCGGCCAGGCGCTCGCCCGCCGCGCCAACGCCTTCGGCCTGTCGATTCATTACCACAACCGCCGCCGCCTCTCGGCCGAGATCGAGGAGCAATTGGAGGCGACCTATTGGGAATCGCTCGACCAGATGCTGGCGCGCGTCGACATCGTGTCGATCCACTGCCCGCATACGCCGGCGACCTATCACCTGCTCTCGGCGCGGCGCCTCGCGCATCTGCGGCCGCACGCGATCCTGGTGAACACCGCGCGCGGCGAGATCGTCGACGAGAACGCGCTGGTGCGCATGCTCGAGCAGAATGAGATGGCCGGCGCGGGGCTCGACGTGTTCGAGCACGAGCCCGCGGTTTCGCCGAAATTGTTGAAGCTCGCCAAGGCCGGCAAGGTCACGCTGCTGCCCCATATGGGCTCGGCGACGATCGAGGGCCGGATCGACATGGGCGAGAAGGTGATCATCAACATCAAAACCTTTATGGACGGCCACCGGCCGCCCGACCGCGTTCTGCCGAGCATGCTCTGAGCGAAACGGCTCCGCTTCCGCCGCCGTAATTTTTCCGCGCGGCGGGGGCAAGAAGCCGCTCTCGATGGCCGCCGCTGCGAGGCGCTCAGGCCGGACGCTTTGCGAAAGGATGCTGCAATGAAAAAAATCGCCATCGCGGCGCTGGCTTCGCTGGGCTGCGCCCTGCTCCTCTCCAGCCCGGCCGCCGCCAAGAAAGGCGGCAAGCCCGCCCCGCAGCAGCAGCAAGAGCAGCAATCGCAGGACCAGGCCGGCGCGATGCCGCGTTACACCCCCTTCCCGCACAATCAGAATTTTGTGCTGAAGGAGATCAACGGCAAAACGCCCCCGGTCGAAATGTGGCTGCGAATCGATTCGACCGGCCGCGCCAACGGCTTTTCCGGCTGCAAGAACTGGTCCGGCGTTTTCGCGATCGGCCCGGACCGGCTCGGCCCGCGCGCCATGCCGGCGATCAACGAGCAGAAATGCGAGGGTCCGCTCCAGGCGATCGAGAAGGATTACTGGGGCATCCTGCTCAGCGGCCCGCATTGGGACACGCAAGGGGACGACCTGATTCTGAAAGGAATGAAGGGCGGCTCGATGCGCTTTACGCGCTCGCTGTGAGGGGCTGTCAGCGCGCGTCGGGCCTGTAATCGGCGGCGCGCGCAAGAGCCATCGCGACGAATTTATTGAGGCTGACGCCGGCTTGTCTCGCCGCGGCGGCGAGCGCTTTGTGCAAGTCTGGCTCAATCCGCACGAGGAACTGGCCGGAGAAGGGTTTTTCCGGCTCCTCGCCGCGCTCCTTGCAGAAAGCGAGATAATCTTCCACCGAGTCGGCGAAAGCTTCCTTCAACTCTGCGACCGACTGTCCCTGAAACGTGATGACGTCGCGCAAATTTAGCACTTCGCCGTGGAAGATCTCGGCCTCTTCGTCAAAGGCCACGCGCGCCTGATAGCCTTTGTAGCTCATCCTGTTCGAAGCCTGATCCCGGCTTCGCTCAAAAAGCGCCGTATCGATTTGATAGCGCCCTTGTCTGTTTCTTTCTGAGGATGCGGACGATGGAAAACCGCGCGCACGCCGTTGAGAGCGAAACAGGGCCGTGTCGCCTACACCCCCCGCTTGGCCGAGCCGCGCTCGAGGCGGCGGATGCGGACATAGAGCGCGCCCTCGCCGCCATGGGCGCGGGCGGCCTCGCCGAAACCAACGACCACGTCGCGCAGATGCGGCGATTGCAGCCACATCGGCACGAGCCGGCGCAGCACGCCGCCCGTCTCGCTGCTCAGCCCCTTGCCGGTCACGACGATGGCGACCTTCGCGCCCTGGCCCTGGACGCGACGCAGGAAGCCGTTGAGCGCCCGCTCGGCCTCCGCCTGGCGCATGCCGTGCAGATCGAGCTTGGCGTCCACCTCCAGCCGCCCGCGCCGCAGTTTTACGCGCGTGCGGTGGTCGATGTCGGCGAGCGGCGTCAGCGCCCGCGGCGGCGGCTCGATCTTCGGCGCCAGCAGGACCGCCGCGCCATTCTGCGGCTTCACGGCGGCGGGCGGCGGCGCGGGAGCCGGCGGCGGCGCGGCGGGCGGGCGCGGCCGCATGGGCCGCACATCGGCGGTCACGGCGCTCCACAACTCATGCTCCGCTTGCGACAGGCGGCGCACGGTGCGCTTGTGGCGCTCCATCATGGCGCCCTCTCGCCCTTGGGAAGAAAAACCGCGAACTCCGCCGCATGGCGCACGCGGCCGGCCCGCCGGCCCGCCGCGTCCCCGACCCCGAAATAGAGGTCGGCGCGCGCCGCGCCGAGGATCGCCGAGCCGGTGTCCTGCGCAATCATCAGCCGGTTGAATCCCGTCTCTTCCTCATGGCGCCAGGGCAGGCGCGCGGAAATGAAAAATGGCAGGCCATAGGCCCACAGCGACCGATCGACCGCGATGGAGCGCATCGGCGTGAGCGCGCAGCCCTGCCCGCCGATGGGGCCGAGGCGCCGTTCGTCGCAGTCGTCGATTCGGAAGAATACATAAGATTGGTTTTCGTGCATCAATTGACGGCCCATTTCGCCGGGCTTTTGGCCGAGCGCGCGCAGCGCCGCCTTCAGCCTTTCCAGCGACATGGCGTCCGCCGCGACATGGCCGCGCGCGATCAACAAGCGCCCGACCGAGGTATAGGGCCAGCCGTTGCGGCCGTCATAAGTGAGATCGGCGGTGGACCCATCGGGAAAATGCAAGCGCGCCGAGCCCTGCACCTGGATCAGAAACAGCTCGACCGGGTCGGCCACATAGGCGAGCGGCGCCGAAGGCGGGTTTTCCTCGATGGCCCGCCGATCCGGATAGGGCTCCAGCAAGCCGTCGGGCCGGCGGCGGGCGCTGGTCAGGCTTTCGCCCTTCGGCCCCGTGAGCGGCGTCTCGTTGAGCGTGACGAGATCGGCCGGGCGCGCCAGCACCGGCGTCGCGAAACCCGGCTCCGGCGCCCGGCGCGCCTCGACCTCGGGCTGGTAATAGGCGGTGACGAAGCCCGGCCCGGACAAGCGAAAAGGGGCGAACCAGGTGTCGAAGAAGGTGACGGGATCGGCGCCGGCGAGGGCCGCGCGGCTTGCAGCGACGAGCCCTTCCGGCGGCGGGCGGGCCGGCCGCTGCTCCGGCAGGGCGGCGACGATGCGCTCGGCCGAGCGGCGAAAAACGAAAAAGGCCTCCGCAAGATCATCCTCGCGGAAGCCGGGAAGGGCGCCGGCCGAAACTGATTCGAGATCGGCCGGCGGCATGGTCTGTCAGGCGGCTTGCGTCGCGATCAGCTTCCAGTTCGGGTCCTCGGAGCGCGGATCGCGGGCGAAGGTCCACACTTCATGCGCCGGGACGGAATGATCCAGCCCGCCGCTGACGATCTCGCCGCTTTTGTCGCGCACCGCCATCATGAGTTTCGCCGAATAGCGCAGCGTGATCTCGTTGCGGCCCTGTTCGGCGCGGGCGTCCTCGAGCTTGACCGAATCAATGGAGACGACCGCCGTCTCCATGGTCTCGCCGCGGCGCTCGCGCGCCTCGATCTCGGCGGCGAATTGGCCGTAAACCTGCGGCGACAGCAATCTGCGCAGCGTGTCGTGGTCGCCCTTGGCGAAGGCGGAGACGATCATCTCATAGGCGCGGCGCGCGCCCTCCAGAAAATTCTCGGCCGTAAAGGCGGTGTCGGCGGCGGCGATCGCCTCGAGCCCCGCAAAAGCGCGGCTGCCAGGCTCGGCGAGGCCCTTGAAGCGTTCGGCCGGATCGACAGCCGGCGCGGGCGCGGGCGGGGCCGGCGGCGCTCCCGGGAAAGCGGCCGGGCCGCCGGGGATCGGCGCGCGGTACACGGGGCCGGACATGTCGCGGTCAACCCGCACGCCGAGCACCGAACGCAGCTTCCAAATCACGAAGATGGCGAGCGCGGCGAAGACGATCAGCGACGGATCAAAGCTTTCATTCATCACGGACCTCATTCCCGAAAAAGCCGTTTCTCGGGTATCATGTCGCGATCCAGGTGTCACGAATCAACCCCCTTGGATAGCTGTCCGGGGCGAAAGAGGCAGACCAGTTGGGCAGATCGAAACTCGTCGCCTATGTGCTCGCGACATGGCTCGTCATTGAAGTCGTCGCCTTCATCCTCGTCGTGCAGATTCTCGGCCTCGTCGCCGCGATCGCGCTCGGCGTCGGCACGACGCTGCTCGGCCTCGCGGACGTCAAGCGGCTGTTCGACTATGTCAAAATCCGCTTCTCGCGCTCCAAGGAGCAGAGGGCGGCGGCCGTCAATATGGTCGACGGCGCCTTGCAGGCCTTCGGCGCGCTGCTGTTGATCCTGCCGGGATTCGCGTCCGACCTCGTCGGCCTTGCGCTGAAGGCGCCCTCGATTCGCGCCGGCGTCGTCGACCGCATCCGCAACCGCGAGGCTTCCAAGGGTCCCCCGACCATCGATCTGCAGCCCAACGAATGGAAGCAGATCGACGCGCCCAAGCGCCGCCCGCGCCGCAAGAAGCCGGCCGCGCCTGCGCCGGTGGAGCCTGCGCCCGACTCGCAGCGCCCGGCCTGAGCCGGTCCAAAGCCGCCCGCCTTGTTCCGGCCAGTCATTGTGTGTTAGGCGAGCCGGCGCGCGCCGCTCCCGTAAAAAGCTGCGGCCGGAGCGGAGATGAGGAGATTTCAAAATGACGGACACGGGCGGAAACGGCAATGGAGCGAATGCTGGGGGCGCGCCGGCGCTCAACGCGCTCGGCCAATATGTCAAGGATTTCTCCTTCGAGAACCCGAATGCGCCGCGCTCGCTCGCCCCGCGGGAGAGCGCGCCGAATATATCCATGCAGGTCAACGTCAACGCCAAGCAATTGTCGCAGACCGACTTCGAAGTGTCGATCACGCTCGACGCCCAGGCCGGCGAAGGCGCCGATGTGCTGTTCAAGCTCGATCTCGAATATGCCGGCGTCTTCCGTCTGATGAATATTCCGGCCGAACAGGTCCACCCGATCGTGATGATCGAGTGCCCGCGCCTGCTCTTCCCCTTCGTGCGCCAGATCGTCGCCGACGCCACCCGCCACGGCGGCTTCCCGCCCCTCTACATCGACCCGATCGACTTCCTCGCGCTGTATCAGCAGAAGGCGGCCGATATGGCCAATCAGAACCAGCCGAACTAGAGCGTTTTCCGCCGAAGCGGGAACCGGTTCGAGTCTCTAAGCGGCGCAAGGTTTGAAATAAAAAAGGCGGCCCCAGCGGCCGCCTTTTCTTTGTCCTTTGCAACGGGTTCAGGTGTTCATCGAATCGAAGAAAGCCTGATTGCCCTTAGGCGTCTCGCGCAGCTTGCCGAGCAGGAATTCGATCGCGTCGACCGTGCCCATCGGATTGAGGATGCGGCGCAGCACATACATCTTCTTGAGAATGTCCGTTGCGACCAGCAGCTCTTCCTTGCGGGTGCCGGAGCGGGTGATGTCGATCGCCGGGAAGACGCGCTTGTCCGACACTTTGCGGTCGAGAATGATTTCCGAATTGCCGGTGCCCTTGAACTCTTCGAAGATCACTTCGTCCATACGCGAGCCGGTGTCGATCAGCGCCGTCGCGATGATGGTCAGCGAGCCGCCCTCCTCGATATTGCGGGCCGCGCCGAAGAAGCGCTTCGGCCGCTGCAGGGCGTTGGCGTCGACGCCGCCGGTCAGCACCTTGCCGGAAGAGGGCACGACCGTATTGTAGGCGCGGCCCAGTCGCGTGATTGAATCGAGCAGAATCACCACGTCGCGGCGGTGCTCCACGAGGCGCTTCGCCTTCTCGATCACCATTTCGGCGACCTGCACGTGACGCACGGCCGGCTCGTCGAAGGTCGAGGACACGACCTCGCCGCGCACCGAGCGCTGCATGTCGGTGACTTCCTCGGGACGCTCGTCGATCAGCAGCACGATCAGATAGCATTCCGGGTGATTGGTGGTGATCGACTGCGCGATATTTTGCAGCAGCACGGTCTTGCCCGTGCGCGGCGGCGCGACGACCAGCGCACGCTGGCCCTTGCCGATGGGCGCGACGAGATCGATGACGCGGGCCGAGAGATCCTTCTTCGTGGGATCGTCGATTTCGAGTTTGAGCCGCTCGTCGGGATAGAGCGGGGTGAGGTTGTCGAAGGGCACTTTGTGGCGCACCTTCTCCGGGTCCTCGAAATTGATCGTATTGACCTTGAGAAGGGCGAAATAACGCTCGCCTTCCTTCGGGCTGCGGA
>JAWOLK010000153.1:0-3258 GCA_033853615.1 Beijerinckiaceae bacterium | reverse complement strand
AAATAGGTGATGCGGCGAAAACCTTCCGCCTCGCATTGCGTGCAATAGGCCGAGCCCGACCGATAGAGGCCGGAGAGCTGCGTATTGGCGGTCGGATCGACCTCGGTCTCGATGTCGAGCGTAAAGGGCGCGTCCGGCGCCGCATGCAGCGTCAGATGGTCCGGCGTCGCTTCATAGCGCGCGGCGTCGAGCGGCGCGCCATCGAGGCGCAGGTCGCGCAAATTCAGCCCGTCGCCGTCGAGGGTCAGCGGCGCGTCGGGCCGGCCCTCGGGATTGCGGCGGATGGCGAGCCGCGCCCGCACGCGGGTTTGCGTCCGGTGCAGCGAAATATCGAGATCGACCGAGTCGATGAGGAAGTCCGGCGGGCGATATTCGGAAAGGCGGACAGCCTGGGGCGGGGGATTGCGCATGGAGCCTCAACGGGTGGAATCGGGCGTAGTTCACGCGAATATAATGCGTCCCGCGCTATTCGAGGAGGCGGCCCTGTCGCGCCGCAGTCAAAAGGCGCAAAGCCGCGCGTCCGGCGTAGCCAAGCCCGCCGCTCCACCTGGCGTTCCGGCGCGCGTCAGGCTCCGGCCGCGACCTGAAAACCCGTATTGTCGAAGTCGATCCCCGGCTGCGTTTGCGCGGCCGGATCGCGGCCGCCCGGCTCGCCCAGATCGGCTTCGTGGCTGAGCGCCCAGACGGCCGCCTGCGTGCGGTTCTGCAGACGAATCTTGCGCAGGATCGCCTTGATGTGCACCTTGACCGTCGCTTCGGCGATATCGACCTTTCGGGCGATCATCTTGTTGGAGTCGCCCTCCACGAGGCAGCGCAAAATCCGTTTCTCCTGCGCCGAAAGCGGCGGGGCGTTGCTGCGCGCGCCGTCGTCGAAGCTCTCGGCGGCATGGGCGAGCTTATGCGCGCCAAGCTCGAGGTCGGCCGGCTCGGCGGCCGCCCGTTCGGCGTTCAGCAGGGCGTTCAACGGCTGTTGCGACAAAATCGTCTCGCCGAGCATGATCAGCTCCAGCGATTTGATCAGCACCTCGCCGGTCGTGACCTTGCTCAGACAGGCGTTGGCGCCGTGCTGGAAGATCGCGGAAATTTCATCGGCGGAAAGATCGCTGTCGCTGACGAGCACGGCGACATGGCCCGTCTCGCTCCACTCCTTGAAAAGCTCGATCTGTCGCAGCGTATCTTTCAGCATCCCGCTCGCCCCGAGCACAAGAAGTCGGGAGGGGCCGCAGCGCAGGGTTTTCAAATATTTCGGATCAACGACAGGGGCGGAAACGGCAATGTTGAAATTAGCCGCGTCCAGGATCATGGACAGACCTTCGCGGAGCAAACTATTAGGCTCAATCAGGATCGTGGCGAAATTTTGTTTCGAGACGGCGCTCTTGCGCATGACAATCCTCTTAAACCACACTCGGTCGCAATCGCTTGCAAACTAATTAAGGATTACTAACGACGCGAGCGCACACTCGACAGTGTCACATTTACGGTAGGGCTAATGTTAGACTTTTATAAGTACGTACTTACCCGAGGCTTTGCGCATTTCAGGACGAAATTCAGTGCGCTGGAAAGCGTCTACGGCCCAGATTCTCCGGGTCAAATGGGTTAACGCCACGCTGCCGGGCCGTTACGCCCACGCTGAGGCGTGTTTTTTGTTTGTTCCCGCCGAGGCGTCGCGACTTGTTCGCCCAACGCGCTCGGAACCGCTCCAGATTTCAGCGTGTTGCGGGGCCATGGCGCGCCTTTGCCCGCTCTCGCCCAGCCGATCCCGGCGGCGGTAATCATTTCGGCTAAGTTCTAACCTGCGCCTGTGCGGCAAGCTGCGGCAAGCCGCTCCGCTGCCGGCGGCGTCACAATCGTCACGTCGTTTTGCTTTGGAAAAATTGGTTGCGGGGACAGGATTTGAACCTGTGACCTTCAGGTTATGAGCCTGACGAGCTACCGGGCTGCTCCACCCCGCGTCACACGTTCGGATATAGGCGCGACCCACCGGCCCGGCAATAGGTCGGGCGGAATTTCAAGGCTCCGCAAGCGGCGCCTTTGCTTTCGGCTTGCTTCGGCGGCAGTGTCAGGCTGCGAGATCGGCGACGACGGCGTCGAGCACCGGAAAACCTTCCGAGCTGACGCGCAGGCGGTTGTCGCGCGTATATTCGACGAGCCCGTCGCCGATCAGCTCGGAGATCCTCGACTGCGCCAGCCTCTTGCCCGTCAGCAGGAAATAGCGCTGCGGATCTATCCCCTCGCGCAGGCGCAGGCCCATCAGCAGAAACTCGTCGCCCTCCTGCTCCGGCGACAGCGCCTCGTCCTCGATGAGGCCATGGCCTTCCGTCTCGACGCAGGTGAGCCACATCTCGGGGTGTTTTTCGGTCGCCTGGGCGCGGCGCCCGCGCGGCGTGATCAGCCGGCCATGCGCGCCGGGACCGACGCCGGCATATTCGCCATAGCGCCAATAGACGAGATTGTGGCGGCACTCGGCGCCGGGCCGGGCGTGATTGGACACCTCATAGGCCGGCAGACCGGCCCGCGCCGTCGCCTCCTGCGTCACGTCCCAGAGGGCGCGCTGCGTGTCCATGTCCGGCATGGGAAGCTTGCCGGCGTTGAACATGCGCTCGAACATCGTGTCCGGCTCGATCGTGAGCTGATAGAGCGAGACATGTTCCGGCGCCCGCGCCAGCGCGAGATCGAGCTCCTTGCGCCATTGCGCCGGCGTCTGGCCGGGGCGGGCGTAGATGAGATCGAATGAGGTGCGCGAAAACACCGAATTGGCGATATCGAGCGCGGCCAGCGCCTCGGCGACCGAGTGCTGGCGCCCCAGCGACCGCAGATCGATGTCGTTGAGCGCCTGAATGCCGAGCGAGACGCGATTGACGCCGGCGGCCTTGAAGCTGCGAAAGCGCGAGGCCTCGACGCTCGTGGGATTGGCCTCGAGCGTGACCTCGACGTCGGGCGCGACGGGCCAATGGTCGGCGATCGACCGCAGTATGGCTTCGACGGTCGAGGGGGACATCAGCGACGGCGTGCCGCCGCCGAAAAATATCGAGCGCACCTCGCGGCCCGGCGCGAGCGCGGCGCGATGGGCGATTTCCATGCGGAAGGCGTCGACGAATCGGTGTTCGTCGACGTCGCCACGGCGCACGTGGCTGTTGAAATCGCAGTAAGGGCATTTCGCCAGGCAGAACGGCCAGTGCACATAGACGCCGAAGCCCGGATCGAATGCATGACGAATCGTCGCGACCATGCATCCTTATGGCACGACGGCGCAAAAAG
>JAWOLK010000152.1:0-32786 GCA_033853615.1 Beijerinckiaceae bacterium | reverse complement strand
TTGATCTCGAGATAATCATCTATGCCGTAGCGCGAGCCTTCGCGGCCGAGGCCCGAGTGTTTCACGCCGCCAAAGGGCGCGGTCTCGGAGGAAATCAGCGTCTCATTCACGCCCACCATGCCGAATTCCAGCGCCTCGCTGATGCGGAAGATCCGGGCGATGTCGCGGCTGTAGAAATAAGCGGCGAGGCCATATTGGGTGGCGTTGGCGAGGCGGATCGCGTCGGCCTCGTCCTTGAACGGAATGATCGGCGCCACGGGGCCGAAGGTCTCTTCCTTAAAGAGCAAGGCGTCTTCGTCGACGCCGGCGAGCACCGTCGGCTCGAAAAAATTGCCGCCGAGCTTGTGCCGCCCGCCGCCGGTCAGCAGGCGCGCGCCGCGCGCCACGGCGTCAGCGACATGGCGCGCGCATTTTTCGACCGCCGCTGGCTCGATCAGCGGGCCGATCACCACGCCCTCGCGAAAGCCGGACCCAACCTTGAGCCGCGCGGCCGCCTGCGCGAGACGTTCGGCGAAAGCATCGGCGATTCCCGCTTGCACCAGCATGCGATTGGCCGAAACGCAGGTCTGGCCGCAATTGCGATATTTGGTGGCGACCGCCCCCTTCACCGCGAGATCGAGATCGGCGTCCTCGAAGATGATGAGCGGCGCATTGCCGCCAAGCTCCATCGAGCATTTCTGCACATTCTCGGCCGCCTGGCGCAGCAGGATCTTGCCGACCTCGGTCGAGCCGGTGAAGCTCAGCTTGCGCACGGCAGGGTTCTGCGTCAGCTCAAGACCGACGGGCGCCGGGTCTTTCGCGGTCACGACATTCAGCACGCCGTCCGGCACGCCGGCGCGCTGCGCGAGTTCGGCCAGAGCCAGCGCCGAAAAGGGCGTCTGTTCGGCGGGCTTCACAACGAGGGTGCAGCCCGCGCCGAGCGCCGCCCCGGCCTTGCGGGCGAGCATGGCGGAGGGGAAATTCCACGGCGTGATCGCCGCGGCGACGCCGATCGGCTGTTTGAAGGTGAGGATGCGCCGGTCCGGCGAGGGCGTCGCGATGACGTCGCCGACGACGCGGCGCCCCTCCTCCGCGAACCAGTCGATGAAGGCCGCGCCATAGGCGATCTCGCCGCGCGCTTCGGCCAAGGGCTTGCCCTGTTCCGAGGTGATGAGCTGCGCGAGCGGCTCCTGCTCGGCCATGATCAGCTCGAACCAGCGGCGCAGGATGCGCGCCCGCTCCTTGGCGGTCTTGCCGCGCCATTCGGGCAGAGCGCGCTCGGCCGCCGCAATGGCGCGGCGCGTCTCCTTGCGACCCATGTCCGGAACGGTCCCGAGCAGGCCGCCGGTCGCCGGATCGCGCACCTCGAAAACGGCCCCGTCGTCGGCGTCGACCCAGGCGCCGCCGATAAAAGCCTGTTCGCGGAAATGGCTGGGCCGACGAAAATCCATCTTTTTATTTCTCCTCGAGATTTCTGTCGTAGAAACGGCTCGCCCGCTTCTAGCCCAAAGCGGCGAAAATGCGTTAGAGCGTTTTTTTCGTCGAAGCGGGAGCTGGTTTCGCGTTAAGAAACCGCCCGAAAAGACCTGGAGCCCCCCGCTCCGATGCAACAGGACAGCAAAAGGCTCCGGCCGCATCGCCCACACTGGCGAGGACGTCAAAAACCGACATAATCGCGAAGCGTTCCGAGCCGTGGCCGCCGTCCGGTCGCGGCGAAGCGTGAAAAAGCCTTCGCTTCCTGATAGGACCATCAACGCGCCGCGCCTTCCGCGGAACCTGCGACAAACGATCCGAGGTCGACCTTGGCTGATGCTCCCCTGCTCTTCACCAGACGCCACGCGCTCGCAACCGGCGCCGCCGGCCTCGCCAGCCTCGCCCTGCCCCGCGCTTTGGCGAAACCCGCCGCCGGGGCGCAGGAGATCGAAAGCTACGGCCTCTCGACCTTCGGCGACCTCGCCGAAAAGCCGGGCTTCAAGAATTTCGCCTATGTGAACGTCGCGGCGCCGAAGGGCGGGACGCTCGCCATCTCGCCGCCCTCGCCGACTTTCGATTCGCTGAACGCCTTTATCCTGCGCGGCAATCCGGCTTCCGGCATGGCGCTGACCTTCGACAGCCTGATGGTCCAGAGCCTCGACGAGCGAGACGCCTATTACGGCCTCGTCGCCAAATCGGTCCGCATCTCGCCCGACAAGCTCACCTATCGCTTCCTGCTGCGGCCCGAGGCGCGCTTCCACGACGGCTCCAAGCTCACCGCAGAGGATGCGGCCTTTTCGTTGAATATTCTCAAGACCAAGGGCCATCCGGTGATCGCCCAGCTCTTGCGCGATCTCGTGAGCGCCGAGGCCGAGGCGCAAGACGTGCTCGTCGTGCGCTTTGCGCAAGGGCGCACCCGCGATCTGCCGCAGACGGTGGCGAGCCAGCCGATTTTTTCGAAAGCCTATTACAAGGACCGGCCCTTCGACGAGACGACGCTCGAGCCGCCGCTCGGCTCGGCGGCCTATAAGGTCGGCTCGCTCGAACAAGGCCGTTACATCGCCTTTCAGCGCGTGCCGGACTATTGGGGCAAGGATCTGCCGGTTAATGTCGGCCAGGCGAATTTCGACGTGATCCGCTTCGAATATTTCGGCGACAGCCAGGTCGCTTTCGAAGCTTTCAAGGCCGGCGCCTTCACCGAGCGCGAGGAGAACATCGCCCGCGTCTGGGCGACGGGCTACGATTTCCCGGCCTTCAAGGACGGGCGGGTGAAGCGCACGGAAATCCCCAACGCCAATATCCCCAATATTCAGGGCTGGTTCTTCAACACCCGCCGCAAGGCTTTCGCGGACCCGCGCGTTCGCGAGGCGATCGGCCACGCCTTCGATTTCGAATGGACGAGCCGCAATCTGATGTATGACGCCTATAAGCGCATCTCGTCTTTCTTCGAGAATTCCGACCTCGCGGCGAAGGGCCCGCCGAGCGCCGCGGAGCTTGCGCTGCTCGAGCCCTATCGCGACCGCGTTCCGGCGGAAGTCTTCGGCGAGCCCTATATGGCGCCGGTGTCGGACGGCTCCGGCCAGGACCGCAGCCAGCTCAAGAAGGCCAACGATCTCTTCACGGCCGCCGGCTGCGTGCGCAAGAACAATGTGCTGTATCTGCCGGACGGCGCGCCGCTCGAAATAGAGTTTCTCGATTTCTCGAACACATTCGAGCGCCACACCCAGCCGTTCATCAAGAATCTGAAGCTCCTCGGCGTCAACGGCCGCATCCGCGTCGTCGACGCCGCGCAATATAAGCAGCGGCTCGAAGACTTCGATTTCGACATCGTCCACGACGTGCTGATGATGGCCTGGTCGCCCGGCGAGGAGCTGCGTTCCTATTTCAGCTCCAAGACCGCGAATATTCACGGCTCGCGCAATCTCGCCGGCGTCAATGATTTGGTCGCCGACGCGCTGATCGACAAGGCCTTGGTCGCGACGACGCGCGACGAACTGGTGACGACCTGCCGCGCGCTCGATCGCGTGCTGCGCGCCGGGCGCTACTGGATTCCGCATTGGTACAATCCGGTGCACCGCATCGCCTATTGGGACATTTTCAGCCGGCCCGAACGCGCGCCGCGGTTCGACACGGGCATCGTCTCGACCTGGTGGTTCGACGACGAGAAGGCGAAGAAGATCAACTTCACGGGACGCTGATATGGGCGCTTACATTGCGCGGCGGCTGCTGCTCATTCTCCCCACCGTCTTCGGCATTATGCTCGTGTCTTTCGTCATCGTGCAATTTGCGCCGGGCGGGCCGGTGGAGCGCGTCATCGCGCAATTGCAGGGCTTCGACGTCGGCGCCACCTCGCGGTTCGGCGGCGGCGGCGGCGATGTCGGACAGGCGACGACGGCGCAGACGGCGGGCGCCGGCGCCGATGTGTCGTCGAAATATCGCGGGGCGCAGGGGCTCGATCCGAAATTCATCGCCGAGATCGAGAAACAATTCGGCTTCGACAAGCCCGCCTGGGAGCGCTTTCTGCTCATGGTGAAAAACTACGCGATGTTCGACTTCGGCCGTAGTTATTTCCGCGACGAGAGCGTCCTCAAACTGATCGGCGAGAAGCTGCCGGTCTCCATGTCGCTCGGATTATGGATGACGCTTCTCTCTTATTCGATCTCGATCCCGCTCGGCATTGCGAAAGCGGTGCGGGACGGCACGCGCTTCGACGCCTGGACGTCGAATTTGATCATCATCGGCTATGCGATCCCGAGCTTTCTCTTTGCGATGCTGCTGATCCTGCTCTTCGCCGGCGGCTCCTTCTGGCAGATTTTTCCTTTGCGCGGCCTCACCTCGGATAATTTTGCCGAGCTTTCTCTGATGGGCAAGATCGGCGATTATCTGTGGCATGTCTGCCTGCCGGTGCTCGCCATGACGCTCGGCGCCTTCGCGACGCAGACATTTCTCACGAAGAACTCCTTCCTCGACGAGATCCGCAAGCAATATGTGCAAACCGCGCGGATGAAGGGCTTGACCGAGAACCGCGTGCTCTACGGCCACGTGTTCCGCAACGCGATGCTGATCGTCATCGCCGGCTTTCCCGGCGCCTTCGTGCACGCCTTTCTCACCGGCTCGGTGCTGATCGAGACCATTTTTTCGCTCGACGGACTTGGTTATCTCTCCTTCGAGTCCATCGTGAACCGCGACTACCCGGTGGTTTTCGCCAATCTCTATATTTTCGCGCTGCTCGGCCTCGTCGTAAATCTCCTTTCCGATCTCACTTACACCTGGATCGATCCGCGGATCGATTTCGAAACGCGCGAGGTCTGACCGTGACGGCTTCCGAACTGCCGCGCCTCGAGCGCACGCATCTCGCGCCGCCGGTGGCGCGCACGGGCCTCTTGCGGCTGACGCCGCTCGATCAACGCCGGCTCGCCAGTTTCAAGGCGAACAAGCGCGGCTTCTGGTCCTTCTGGCTGTTCATGCTGTTGTTCGTGCTATCGCTCGCCTCGGACATCATCGCCAATGACAAGCCGATCGTCGCTTATTACAAAGGCGAGCTTCTCTTCCCCGTCTTCAAGACCTATCCGGAGGAAAAATTCGGCGGCTTTCTCGCCCGCACCGACTACCGCGACCCGACCATCGCCAATGAGATCGAGGCGCATGGCTGGATGATCTGGCCGCCCATTCGCTACTCCTACGACACGCATAATCTCGATTTGCCGACGCCGGCGCCCTCGCCGCCCACCTGGCTGCTGACGAAAGCGCAATGCGAGGCGGCCGCCGCGAAACGCTTGAAACCCGGCGAGCCGAACCGCGGCTGCGCCGATATCGAATGGAACTGGCTCGGCACCGACGACCAGGGCCGCGACGTCGTCGCGCGTCTTCTCTACGGCTTCCGCGTCTCGGTGCTGTTCGGCCTGATCCTCGCGTCGATCTCATCGGTGATCGGCGTCGCCGCCGGCGCAATTCAGGGCTTCTTCGGCGGGCGCGTCGATCTCGTCTTCCAGCGCTTTATCGAAGTTTGGTCGTCGCTGCCGCAGCTTTATCTGCTGATCATCGTGTCTTCGTTTCTAACGCCGGGCTTCTTCGTCCTGCTCGGCATATTGCTGCTCTTTTCCTGGGTCTCGCTCGTGCATGTCGTGCGCGCCGAATTCTTGCGCGCGCGCAATTTCGAATATGTGAATGCGGCGCGGGCGCTCGGCCTCTCCAATGCGAAGATCATCCTGCGCCATTTGTTGCCGAATGCGACCGTGGCGACGCTGACCTTCCTGCCCTTCATCCTCAATTCGTCGATCACGACGCTCACCTCGCTGGATTTTCTGGGTTTCGGCCTGCCGCCCGGCTCGCCCTCCCTCGGCGAATTGCTGTTGCAGGGAAAATCCAACCTCCAAGCGCCCTGGCTCGGCCTCACCGGCTTCGCCATCATCGCGCTGATGCTGTCGCTGCTCGTCTTCATCGGCGAGGCGGTGCGCGACGCCTTCGACCCGAGGAAGACGTTCAGATAAATTGATCCGAGCGGAAGAAACATGAACAGGATTCTTCGCCGTCTGCCGGACGGTCTCCGAGAGGGCATAGGCCAGGGGAAACAGGTGACAATCACCATCGAAGTCGAAAGCAGCGAGCAAGCCGAGGACCGGACGAGCGAGGACTGGTTTTCCGCGGCCGGGCATATCCGGCGCGATTGGTTCAAGTCGGACAAGGAAGTCGATGAACACTCGCACGCGCTTCGGTTGGACAACCCGATGAAGCTCTCATGACAGACTCCCCCCTGCTCACTGTCCGCGATCTCTCCGTCTCCTTTCTCCAGGGCGACAAGGAGACGCGCGCCGTCGATCGCGTGTCCTTCTCCGTTGCGCCGGGCAAGACGCTCGCGCTCGTCGGCGAGTCCGGCTCCGGCAAATCGATCACGGCGCTTTCCATCGTGCGGCTGTTGCCGCCCTCCGCCATCGCAAGCGGCAAGGTCGATTTCGACGGGCGCGAGATGCTGACGCTCGACGACCGCGCCTTGCGCGGGATTCGCGGGGCGCGCATCACCATGGTGTTTCAGGAGCCGATGACCTCGCTCAACCCGCTTCATACGATCGAGCGGCAGATCGGCGAGATTCTCGAGCTGCACGGGATGCGCACGGCCGAGGCGCGCCGGGCCCGCACCGTCGAACTGCTGGCCGAAGTCGGCATCCCCAATCCCGCTGCGCGATTAAACGCCTTTCCGCATCAGCTCTCGGGCGGACAGCGCCAGCGCGTGATGATCGCCATGGCGCTCGCCAACAAGCCGGACCTCTTGATCGCCGACGAGCCGACGACGGCGCTCGACGTCACCGTGCAGGCGCAAATTCTCGCGCTGCTCGACCGTCTGCGCCGCACCTATGGCATGGCGATGCTGTTCATCACCCACGATCTCGGACTCGTGCGCCGCTTCGCCGACGAGGTCTGCGTGATGCAGAAGGGGCGGATCGTCGAGCAGGGCTCCGTCGAAAGCGTCTTCGCCGCGCCGCAACATGCCTATACGCGCGCGTTGTTGAAGGCGGAGCCGAAAGGCGAGCCGAGCCCGGAAAACGCCGCGGCCCCCGTCGTCGTGAGCGCCGACAATCTGCGCGTCTGGTTCCCGATCAAGCGCGGCTTTCTGCGCCGCACCGTCGATCATGTGAAGGCGGTGGACGGCGTCTCGGTCGCGGTGCGCGCCGGGGAGACCGTGGGCGTCGTCGGCGAATCGGGCTCCGGCAAGACGACGCTCGGTCTCGCCCTATTGCGGCTCATCCGCTCGGACGGGCCGATCGTTTATATGGGCGAGCGCATCGACGGCAAGAGCGTCGCGCAAATGCGCTCGCTGCGCCGCGACATGCAGATCGTCTTCCAGGACCCCTACGGCTCGCTGTCGCCGCGCATGTCCATCGCGCAGATCGTCGCCGAGGGCCTCACCGTGCAGCGGCGCGATCTTTCGCTTGCCGCGCAGCGCGAGATCGTCGCGCGGGCGCTCATGGAAACGGGCCTCGATCCGACGATGATGGACCGCTATCCGCATGAATTCTCCGGCGGGCAGCGTCAGCGCATCGCCATCGCGCGCGCCATTGTGCTCGAGCCAAAATTCGTCGTGCTCGACGAGCCGACCTCGGCGCTCGACATGTCCGTGCAGGCGCAGATCGTCGATCTGCTGCGCGACCTGCAGGCGCGGCGGGGCCTCGCTTACATGTTCATCAGCCACGATCTCAAGGTCGTGCGCGCGCTCGCCGCGCATCTCATCGTCATGCGCAATGGCCGCGTCGTCGAGTCCGGCCCCGCCGCCCGCGTCTTCGCCGCGCCGCAGGATGATTACACCAAAGCGCTGTTCGCCGCCGCCTTCCGCGTCGAGGCGGAGGCGACCGGCGGCTGCGACGCCGCCGCATCGGCGCCTGCGTGACATTCGGAAACAGGTTGCAAATTTGTAACGCTCAACTAAATTGGAGCATCTTTCAAAGTCTTCTGCCTGGGGTGTGGGCTCTTATCCGGATTGCTCGGAGCCTTGCGATTTTAGGGAGATCGAGCCTTGGCAAGTCCCGCCCAAACAGCCGCCGAGCGGATCAAGAGCCTGGCGCAGCGCGCCCCAGTGACCGCGATCATTCTCGGCCGTAATTTTCATGGGCTCGCGGATCTCGCTGCGAACCCCGTCGCCATTCCCTATTCCGAGCTTCCGGGCTTTCCGGCGACGCCGGGCGGAGAGGCGCTGATCTGCCAGATCGAGGACGCGCCGTCTCTCATCCTGAAAGGGGCGTCGAGCTTTTACGAGACGGGCGATGCGCAACGGATGAGCGGCGCAATCGAGGCGCTGACGCATCTTCGGGTCCGCACGATCATTTGCCCGGGCTTCGTCACCTCGCTGCGCCCCGAGACGTTGCCCGGAGCCGTCGTCGCGGTCACGGACCACATCAATTTCAGCGGCGCGAACCCGTTGATCGGCATCCCCGAGGCGATCGGCGTCAATCTCAACGATTGCTATGATAGGCGACTCGTTCGCGCCGTCAAACAGGCCGCGACGGGGGCGGGCTTCAATCCGCAGGACGGCGTGCTGATGTGGTGCTCGGGGCCGACATTCGAAACGCCGGCGGAAGCCAAAGCCGCGAGGCTTCTCGGCGCAGACATGATCGGCTGGTCCATTGCGCCGGAAGCGATCATCGCGCGCCGCTTCGGGGTTCCTTTTCTCGGCCTGGCGCTCGTCACCGACCTCGCACCCAGCGTGCCCGGCGCCGGCGCGCCGCCCTCCGCGGACATCGCCCGCGGCCCGGTCATCGCCGGTCTTGTTTCGATGCGGCGGCTGCTGCGCGGCTTTATGAAGCAAAAACTATGAGCGCGGCGCCGCGCAAGGGAAGCGAAGGAACGGCCCATTGGAGCGCCGCGCGAACAGCGCCCCTTGTGACGTCAGTTCTCGCCTCGTCGCGCGAAAACGATCGCCGTGGAGACGATGATCTGAACTGTCTCGCCCTTCTGATTGGCGGTCGTGGTGCGCATCTTCACAACGCCCCGGTCGGGACGGGAGCGTGACGGCGTCACCTCGAGCACTTCGGACTCGACCGTCAGCCGGTCGCCGGGCCGCACCGGCAGCAGCCATTGGATCTCGGCCCCCGCGCCGATGACGCCGTCGGGAAAGGCCGCGCCGCCGTCGAAGGCGAAGCGCATGGACATCGCCGCGGTTTGCCAACCGCTCGCAACGAGCCCGCCGAAGATGCTGCGCCTCGCCTCTTCCTCGTCGACATGGAAAAACTGCGGATCATAGGTCCGTGCAAAGCTCTTGATCTCTTCCGCGTCGACCATGAACGGCCCCGCACGGAAACGCTGACCGGGCCGCAAATCTTCGAGATACAGCTTGTTCATGGCCTCTCCAGCCGATTGACGCGCGTCACCGGCCCTGCGCCGGCGCGCAAATTGCGGGCGACGACTTCTTGCAGCGGCTCGCTGGCGACGAGCATATGCGCCGCATTGGCGTGCAACAAAGCGGCCGGGTCGCGCATGATGCCGACATGCCCCTTCCAGAAGACGAGATCGCCGCGCCGCAGCGGCGCGCCCTCGGCGAGAGGCGCCCCCAAATCGCGCTCCTGAAGGTCGCTGTCGCGCGGGGCGGCGACGCCTGCCGCCTGCAAAGAAAGCTGCACGAGGCCGGAGCAATCGATTCCCAATGAGGATTTGCCGCCCCAAAGATAGGGGACGTTGAGGAAGCTCTCGGCGACCGTGACGAAATCCGGCGCGACAGCCTCCAAAGCGGCAAGATGGCTCTTGAAGATAAACCCGCCCTCGCTGGTGACGTAGAAAGAGTCACGCTCCCCGACGATCGCGAATTCGGCGCCGAGCGGCGCGGCGAGCAGCGGCGGCTCCTTGATGCTCGGGCGCGGATAAACGAAGCTGCGGGGAACGCACAGACGATGCGTCGGTTGATAGACGCGGCTCCACAGCGTATTTGCCGCCACCCAGCCGACATAGCCGTCGCTTGCGAGCTGGGCCCAGGCCCAGCCTTCCTCCTCGTCATAGATCGTGACGCGCTCGCCGTAGAGGACCTGCGTGTCGAGCGGCGCGTCCGGACGCGGCTCGCGCTTCACGTCGACGACGCCCTCCTTCACCTGCATGACGACGCCGTCGACGAAGCGCGCCGCGGCGACGCGGCCTTCGAGATGGCGCGCGGCGAGATCGGGGCGCGCCGGCGTCAGCCGACGGTCGAATGTCTCGCTCATGACCGCCGCCCCGCCGCGCGCGCTTCGATCAATTCATAGAGGAGCCGCGCCGTCTGGACCTCGCCGCCCTCGGGGCGACCAGGTTTCGTCGCGCCGTTCCAGCAATAGACGTCGAAATGCGCCCATTTCGACGGATCGTCGACGAAGCGCCGCAGAAAGAGCGCCGCGGTGATCGAGCCGGCGAAGGCGTGGGTCGTGACATTGACGAGATCGGCGATTTTGCCCTCGACCCCGCTGTCGTAGCCGTCCCACAGCGGCAGGCGCCAGACCGGGTCTTCGGCGCCGCGGCCATGCGCGTCGATTTCCTGCGCCAGCGCATCGTCGCCTGTGAAGAACGGCGGCAGTTCCGGACCGAGCGCCACGCGCGCGGCGCCGGTCAGCGTCGCGAAATCGAACAAAAGATCGGGCTGATCCTCGCTGGCGAGGGCCAAGGCGTCGGCGAGAATCAATCGCCCTTCCGCGTCGGTGTTGCCGATCTCGACGCTCAGGCCCTTGCGGCTGCGATAAATATCGCCGGGCCGGAACGAGGCGGCCGAAATCGAATTCTCGACGATCGGCAGGATGACGCGCAGCCGGACCGGGACCGCGCCGTCCATCAGCATGGCGGCGAGCGCCAGCGCCGTCGCCGCGCCGCCCATGTCTTTCTTCATCAAGAGCATGGCGCTCGACGGCTTGATGTCGAGCCCGCCGCTGTCGAAACAGACCCCCTTGCCGACGAGCGTCACCTTCAGGCCATCCTCGGGCCCGTGAGTGAATTCGACGAGCCGCGGGGCCTGCGCCGCGCCGCGGCCGACCGCGTGGATGAGCGGGAAATTTTCGGACAGCAGCGCTTCGCCGACCACCGCCCGCGCTGTCGCGCCATGGCGCGCGGCGAGCGCCAGCGCGGCTTCGGCCAAAGCTTCCGGCCCCATGTCGTTCGCCGGCGTATTGACGAGATCCCGCCCGAGCGCGACCGCCGCCGCGATGCGCTCGATCCGCGCCCGATCGACGCCCTCCGGCGCGCAGAGCCGCGGCGCTTCGGCCTTCGGCGCCAGATAACGCGAGAAGCGATAGGAGGAGAGCAGAAAGGCGAGCGCCGCCATGAAAGGATCGGCGACGCCCTCGTTCAAGCGATAGAGCCCTTTGGGCAATTGCGTTGCGAGCTGGCCGGGCAGAAACCGATTGGCGCGGGCGCCGGCCGGCTCGACGCCGAAGAGCGCGCGCGAAACCGCTCCCTCGGGGCCGGGCGCAAGCAGCAACTCCCCGGGCTTCGCCGCAAAGCCGCAGGCGGCGGCGTAGGCGCGCAAGGGCTCCGGCAGGCTCGCCGCAACGGTCTCGAAACTCTCCCTGTCGACGAAGTCTATCGGCGTCGCCGCCTGCGACCATGCTTCCAGCTGCATCTTTGTCCTCGCTCTACGCCGCCCATGTGCAAGCTCTCCGCAAGTTGCGGTTTCGCTTCGCCGTTCGGGCGATGGCCGTTAAGCTTACGTTAGGGTTAACCGTTTATGGATGGCGTTGTCCGCACCCCTTTTGAACCGGAAAGACGCCCGTGATCAAGGCGACTCCTCACCAGCCGCCGCAGACGCGCCGACGCGCGCGTTGCGCCGCCACGCTGCTCGTCCTCATGTCGCTGCCGGGACTTGCGGCTTGCGGCAAGACGATCAGCGACGTCACCGGCTCGATCGGGCCGATCGGCGGGCCCGGCAAGATGCCGACCGAGGAAGGCGCCTTGCGCCGCTATGCGGAGGATCTCGGCCGCCGCTATGACGCCAATCGCAAGAACAAGGCGGTGGCGCTCGCCTATGCGCGGGCGCTGCTCGCGCTCGACCAGAAATTGCAGGCCGTCGCCGTTCTGCAAGGTCTCGCCATCCAATATCCGGAGGACATGAAAGTTCTCTCCGCCTACGGCAAGGCGCTCGCCGACGCGGGACGACTTCAGGAGGCGAGCGACATTCTGTCGAAAGCGCATACGCCGGAGCGCCCGGATTGGTCCGTGCTCTCCACTCAAGGGTCCATCGCCGATCAGCTCGGGCGTCATGAGGACGCGCGCGCCTTTTACGACGAGGCGCTGAAGATCAAACCCAACGACCCGACGGTCCTGTCCAATCTCGGCCTCTCCTTCGCCTTGTCGAAACAGCTTCCGCGCGCCGAGGAGACGCTGCTGAAAGCCGCAAGCCAGCCCGACGCCGACATGCGCGTGCGCCAGAATCTCGCGCTGGTGCTCGCGCTGCAGGGAAAATTCGCGGAAGCGGAGGAATGGTCGCGGCGCGATCTTCCGCCGATGGACGCAGCCGCCAATATCGCCTCGATTCGCCAGATGATCTCGCAATCGAACACCTGGCGCGACATTCAGACAGGAACGGACGCCGCGCGTCGCAAGCCGAGGTCGGGCGCGGCCGGGTGAAAAAAGGCATGCCATCGCGCCTCACATATTGAGCGCCATGACCTGGATGATCGCGGGCCCGAGCACCACCGCCATCAGCACCGGCAGAAAGAACAGAATCATCGGCACGGTGAGCTTCGGCGGCAGCGCCGCGGCTTTCTTCTCCGCTTCGATCATGCGTCGCCCGCGGCTCTCATTGGCCGAGACGCGCAACGCCTGTCCCAAAGGCGTGCCATATTTCTCCGCCTGGATCAGCACCGTGGCGATTTGCTTGACGCTCTCGAGACCGGTGCGTTCCGCAAGATTCATATAGGCCATGCGTCGATCGGGAAGATAGGACAATTCGGCGTTGGTCAGCGAAAGCTCCTCGGCGAGCGCGACCGACTGGCCGCCGATCTCTTTCGCCACTTTGCGAAAGGCGAGCTCAATCGACATTCCCGATTCGACGCAGATCAGCATGAGATCGAGCGCGTCGGGGAACGCGCGCGTCATCGACTGCTGGCGCTTGGTGATGACATTGGTCAGATAGAGTTCAGGCGCCTTGATTCCCGCATAAGCCGCCGCGACGACGAACTGCAGGCGAAAAACGACGCTGTCGCCGCCATCGTCGACCGCGAAGAGATAGAAGGCCGTAAGGAAGACGAAAATGATCGGCGTCGCGAGACGGAAAAACAAAAAAGCGATTTCGGCCTGTGGACCGCGATAACCGGCCGAGGCGAGTCTTGCCCTGGCGTTCGCCGTGCCCAACCATGTCGAGAGCGAGAGCCGGTCGACGATCATCTTCATGAACGGCTTCGGCTGCTTGACGAGCGAGGCGCGCTCTCTCGACAAAGCGCGCTCCCGCGTTCTGAGGCGCTGCTTTTCGGCGCTCACGCTCTTCATCCGGCGGGTGAGCTGGGCGCTGTCGACGAAAGACAGCGCGATCGAGACGACCGTCGCCGCGACGGCCACGCCCACCAGCAGAGTGAGCATCAGACGCGTGTCTCTCGCCAGCTCGAGCAGCTTTGCCAACATGCCGCAAGCTCCTCGTCAGATGTCGAAATTGATCATCGATCGCATGACGATCACGCCGATGGTCATCCAGGTCAGGCCGCCCGCGAGGATCATTTTCCCGCTCGTCGTGGTGATCAGAATCATCATGTAATCCGGCGCCATGTAAAAGACCGCGCCGCCGACGAGAAAAGGCAGGCTGCCGATGATCCACGCCGAGGCTTTCGCCTCGGCCGAGATCGCCTTGACCTTCTCTTTCATCGTCTTTCGCTGCCTGAGAACATTGGACAGGTTGGCGAGCGCCTCGGACAGATTGCCGCCGGCGCTTTGCTGAATATTGATGACGGTCGCAAAGAAGGACGTCTCCGGAACGGGGACGCGCTTGGCCAGACGGTCCGCAGCTTCTCCGATGGACAGACCGAGGGTCTGAGAGTCGACGATCAGGCGAAATTCGCTGCGCAACGGCTCGGAGGCTTCGGAGGCGATCACCCGAAAACAATCGGCCACCGGCAAGCCCGCCTTCACGCCGCGAATGATGATCTCGATTGCATCCGGAAAACCGTCGATGAACTTCGTGACGCGCCGCTTGGCGAGGAAGGACAACAGCCAATTCGGCAAGCCGATCGCGCCGACCAAAGCGCCGCCGCCCGCGATCAACACATCCTCGTTCAGCTCATAGAGCGCGACGCCGATGAAAAGCCCGAGACCAGCGCAGACCAGAAGAAAAGTCGTCTGAGACATGGTCAGGCCGGCTCGCACGATCTTGTCGTCAAGCGACGCTGTCTTGTTCTTGGCGCCGACGTCGCTGAGACTTTCGGCGATCGCCTTTCGACGCTTGGCGGCGTCGGTCACGTCGCGCTTGCGCCTTTCTTTTTCCTGGCGGGAGGCGACGATCGAACCGGCGCGCTTGCGCATCGCGCCATCGACGAGCACCGGATAAAAGAGCGCTGCGACGCCCGCCGCCGCGCCTGTTGCAATCAGCAATGTGAGCAATTGGCGATTCATGTCCGATCACTCCTCCTCGACCGCGGCGGCGTCGAGCGCGGCGCCCAGACGTTGATCCTCCCCATAATAACGGGCGCGGTCCCACATTTTGGGCCTGCCGATGCCGGTCGAGCGATGCCGCCCGAGAATCCGGCCATTGGCGTCCTCGCCGAGGATGTCATAGAGGAACAGATCCTGGAGGATCACGACCTCGCCCTCGAGACCGATAACCTCTGTGATATGGGTGATACGGCGCGAGCCGTCACGCAAGCGCGCCGCCTGTATGATCACGTCGACCGATGCGACGATCATGTCGCGGATCGTGCGCGAGGGCAGCGAGAATCCCCCCATCGTGATCATCGACTCGAGACGTCCGAGCGCCTCGCGCGGCGAGTTGGCGTGCAGGGTTCCCATCGAGCCGTCGTGGCCCGTGTTCATCGCCTGCAACAGGTCGAAGGCCTCCGGTCCGCGGACCTCGCCGACGATGATGCGCTCCGGGCGCATGCGCAGGCAGTTTTTCACGAGGTCGCGCATCGTTACGGCCCCCTGCCCTTCGAGATTGGGCGGACGCGTTTCCAGCCTCACGACGTGAGGTTGCTGCAATTGCAGCTCGGCGGCGTCCTCGCAGGTGATGACGCGCTCGTCTGCGTCGATGTAATTCGTCAGACAGTTCAACAAAGTCGTCTTGCCCGAGCCGGTGCCGCCCGAAATCAGGACATTGCAGCGCACCCGACCGATGATCTTCAACACTTCCGCGCCTTCCGGCGAGATGGCGCCGAAGCGGGTGAGCTGATCGAGGGTCAGCTTGTCCTTCTTGAATTTGCGGATCGTCAGGGCCGGCCCGTCGATGGCGAGCGGCGGCGCAATGACATTGACGCGCGAGCCGTCCAGCAGACGCGCGTCGCAGATCGGCGAGGCCTCGTCGACACGCCGGCCGACCTGGCTGACGATGCGTTGGCATATGTTCATCAGCTGGCCATTGTCGCGGAATCTTATGCCGGTGAGCTGAATCTTGCCGCCGACTTCGATGTAGGTCTTATGCGCGCCATTGACCATGATGTCGGCGATGTCGTCGCGCGCCAGCAAGGGCTCGAGCGGCCCATAGCCGAGGACGTCGTTGCAGATGTCGTCGAGCAGCGCCTCCTGCTCGGAGATAGACATGACGAGGTTTTTGATCGTCACGATCTCATTGACGATGTCGCGGATTTCCTCGCGCGCCGCTTCCGGATCGAGTTGCGAAAGCTGCGACATGTCGACCGCGTCGACGAGCGCGGCGAAAATGAGGCTCTTCGTCGCGTAATACTCTTCCGACGCCTTTTGTTCCGCAGAGGGCGTCGCGACGACGGGCAAAGTGGCGCTCGCCGCCTGCGCGCTCGCCCCCTGCGCGCGCGCCGTCTCCACGCCCGCCTCAGTGGCCCGGGTCTTCGGAGGCGGCGGCGGCGCCGCCGGCTCTTCGATACGCGTGCGCTTTCCAAACATGACGGTCTTCCCCGACCAGAAATGCGCGTCAGCCGGCCTTCAGCCCGAGGCGCTCCAGCAAGGGCGCAAGCGCCCCGCGTCGTCGCCGCGGCGAAGTTTTTCCAAGCAATTCGCGACACAGCTCGTCGAGAGTCGCGACGATCTTCGAACCGGCGTCGACCTCCGCGAGCATCTGGCCGTTGTTGGCGGCCGAGCCGAACAGATTGGCGTCGAACGGAATGACTGCAGCAGGTTTCTTGCCTATCGCCTTCGCAAATTCCTCGACCGCGATTTCCGGGCGCTTGGGAACGCCGACCATATTGAGAAGGAATCGCGGCGGCTGATCGTTGGGCCGCGCCGCGACCAGCGTATCGATGATCGCCTTCACATTGCGAAGGCTCGCAAGATCGGGCGTCGCGACGACCAGGACTTCGTCGCTCGCGGTCAGCACGCGGCGCGTCCAGGCGCTCCATTGGTGCGGCGCGTCGAGCACTGCGCAGGGAGCCGAGGCGCGCAACAAATCAACCAGAGTATCGAAGGCGCCCTCGGCTATGTCGTAAGTGCGCTCGATCGTCGCCGGCGCAGCAAGAAGGCTGAGCTTCTCGCCGCATTTCCACAAAAGGCGATCCAGCATATTGGCGTCGAGGCGATTGGGCGAGAACACGGCTTCGGATATGCCTTGCGCAGGATCCTGGTTGAAATCCAGGGCCAACGTGCCGAAGGGGAGATCGAGATCGGCCAGGATCGTGTGCAACCCCAGGCCTTTCGAGATCGACCAGCCGATATTGTGCGCCAAGGTGGAGGCGCCGACGCCGCCCTTGGCGCCGATCACGGCGATCAGCCTCCCGAGCACGTCGGAGCCGGGCGCGTGATAAAGAAGCGCTATCTGCTGAATGAAACCGAGCGTGTCGATCGGCGCAAGGATATAGTCGCTGATCCCTCTCGCCGTGAGATCGCGGTAGAGCGAGATGTCGTTTTCATGGCCGACGATGACGACCTTCGTGCCCGCGTCGCAATAATTCGCCAGCGCCTCCAACTGGTCGATCAGCGTCATACGGTCGGCGAGCGATTCCAGAATCATCAAATTTGGCGTTGTCGACGATCGAAAGGTTTCGATCGCGGCGGGGACGCCGCCCATGTTGATCTTGAAATGGGCTTTGGACATGCGGCGGTCTTGCGCCGCCGCTTCCATCACCCGCGCGACGTCAGGAGTCTCGCAGAAAGCCTGCGCCGAAATCCTTGGCAACGGCGGGATTTGCAACCCGTCGCTCAACCCCGCCTGCGCTTCCCCGGACATCAATTGCCTCCGATGCCGCTGATGGCGTTGCCCTTGAGGTCCCAATTGGTGGTGGGCGAAGAGCCTTCGCGCACCTTGCCGATGGACCGCATGCGCATCTCGATGTCGGCGGGCGTTTCGCCGCGCGCGGCCGCGATGTCGCGGGGATCGGCGACTTGCGCCGCGAGCGTCGCCTGAGTCGCGCAACCGAAGTTCCAATAGCTCTCGTTCTGCCAGCCCTGAAACGATCCGCCCGAGGCGAGATCCTGCGGCCAGTCGCCGCAGCGATGCGCCGTCTTCGCTTTGATCCCCTGGAAGCTCAGCCGGATTGGCGCAGAAAGATGGGCGTCGCTGACCGGATAGGAGCCGAGGATGATGTGATCCGCGCCAATCCCCGCCTGCGCGAGCGCGCGTTTTATTTGGTCAACGGCCCGACGGGGCGCGGCTGATGCGCCGGTCGGCGCGAGAAGGGCGATCTTGCCGCGCCCGAAGTGGCGGTAGTTCGACGCATATTCTGCGATCCGCGCGACGTTTTCATTATCGAGCCGGGCGCCTTCCGGCGGCGGAAAGAGATCGAGGGTGTGGGCCGCTTCGGCCAGAACCACGGGGTGCCGGTCGCGGTAGTCGTAAGGGACCGTCGGCGGCGGCAGGACGCGATTGACGCCGCAACCGCCGAGAACGACGAGCGTCGCGAGGGCGCATGCGCCCAGGCCGACGCGCGGTCGCCGCGTTTTCTCGCTCATAGGGACGCGCGCAAGATAGACTTGCTGGGCCGACATTGCTGCGCCTTTCAGTCGTGAATGAAGCCGATCCGACCCTTCAGGGATTGGACCGGAGGATTGGTGGGGCTCGAATAGAGACGGTTGACCCGCCCGAGCAACCAGGCCTGGGGATCGCTCGCCTCGACCAGGCCGTCATTGGGGCGCACCACGTCCCGCGACGAAATCGCTTTGGAAATGTAAGGCGTGACCACGACCAGCAATTCGGTTTCCTGGCGCAGATAGTCCCGCGAACGGAACAGCGCGCCGAGCACCGGCAGATTGAGAAGGCCGGGAAGCCCTTGGATCGCCTGGGCGGATTTTTCCGTCAGCAAGCCTGCGGTGGCGATGGAGGCCCCGGAAGGCAGTTCGACGGTGGTTTCGTTCTTGCGCGTCTTGAAGCCGGGGACCGCGACGTTGTTGTAGCTATACGCATTCTGCGGATCGACCTCGGTGACCTCGGTGCTGAGACGCAGCTGAATACGCCCTTCCGACAAGACCACTGGGACGAAATTGAGCGTCACGCCATAAGATTTGAAGGCGATCGCCGGAATGGTCGTAAAATTATTGTTGACCAGGCCGATCGTGGCGTTCGCCGGCACCGGGATCTCACCGCCGACGACCAGCTTGGCGTTCTGCCCCGAGACGGCCGTCACCGTCGGCTCCGCCAGAATTCGGGACACGCCATAGCGCTCGAAAGCTTTCAGCGTCGCCGAGCCGCCGCTCGCCGTCTTGATGGCGAACTGGCCGCTGCTGAGCATCGGGTTGACGCTGAAGGGGTTCTCCTGAGAGAAAACGCCCCACCCGGCCTCAAGCCACTTCTCGCCGCCGCTCACGGGAGAAAAACCAAGCTGTTTCAGAACCTTGCGCTCGACCTCGGCGACGGTCACCCGCAGCATCACCTGATCTTCGCCCGATACGGTCATGGCGTTGACGACTGTCCCGTCCTGCTTTGCGACGCCGTTCGCGGCGGCCGCCCTGGCGGCGAAGCCCTTGGCAATATCGACGGCGCGCAGCGCCTCTCCGGGCGAGGAGACTGTTCCCGTGAGAATGATCGAGTCGTTGACCGTGTGCGCCGTAATATTCGAGCGTGGCAGGGCCGCTTTCAGCAGCGGAGCGAGTTCGCCGACGTCGCGGCCCACGCTGATTTCGAGATTGGCGATTTGTCGGCCGTCGCGATCGATGGCGAAGATCGTGGTCTGACCAGACGCCAGAGCCATGACATAGAGCTTGCGCGCCGAGCGCACGACCGCATTGGCGGTTTTGGGATTGCCGACGACGATTTCGGCCGCGTCGCGCGGGAGGTCCACGATGATCGACTTGCCCTCGCCCATGGAGATCCGCCGCGTCATCGCCGCAGCCGAGTCGCTCGGCGGGTCCTGTTTCGGCTCTGCCGAAACGGGCGCCGGGAAAATCCCGGCCATAAGCAGCGCGGCGGCAAGCGCGACGATAGGCCGTCTCATGACCGTTCCCTTTCTTACTCGAGGTGCATGCATCGCCATCACCGCAAGCGCTGGATCACCGGCGCGCCGGAACGCACGATGGTGACGAAGCCGGAGTCGTAATCCGCGCCTTCTTTAGCGTCGGCGTCGCCGAATCGGCGCAGCACGAGCGAGAGTGGGCCCCTGCGTTGGGCGCGCATGACGATCTCGACCTGATGCGGGTCCAGCTCCAGGGTGGCGGTCGGGCCCAAAATCGTCGTGTCCCCGCTCTTCGCCTCGGCTGCCTGTCCAATCGCCAGCACGTGCACGTCGCGCAGCACCGGATCGGTCACGAAGACGTCGCCGCCGCGCGGGTTGGTCATCTCCGGATCGCTGGAGGTGACAAAGATATCGACGTGGTCGTTTGGCAGGATGAAGCCGCCCGCGGTCGAATTCGGCGTCACATCGACCGCTACGGCCCGCTTTCCGGGACTAACGATCGAGGCCATCAATCCCGGAAGCGCGCCCTTCACCAAACGCTCGCGGCGCAGCGGCTCGCCAGCCCCGGTCGGGGCGCGAACCATTGAAGACGCCAACTCCTTTACGGCGTCGGGACTTTGGCTTTTTAAGATCGCGCCTGTCGGCAGGGCGCTCTTGGGCCAAGCCCGCCATTGCATGTCCGATTCCTTTAACGCGGCGCCGTAGCCCAGATCGCGCGCCGCCACCAGAACGTCTTCCGAGGCCACGGGCGGGGGCGCCGCGGGCGCCGGCTGAGGCGGAGGCTCCGGCGAAAACGAGCTGACCAACAGCGATGCGGCGCCGCCTGCGGCCAAGGCGACCGAGAAGAGGATGATCTGCGCTTTTTTCATCTGAGTGCTTCCAGCCGTCCCGCTCGTTCTCGACCACCCCGACTAAAGGCGGCAAAAGTCAAATTATGGTTAATTCTGCTGCGCAATGCGCTGAATATAAACCGATTACGCCTGAAGCGCGACCGTTTTACGCGCGACGGACGGCCCCCTCGGAGGGTGAGCCGAGGCCGGGATCGACGCCACGCAGGACAAGGGTTGGGAGAATGGGGCGGCAGCGCCGGTGAACGTAAATAAAGGCGCTAAGCTCCGATCAGGCGCGTCCAGATGAGCGTGTCCGGATAGACGAGCAGACCAGCGGCGGCGAGCGCGATCCCATAGGGAACGCCGCCGTTTTTTTCCGCGAGGCGGGCGATGAAATCGTAGCTCAGAAGGCGCGGGGGAAGCGGCAGCCGCCGCAGCAAGATGATCGCCAAGGTGATGGCGCCGCCCATGAGCGAGGCGAGCAGGCCATAATCCAGCAATTGATCCCACCCGAGCCAGAGGGCCGTCGCAGCTGCGAGTTTCGCGTCGCCGCCGCCGATCCAGCCGAAATGAAACATGACAAAACCGATGAGCAACATTCCGACGGCCGAACTGATATGCCAGCCGACAATCTCCAGCGGGATCGGCAGGAACACGGCGATGGCCAGATAGAATGCAACGAGCAACAAGGACACGCGATTGGGAATGGTCATGGTGAAAAGGTCGGACAATGCTGAGAAAACCATCAGCAAAGGGAAAACGCCGAGCGCCGCCGATTCGACCATAACCCCACCCCTAGACTCATCGAGGCAAATAGCTTCCTGTTCGGTATTGACGCAAACCGTTGCCGACAGGTTATAATCTGATTAGCGCAAGGGAAAGTGGGGCGTCAAAAACATTGACGCGGCCCGAGGGGACCGCGTCGAAGAACAGATCTTCCCGGATTACGGGAGGTTGGTCTGAATCGCGTTGAACGTGGCCGAAAGCTTGGTGCCGGTCGCCCGGACGCCGGCGATGATGACGATCGCGATGAGCGCGGCGATGAGGCCATATTCGATCGCGGTCGCGCCAGATTCGTCTTTGAGGAAGCGGGAAAAAAGGTTTTTCATGGGATCCCTCCGGTTCGAAACTCCGCTACAGCAGAGCCCTAGTACCGCCATATAAGCGGAATGTCGTTTGATTACAACATATTTGTTGCGAAACTATTGAATTGCAGAGTCGTTTGACGACGACGCCCATGGCTGCAAAACAAAAAAAACGCGATTTCCGAAAACAATTTAGCGACAAGGACGCCGCGCTGCGCGTTTGCGCGAAGTGGTTAAAGCCCTCGGAACCGCGCATGTCGGCGATCTCAACGATGGACTGCGGCCTCCAGGGCAAACGACCTGGACGAGAATATTCTCGCGCGCCCGCTTAAAAATTCATGGAGCGCCCGCAGCGGCGCGGTCCGTTAACCGCTTTTTTTACAATATGTTGACCCCCTGCCCCGGCCCGCTTAACGCTTGCTGCAAGGACCGCATGATGGTCGCCGGGCGCGGCGGCCTGGTCGGGATCAGGATGATGACGTCTCGAAGCTCACGCCGCCTATGGCTCCTTCTCTCGGCGTTCCTTGGCGTCCAGCCCGCCTCGGCCGACGCGCCTCAAGCGGCGCACCCCGTGCTCGTGGAAATGGACCGCGCGCGCATCGTGAGAATGCCGGAAGGCGCCAAGACTCTGGTGATCGGCAATCCGATGATCGCCGATGTGACCATGCTGCGATCCACGCGATTGATGGTCGTTACCGGCAAGAGCTTCGGCACCACCAATCTCATCATGCTCGACGCGGATGGTTCGCATCTTTCGGAAACGCTGATCACGGTCGTGGAATCGGAAGACAATCTCGTCGTGCAGAGAGGAATGGATCGCGAGTCCTACGCCTGCAATCCGCAATGCATGCCGACCATTGCGCTCGGCGATTCGAAATCCTACGCCCCCGACGTGATATCGGCGATGCGCGAGCACGATCCGGCAAGGAAGTAGGACGCCGCCCGCGCCGAGCATGGCGCGGCCGACGTTGCGACGACGGCGCGCTCAGATCGTCTGATTATAGGCGCCGACCTCGGGATTTTCACGCAGCACCGCGTCGAGACATTTGAACATCTCCCGCATCCGCGCTTCCGAAACCGGGCTTTCCACGACGACGACCAGTTCCGGTTTATTGGAGGAGGCGCGCACCAGTCCCCAGGTCCCGTCGGCGACGGTGACGCGCACGCCGTTGACCGTCACGAGGTCGCGCATGGGCTGGCCGGTGAAACTCTCGCCGGCGTCGCGCATCGCCTGGAAACGGGCCGTAACCTTTTCGACGACGCCATATTTTTTTTCATCGTCGCAATGGGGAGACATGGTCGGCGAGCCCCAGGTCTTCGGCAGATCGGCGTAGAGATCGGCCATCGACTTTTCGGGATTGCGGTTGAGCATTTCGAGCACATGCACCGCCGTCAGCAGCCCGTCGTCATAGCCGCGGCCGATCGGCGCGTTGAAGAAGAAGTGCCCGGATTTTTCGAAGCCGGCGAGCGCCTTCGTCTCATTGACCCGGCGCTTGATGTAGGAGTGGCCGGTCTTCCAGTAATCGGTCCTCACGCCGCGCGCCGTGAGCACCGGATCGGTCGCGTAAAGTCCAGTCGACTTCACATCCACGACGAAACGCGCGTCGGGGTAAACCTTGGAGAGATCGCGCGCCAGCATCACGCCGATCTTGTCGGCGAAAATCTCGTCGCCATTATTGTCGACGACGCCGCACCGGTCGCCGTCGCCGTCGAAACCGAGCCCGACGCAGGCGCCCGTCTCGCGCACCTTGTCGGCGATCGCGTGCAGCATGTGCAGGTCTTCCGGGTTCGGATTATAGCGCGGGAAAGTGTAGTCCAGCTCGACGTCGAGCGGCACGACCTCGCAGCCGAGACGCTCCAGCAGGTGCGGCGCAAATGCGCCGGCCGTGCCGTTGCCGCATGCGGCGACGACTTTCATCCTGCGCGAGAAGGAGACGCCGCGGGCGAGATCGTCGAGGTAGCGCGCCGCGAAATTCTCGACATAGCGGTAGGAGCCGCCGCCGCTTTCGCGGAACTTGCCGGAGAGCACGATCTCCTTGAGGCGGCTCATTTCGTCAGGGCCGAAGGTCACGGGACGCTGCGCGCCCATCTTCACGCCGGTCCAGCCATTGTCATTGTGCGAGGCTGTGACCATCGCCACCGCCGGCGCGTCGAGATCGAATTGCGCGAAATAGGCCATGGGCGATAGCGCAAGGCCGATGTCGTGGACGCGCACCCCGGCCGCCATCAGGCCCGCGGTCAGCGCCAGTTTGATCGAGGCCGAATAGGAGCGGTAGTCGTGGCCGGTGACGAGTTCCGGGGCGACGCCCATTTCGTGCAACAATGTGCCGAGGCCGAGGCCGAGCGCCTGCACGCCCATCAGATTCAGCTCGGAGCCGAACAGCCAGCGGGCGTCATATTCGCGAAAGCCGGTCGGCTTCACCAGCGGCGTCTGCTCATAGGCGTACGTATTGGGGCGAAGATCGGACTGCGGCTTGGGAAACATTCAATCGTCCTCTGTTGGTTCGGCGTGAAGCCATAGCCGAAACGGCCGGGAATGCAAAAGCCCGCGCCTCGGGCCGTTTTAAGGCCCCGAGGCAGAGACCTCGGCCCGCAATGTCTGTATGATCGCGCTCTCGCCGGTCCGGCGGCCCTCCGAGACGCATTCCACCAACGGGGACAAGCCTTTGCAGCGCCGCGCCTTTGTCGCAACTCTCGGAGCCGCCGCCCTTGCCGCGGGGAGCGGCGCCGCCGCGCCTCAAAAGGCCGCGCCCGTCGCCGCCGCGCCCGAACCCCGCTTCGTCGCCCTCGCCGAGGCGGCGACGCGCGCCGGCGGGCCGGCCAAGGCCTGCCTGCGGGTCTGCTTCGAGCGGCTTTCGGCGAAGGAGACGAATTTCGCCGAATGCGCGCGCTTGGCGAGCGACCTCGTCGCGGGAGCGCAGACGCTCGCGGCCTTGGCTGCGACCGGCGCCCCCTTCGCCGCGGGCTTCGCCAAAACAATCGCCGACATAGCCATCGCCTGCCGCAAGGAATGCGAGAAATTCCCCGATGTCGCGGTTTTCAAAGCGTGCGGGGCGGCGGCCGCTATGCTCGCCGAGGAATGCGGCAAGGTCACCTTCTAGTTGCGGCGGGCAAGTTGCGCATCGGTCGAGCCGGGCCGCGAAGCGACGCTCCAGAGCCCGTCAAAAACGCGCTTGAGGAACGCCTGCGACAGGCGCCGTTGACGCTGCTAGCCTGCTCGTGTATGAAAGTGTTCGCTGCGCCGCAGCACGAGACGCTCCAGCCGCGTAGATCGGCCTTCGGTCCTGTCGAGCGTCCTTTCCTCCAGACATCCGACCAGCCTGCGCGGGGCTTGTCTTCTTCATCCCTCGACGCAGAGCGGCGCGGCGCAAGACGCCCGCGTGGCCGGTCGTCGCCATTGAAAGACGCTACGTGAGCAATTTTTCCGATCTCGGGTTGGCCGAGGTCCTGCTGCGCGCCCTGGAGCGCGAAGGTTACAAATCCCCCACTCCAATCCAGGCCCAGGCGATTCCGTCGCTGTTGCAGGGCCGTGATCTCCTCGGGATCGCCCAGACCGGCACCGGCAAGACCGCCGCTTTCGCACTGCCCATTCTGCAACGGCTGCTGGCTGATCGCCGCCGCCCGGCGCCGCGTCACGTCCGCGCCCTCGTGCTTGCGCCGACGCGCGAGCTCGCCGCGCAGATCGCCGAGAGTTTCAAAGCCTATGGCCAATTCGCGCGGCTTTCGGTCGGCGTGATCGTCGGCGGCGTCAGCCATGGCCCGCAGATTCAGGCGCTCTCCCGGGGTCTCGACGTGCTGGTGGCGACGCCCGGCCGGCTGCTCGACCATATGACCAGCGGCGCCGCCGTCCTCTCGCAGACGGAGGTGCTCGTGCTGGACGAGGCCGACCATATGCTCGATCTCGGCTTCGTGGTCCCGATCCGCAAAATCCTGTCGCGGCTGCCGAAGAACCGGCAGAGCCTGTTCTTTTCGGCGACCATGCCGAAGGAGATCGCCGGTCTCGCCGCCGAGATTCTCAAAGACCCGGTCGAGGTGAGGGTGACGCCGGTCGCCACCACCGCCGAGCGCGTCGCGCAGCATGTCTTCCTCGTCGACAGCGCGGCGAAGCGCGAGCTGCTCGTCGAGGTGCTGCAAGACCCGGCCTGTTCCCGCGCCATCGTCTTCACGCGCACCAAGCGCGGCGCCGACCGCGTGGCGGAGCATCTGGAAAGCGCCGGCGTCGGCGCGGCGGCGATTCACGGCAACAAGAGCCAGAACCAACGCATCCGCGCGCTCGATTCGTTCCGGGGCGGCCGCACGCGGGTTCTCGTTGCGACCGACATCGCCGCGCGGGGCATAGACGTCGACGGCGTGACGCATGTCGTCAACTTCGAATTGCCGGAGACGCCGGAGGCTTATGTCCACCGCATCGGCCGCACGGCCCGCGCCGGGGCCGAAGGGCGCGCCATCTCTCTGTGCGACAATGGCGAGCGCTCGCTGCTGCGCCAGATCGAGCGGGTGACGCGGCAGACGCTCGATATCACCGACCGCCGCACGGCGCGCGGGGCCGCCGCGGAGACGGAGGCGCCGCCGCGCCGCCAGCAACGGCCGCAACCGCATGGGCGCAACCGCACCCGGCAGGAGCCGCAGCTTCAGGGCCGCCACTCCTCGCAGGGCGCGCCGCATGGACAGGCCGAGACGCCGCGAGCGAAACGGCCCTTCCCGAATCACGGGGCCTCGCGTCCGCGGCAGGGCGGCGCGCACCGTCCGGCGCAATAACTTAAACCGGCTGCAACCGGGCTGCGCGCCTCGAGGCGCGCGGTCCAGCGCCGGGCGCGCGGTCGGAACCGCAAAGCAGAAACGAAAACGAGGGGACGCCCTCGTTCTCGGCCGCAGGGACGCCTATACTTACGTCCATGCTATACGACCTTCTCATCATCGGCGGCGGAATAAACGGCTGCGCCATCGCACGGGACGCGGCCGGACGCGGCCTTTCGGTCGCGCTGGTCGAGAAGGACGACCTCGCCTCGGGCACGTCGTCGACCTCGACGAAGCTGATCCATGGCGGCCTGCGCTATCTCGAGCATTATGAGTTCCGCCTGGTCCAGGAGGCTCTGGCCGAGCGCGAACTGCTGCTCGCGGCGGCGCCGCACATTATCTGGCCGCTGAAATTCGTGCTGCCGCACGAGCCGTCGCTGCGCCCCGCCTGGATGATTCGCGTCGGTCTGTTCCTCTATGACCATCTCGCAGAGCGCCAACGGCTCGAAGGCTCGCATATGGTCTCTCTGCGCGGCTCGCCGCTCGGCGCCCCGCTGCGCACGAAATACAAGACCGGCTTCACTTACGCCGATTGCTGGGTGGAGGACAGCCGCCTCGTCGTGCTCAACGCGCAGGACGCCCATGAGCATGGCGCGCATATTCGCGTCGGCGCGGCTTTCGTCAGCGCCACGCGCCGCGCCGACCGCTGGACCGCGACGATCGAGACCGCAGAGGGGCGCGAGGAGATCGAGGCGCGGGCGCTCATCAACGCCGCCGGCCCCTGGGTTTCGGAGGTGCTCGGCGAGGAGCTGCATCTCGCCTCGCGCAAACAGGCGCGGCTGGTGAAGGGCTCGCATCTCGTCACGCGCCGGCTCTATGACGGCGACCACGCTTACATATTGCAGAATCCGGATAAGCGAATCGTCTTCGCCATTCCCTATGAGCGGGAGTTCACGTTGATCGGCACGACCGACGTGCCGCACAAGGGCCCGCCCGGCCCTGTCTCGATCAGCGAATCGGAGACCGACTATCTGCTCGAATCGGTCAATCGCTGCTTCCGCCGGCCCGTGACGCGCGAGGATGTGATCTGGAGCTACTCGGGCCTGCGCCCGCTCTATGACGACGGCGCGCTCAACGCCTCCGTGGTGACGCGCGATTACGCCTTCGACCTCGACGCGCCGATGGGCGCGGCGCCGATTCTCTCGGTCTTCGGCGGCAAGATCACCACCGCCCGGCGCCTCGCCGAACATGCGCTTGCGGATCTCGCGCCGCATCTGCCGGCCCACGGCCCCGCCTGGACGGCGCACGCCCCGCTGCCTGGCGGCGAGATGGATGATTTCGAGGCTTTTCTGTCGCAGCTTTTGCGCCGCAAGCCCTTCCTCGGCCCGGAGGTCGGGCGCCGGCTGGCGCGGGCCTATGGGACGCGAGTCGAAGCGATTCTCGGCGACGCGCGCACGATGAGCGACCTCGGGCGGGATTTCGGCTGCGGGCTGACCGAGGCGGAAATCGACTATCTCATCCGCTGCGAATGGGCGCGCTCGGCGGAGGATATTCTGTGGCGACGCTCGAAACTCGGGTTGCGTCTCGATGTTTCGCAGAAAGCGGAACTTTCGGCAGCGCTCCGCGCCCGCGCGCAGTGAGCGGGCGCGCCCGCCGCGCCGACACATTGCGGCGGAAATTTGCGCAGCGAATCCAAAAAACTCTTGTCAGCCGTGAGAAACGGCGTATCTAGAGTTTGCCCAAATCGCACGTGCCTGTGGTCGTGTGTCGGTCGGTGGGGATCCGGACAAGAGGCCGGTTAACCGCCCAAGAGAAACCGGCAGCCGGAGGCGAACCGGCGAACTCCGTCTCTGCGGAGGATCGCGACTTAAAGCAACGACGGACCGGGCTTTTTCGTCTCTGTCGACCCTCCAAAGGTCGGCTTACCGAAGAGGCTTGTCTTTCTTGCCGGGCGTGCGGAAAGGGAACTTCCCCTTCCAAACGATGGCTATCCGTTTCGATCGACATGCGCTGTCGCGCGTGGCTTTCGGCGTCGGCTAGCCAACGGCGCATCACCCGACCGTCGCGCTCCGCGGCGGTCATGGATTGCGGATTTTTCGACGATCGTCGCGTCTCCATCGCGCGCGAGCGAAGGGAATCTGCCGTCCGCCGAAGCTCTCTCGTTCCTGGCGCGGAAAGCAGCCGCGCCCTTCGTTGGGGATGCCGCGATGACCGATCGTATCCAAGAATTCCTCCGCGCCCGCCGCCGCGAAGGCCGCGACGCCGGCCCGTGCCTCGTCGTCGATCTCGACGTCGTGCGCGAGAACTATCTCGGCTTCGCCAAGGCCCTGCCGGACACGCGCGTCTTCTATGCCGTGAAGGCCAATCCCGCGCCGGAAGTGCTGGCGCTGCTCGCGCGTCTGGGCTCCTGCTTCGACACGGCCTCGGTCGTCGAGATCGAGCAGTCGCTGGCCGCCGGCGCGACGCCGGACCGCATCAGCTTCGGCAACACGATCAAGAAGGAGCGCGACATCGCCCGCGCTTATGCGCTGGGCGTGCGGCTTTTTGCAGTCGATTGCGCGGCGGAAGTCGAGAAGATCGCCCGCGCCGCGCCCGGCTCGAAAGTGTTCTGCCGCATCCTATGCGACGGCGAGGGGGCGGAATGGCCCTTGTCGCGCAAATTCGGCTGCGTGCCGGAGATGGCGCCCAATGTGCTGGAACATGCGCATCGGCTCGGGCTCGTCGCCTATGGCGTCTCGTTCCACGTCGGCTCGCAGCAGCGCAATCCGCGCATGTGGGACGGCGCGCTGAAGTCGGCCGCCGGCATCTTCCACGAGCTGGCGGAGCGCGGCATCCAGCTGCAGATGGTCAATCTCGGCGGCGGCTTCCCGACCCGCTATCTGAAGAACGTGCCGGCGGTGAAGACCTATGGCGACGTGATCTTCCGCGCGCTGTCGAAGCATTTCGGCAACCGCATCCCCGAGACGATCATCGAGCCGGGCCGCGGCATGGTCGGCAACGCCGGCGTGATCGAGGCGGAGGTCGTGCTGATCTCGAACAAGTCGGAAGAGGAGACGATCCGCTGGGTCTATCTCGACATCGGCAAGTTCAACGGACTCGCCGAGACCACCGACGAGATGATCCGCTATCCGATCCGCACGCCGCAGGACGGCGGGGCGACGAGCCCCTGCGTCATCGCGGGCCCGAGCTGCGATTCGGTTGATGTGCTCTATGAGAAGGAGCCGTATCTGCTGCCCGTCAGTCTCGAGATCGGCGCCAAGGTGCTGATCGAGGGCACGGGGGCCTATACGACGACCTATTCGGCGGTCGGCTTCAACGGCTTCCCGCCGCTGGAGACCTATGTGATCTGAGGCCGCTCAGCCCTCGCCCGCAAGCGGGGGAGGCGTCGCGCGACGCACGACCGGCAAGGGCCCTCGCCCGACCCTGCTGCGCAGGGGCCACCCTCTCCCGCAAGCGGGGGAGGGAAAAATCAGCGCTTATTTTCCCAGTCCCGGCCGGCCGGCGCTTTGCGCGAATTCTTGTCGCTCGCATGAGGCCATGCGAGCGGAAAGCGCGTAACGCGTCAGGCGCGAGGGTCGCTCATGCCCGATGGAGGCGGAGAATGACCTTTGAACTTGGCTTGCCCTCCCCTGCTCTCGCGTCCGGCGCCCCGGCGATGGCGCGCGCCTTCGACATCGTCGAGGAAACCCCGGCCGATGTCTTCGCGCGCGAAAAACTTTTGGACGAGTCCTTCGGGCCGGGCCGCTTTCTGAAGACCTGCGAGCGCCTGCGCACGGGGCGCGTTCCGGCGCGCGGTCTTGCCCTTATCGCCAAGGACGGCGAGCGGCTCGTCGCCACGCTGCGGCTCTGGGCCATTCACGCCGGCCCGCATCGCCCGGCGCTGCTGCTCGGGCCGCTGGCGGTGGCGCGGGATTATCGGTCGCTGGGCGTCGGCGGCGCGATGATCAGCGAGAGCCTCGCCCGCGCCCGGGCGCGCAACCATCGCGCGGTGCTGCTCGTCGGCGACGCGCCCTATTATGCGCGCTTCGGCTTCGAGCAGCGTTTTACGCAACGGCTCGTCCTGCCGGGCCCCGTGGAGCGCGAGCGCTTCCTCGGCCTCGAGCTTGCGCCGGGCGCGCTGACCGGCGCCGAGGGACGCGTGAGCGCGGCCGGCCGATTCGCGCTCGAACAGCCGGAGCTGCGCAAGGCGGCGTAAAAGCAGAACGGAAAACGCCCTAGGCCGCCCTCTGCGCGGCGCGATAGCTCGGCAGATAGCGCAGGCAAATCCCCGGCAGGGCGCAGCGCAGGCCGGAGAGCAGGCTGATGTCGCGCCAGCGCGGATAGTCCTGCGGCAGAAGGCTCAGCGCATAGCCGACCGAGGCGAGAAATTCCGCCTCGCTCGTGAAATCGCAACCCTCGCCGAAAGTGACGAGACAATCCTCGCCGCGATAGGCGTAGCTGCACAAAAGATCGACGACATAGGCCGTCGTCGCCGGCCGCACCGCCCCGGCCGGCGCGCGATCGAGCCGCCGGCGCAGCGCCTCCGACTGGAATCGCCGCGACGCTTCTTCGCTCAAAAGGTCTGGGCGCGCGCGCAGCTCCGCATCGGCGAGCGCCAGAACCCCTCGCGGATTGCGCCGCCAGCTTTCGAAATCCGCCGCCCAGATGGCGCTCTGTTGATAGCGGCGGCCCTGCCCGCGCTCCCCGTCCTCGGGACGAAAGCGCGTGCGCATCAGCACGAGCGGCGCAAGCGGCGCAAAGCGCGCCGGGGCCGAGCGGACCGCCAGACAACCGTGCGGATTGGTGTCATCGACGGCGCCGGCGTCGAATCGGCGCAGCCCCAGCAACCGGGCCGGCGCGAAGTCGCTGTCGAAGGAGGGATCGAGGCCGCGGCTGCGGCGGGTGACGCCGAAGCCTTCCGAGGGCGGAATGCGCAGCTCCTCGCCGACCGCGAGCTTGCCGTAGTGAAGGCGCTCGATCACGATTTCATCGCCGTCGCGCGGCCCGATGGTCATGCGTTTCCTTCCGCTTTCGCGAAGGAATAGCCGCGCGTCCTTAACCTTTCCTTGCGTCCGCCCTATTCAGGTCGGGCCTCGATCTGCTGGAATGAAAAAGTGAACGCGCTGTCGAGCCCGAGCGCCGCAAAGAGAAACGGCTCGGCGGTGAGAAAGGGCCGCCAGAATTCGTTGAAGCCGCGCGCCTCTTCGATTCCGGCGCGGCGAAAGCGCCTCTCGCCCGGCTGATGCGGGTCGATGTTCGGGTTCTGCCAGCGTTTCGTGAAGCCATAGGCCGAGGTGACGGTGAAGCGCACCGCGGCGGTCGTCTCCAGCGCCCGCAGCCCTTCGAGCCAGGGCGCGGCGCGCAGCGCCTTGCGCAGCACGTGCAAAGCCACCGCCGGGTCGCAGGCGTAGGTGAAGGCGCTCGGCCCGAGCCGCACGAACAGCCGCTCATATTGCGAGAAGGCGACGACGATCCGCCGCGCCCGCCGCTCGCGCGATTGCGCCAGACGATCGATCAGCCGCGCCATATTGCCGACCCAACCGCTGTCCTCGAGCCGCACCATCGGCAGCACCAGAATGATCGCCTCCGCGCCGAGCAACTGGCCGCCGAATTTGTCCTTCACGTCGTTGAGGATCGCCACCTTGGCGCCGTCCGGCGGCACGGCGATCTCGCCGGCGGCGTCGACGACCTGCAACAGCCATGGCCCCCGCGCCGCGATCTCGGGCGCGACCGCGCCGTTCAGCGTCAGGCGAAAGAAATAATCATAGGTGTCGAGCGTGTCGGTCGCGACGCCGCCTTCGGCGAAGTCGCGCCGCAGCCTCTCGTAATCGCCGGCGTCGCTGTCGAGAATCTCGAGCATGCGCCGCCCTTCCGAAAATTCGGCGGCGCTTATCGGCTGGAGCGCCGGCCGCAGACGCGGCGAATAGCCGAAGGCGCTTTGCGAGACGCAGTCGGTCAGCGACGCGAGCAGCGACGATTTTCCGCCCCTCTTCGGCCCCACGAGGCAGATCGTAAGTTTTTCGGTCATGCGCCCCCTGCTCTCTCGCTCGGCGCGAAGATACAGGGCGCAAAGCCGCGGCGAAAGGATGACGCGCGCGTCTATTCCGTGCTAATCGCGCGACATGCTCGAAGGTCTGCCCCCCAATGGCGCCAGCCACATGCTGCGCCTCGTCTGTGACGAACAGCGCGCCCGCGCCGTCGCCGACATTATCGTCGAAACTTTCGACCCGGCCGAAACCGCGGCCTCGGCCTTCGAAGAGGCGGGGGGCGCCCATTGGGCGGTCGAAGTCTATTTCGCCGAGGCGCCGGACGAAGACGAAATCCGCGGCCTGATCGAGGCCGCAACCGACGCCGAGACCGCCGCCGCCGCGCAGTTCGGCGAGATCGCCAAACAGGACTGGGTGCAGAACGCGCTTGCGGGGCTCAAGCCCGTGCGGGCGGGCCGCGTGCTGGTGCATGGCGCGCACGACCGCGACCGCGTGAGGCCGAACGACATTGGCGTCGAGATCGAGGCGGCGCTCGCCTTCGGCACCGGCCATCACGGCACGACGCTCGGCTGCCTGCGCGCCCTCGACAGAATCGCCAAGCGCCGCCGGCCGCGCCACGTCCTGGACGTCGGCACGGGCACGGGGGTGCTCGCCATCGCCGCCGCCAGGCTGCTGCGCGAAAAAGTCGCCTGCGGCGACATTGATCCCGTGGCCGTGGAGACCGCCCGCGCCAACGCCGTCGCCAATGGCGCCGTCGCCTTCGTGCGCCCGGTCGTGGCGACGGGG
>JAWOLK010000151.1:0-3271 GCA_033853615.1 Beijerinckiaceae bacterium | reverse complement strand
ACGCGCTCCTTCGCCCAGGCGTCCAGGATGGGCTGAACGGCGCGCCATCCCGCTTCGATGTTTCTGGCGCGCTTGAACAAAGTCGCGTCGCCGATCATGCAATCATAAATCAGCGTCTCGTAACCGGTGCTTGGCGCTTCGTTGAAATAATCCTCATAGTTGAACGTCATCTCCACGGCGCCGATCCGCAGGCTTGGCCCCGGGATCTTCGCGCAAAAGCGCAGCGACGCCCCCTCGTCCGGCACGAGGTGGAGAATAAGATCATTGGTCACGAGCCGCTCGACCGGCGTGTCACGAAACAGTGTGAGCGGCGCCGGCTTGAACTGGATGACGACCTCGGTGCGTCGCTTGGTCATGGATTTGCCGGTGCGCAGGTAAAAAGGCACGCCGGCCCAGCGCCAATTATCAATCGCGAGTTTCATCGCGATATAGGTCTCGGTCGTCGAGTGCGGATCGACGTTGGGCGCGTCGCGATAGGCTTCGACCGGCCTGCCTTCGACCGCGCCCGCGATATATTGCGCGCGCACGACGGTGTCGCGCACATTGGTTTCATCGAAGCAATGGATCGCTTCGAGAACCTTGGTTTTCTCCACGCGCACGTCATCGGCGTCGAAACAGGTCGGCGGCTCCATCGCCGTCAGCGAGATAATTTGAAACAGATGATTGGGGATCATGTCGCGCAGCGCGCCGACGGCATCATAAAATTTGCCCCGACGCTCGACCCCGACCGTTTCCGCGACGGTGATCTGCACATGGTCGATATGGTCACGATTCCACAAAGGTTCGAAGAGCCCGTTGGCAAAGCGCAAGACCATGATGTTCTGCACGGTCTCCTTGCCGAGATAATGATCGATGCGATAAATCTGCGGCTCCGAGAGAACCGCGAGCACCGCTTTGTTGAGCGCCTGCGCAGAAGCAAGATCGGTCCCGAACGGCTTTTCTATAATGACGCGCCGCCAGTGCTCCTCTGTTTCGCGGGTGAGCCCCGCCGCGCCGAGACGGGCGATGATCGTCGCGAAGAAAGCCGGCGGCGTCGCGAGATAAAAAAGCGCATTCTCGCCCGTGCGACGCGCCGCCGCGACCTCGTTCAACAACTGCGCGAGGTGATCGTAGGTCTCCGCGGCGGCGAAATCGCCGGAGAGATAATAGAGTCGGTCGGAAAGCCAGCGCCAGCGCTCCTCGGCAAAAGGGGCGGGCGCGAATGTCCGCGTCGTCCTGGCGAGATCGCGCCGGAAAGCTTCGGTGTCGCGACCGTCGTGAGCGACGCCGATGATCGCGAATTCTTCCGGCAGCAGCCTTGCGCAGGCGAGGTTATAGAGCGCCGGCGCGAGCAGCCGGTGGGTCAGATCGCCGGTGGCGCCGAAGATGACGAGGACGCAGGGCGGCGCCGGCGCGGCTTTTTGCGACATTTGCAAAGCATCAACCATCGGCTCATCCCTTCGGCTCGACATGGCCGCCGAATGCGTGGCGCATCGCCGACAGCAGTCTGTTGGCGTAACTATGCGGCGCGCGGGAGCGGAAGCGCGCATAAAGCGCGGACGAGAGGACCTCGGCCGGGACGCCCTCTTCGATCGCCGCGAGGATCGTCCAGCGCCCTTCGCCGGAGTCCTGGACGACGCCGGAATAGGCGGACAATTGCGCATCCTCGGCGAGCGCCGACGCGGTAAGGTCGAGGAGCCAGGAAGAGATGACGCTGCCGCGTCGCCAGACTTCTGCGATGTCCGAAAGATCGAGCGCGTAGCGCCGCTCCGCCGGCGTCTGCGGCGACGCCGCATGGCGCAGAATGTCGAAGCCCTCGGCATAGGCCTCCATCAGGCCGTATTCGATCCCGTTGTGGACCATTTTCACGAAATGGCCGGAGCCGCTCGGGCCGCAGTGGACATAGCCGCGTTCGGCGCGCGGGTCGCGGCCCTCCCGGCCGGGCGTTTTCGCAATGTCGCCGAGACCCGGCGCGAGAGCTGCGAAAATCGGATCGAGCCGGCGCACGGCTTGCGCGTCGCCGCCGATCATCATGCAATAGCCGCGCTCGAAGCCCCAGATTCCGCCGCTGACGCCGACGTCGAGATAGATTATTCCGCGCTCCGCGAGCGCCTGCGCCCGGCGGATGTCGTCCTTGTAAAAGGAATTGCCGCCGTCGATCACGACGTCGCCGCGCTCCATGATCTCGCCAAGACGCGCGATGACGCCCTCGGTGATGTCCCCGGCGGGCAGCATCACCCATACGGCGCGCGGTTTTTCGAGGCGCGCGACCACGCCGTCGAGCCCGCTCTCGCCGGTCGCGCCTTCGGCGACGAGCGCGGCGACGGCCGGCGCGAATTGATCGAAGACCACGCAGTCATGCCCGGCGCGGATGAGGCGGCGCGCGATATTGCCGCCCATGCGTCCAAGGCCGATCACGCCGAGTTGCATCGTCCCCTCCCGCTCAGGCGAGCGCTTGCGCCACAGCCGCCGCGAGGACGGCGAGACCAGCGCCGACATCGGCGCCGACATGCGCGCGCAGCGCCCGCCGCTTGCGATCGGCCAGAACTTCGAAGTCCCCGCGCGCCTGCGCCGCCTTCACGGCGCTGAAGCCATAGCTCTTGCCGGGAATGGGGACGTCGACCGCGTCGCCACAGGTGATTTGCAGGAAAACCCCGGTATTCGGGCCGCCCTTATAGGCCTGGCCGGTTGAGTGCAGGAAACGCGGGCCAAAGCCGAGGCAGGTCGCGACCCTTCGCGCGTCGCGGATCGACCGTCGGATCTCCTGCAACGCCGCGGCGTTTTCGCCATTGCGCGCGACAAAGGCGAGGAGCGCCGCGTAATCCCCGCGACCGAGCCGGGCGAAATGGGCTTTGAGATGATCGGCGAGCCTGTTCCCGCCGCCCGCGGCGGCGAGTTCGCGGGCGTTCCAGGGATCGGCGAAAAGCGTGACGCCGTCGGCGGAAAAAAGCGGCTCCTCGGGCGGGGGAGCGCCATTTTGTTCGAGAATGGCGGTCAGCTCCCGCGTCCTCGCCTTGCTCGCCTCGACGTCCGGCTGGTCGAAAGGATCGACGCCGAGGACCGACCCCGCGACCGCGATCGCCATTTCCCAGCGGAAGAATTCCTGGCCCAAATGATAGGCGTCGGGCAAGGCGATGCGCAGGACCGGCTGGCCCGCCTGCTCCAGACGTTCGACCGCTTCGTCCTGGGTCGGGCTGCTTGCGCCGTCGAGGCGGACATAGGCGAAGACCCGATCGTCGCCATAGGCTTCGGGCGGGCCGAGCGGCTCGCAGTCGACCGGGATCAGACCGCG
>JAWOLK010000150.1:0-17188 GCA_033853615.1 Beijerinckiaceae bacterium | reverse complement strand
TATGCGGAGGGCGCCAAGACGGCGCAAGAAACCCGGACCCCGCGCGAAAACTCAGGCGCGGGCCGGGCCGGTAATTCGAGAGGCGAAACGCGATGCCATGACGAGAGCCATAGCAGGCGGGCGCGGCCCGCGAAAGGGGGACGGCGGCGCCCTCACGCCGCGAAAAAATAGCGCGTCAGATGAAAAAACACCGGCGCGGCGAATGTGACGCCGTCGAGCCGGTCCAGCACGCCGCCATGCCCCTTGATCGTGCGGCCCCAGTCCTTGACGCCCATCGAGCGCTTGATCGCCGACAGAGACAGGCCGCCCAGGAAGCCCATGACGACGATGACCAGCGCCATCGCCGCAGCCTGAAAGACGTTGAACGGCGTAATCCAATAAAGCGCCGCCCCGAGCAGCGTCGCCGCCGCGCCGCCGCCGATGAGGCCCTCCAGCGTCTTCGACGGGCTGATGAGCGGCGCAATCTTGCGCTTTCCGATGAGCTTGCCGAAGACATATTGCGCGACGTCTGAGAATTGCACGACCGTGAGGAAGAAGAACAGCAGCAGGAACCCCTGCCCCTCATAATCCGGGATTTTCAGGCTCAGCAACGCCGGCGCGTGGCTCAGCGCGAAAAGGTTAAGCATCAGCGCCCATTGGATGCGGGCGACGCGCAAAAAGAAATCGCCGACGTCGCCTTCGAGCGCCGCAAGGATCGGCACGAGAAGAAATCCGTAAACCGGCACGAGGATCGAATACATCCCGTACCAATCGACGCCGATCAGCAGATATTGCAGCGGCAGCAAGCCGTAAAAGGCGCCGACCAATGGCAGATTATCGGAGGGGCGCGTCGGCGTGAGCGAAATAAATTCGCGCAGCGTGTAGAAGGAGATCAGCGCAAACAGCAGCAGCGTCGCGGCCCGGCCCAGCAGAAAACCGACGGCGAAAACGCCGATCATGACCCACCAGGCGTCGATGCGGTCGTTGAGGTTCTGAACCGTCGCGCGCGTCGCGTCGGTCGCGCGGCGGGCGAGGTAGCGGCCGATCAATGCGGCGGCGAGCAGCACGCAAACGACGCCGCCGAAGAGAATATAGAGTTTCTGATCGGGGCTCATTCGGCGAGCTCCACAATGGCGGCGCGGGCGCGGTCGAGAAAATCCGCCTGCGTCTCGCGCGCGATACGGGCGAGCGGCGCCCCGAAATGCGCCTCGCAGGCGATGGGCGCCGGCAGCAGCGCGCCCTTCGGCAGCGCGCGGGCGGGGTTCTTCAGATAGACGGGGGCAAGCTCCACCTCGGGAAATTCCGCCGCGAGACGATAGAGCCCGCTCTTGAACGGACCCGGCAGCGGCCCCGCGCCGCGGGTCCCCTCGGGGAAGAAAATCAGCGAGCCGCCCTGTTCCAGCTTCTGCCGCAGCGGCGCGAGCGAGCCGCCCTTGCGCTGATTGCCGGCGCCCGAGCGATCCACCAGCACCGCGCCGAGCACATCGCGGGCGATGCGGCCGCGCCAGTTCGCGCCGCCCCAATAATCCGAGGCCGCGACCGGGAAGGTGGTCTGGCGCAGCTCCCGCGGCAGCGCCGACCAGATCAGCAGCGTGTCAAGATGGCTCGTGTGATTGGCGAAATAGATGCGCTGGCGCGGCTCGGGCGCGACGCCGCGCCAATAGGCGTAGCCGCCGAACAGAAACCGCGTCAGCCCGATCAGCGCGAGGTCGATCACGCGTCCGCCTCGAGCTGCTTGGCGAGCGCCAGCGTGCGGGTGACGCAGGTCGCGAGCGCGCCCAGGGCGAGCGCCGCGACGCCGAGCGTCGGGACCGCCAGCGCGTCGCGAAACAAAGATTCGCCGAAAGCGAGGATGCAGACGAGGCTCAGCAGCGCCATGCGCTGCGGCTTGGCGAGCGGCCCGCGAAAATCCTGCTCGAAACCGAGCGCGCCGCCGAGCGTGCGAATATAGGCGGTGATCGCGGCGAGCACGGCGCCCGCCCAGCCGAGCCAGCCGAGGCCGGCCGAATAGCCGAGCCCGACGATCAGCAGCGTGTCGGAAATACGGTCCGGGATCTCGTTATAGAGAACGCCGATCTTCGTGCCGCGCCTGCCCTCGACGGCGATGAGCCCATCGAGGAGATTGCACAAAAGCCGCATCTGCGCGCCGAAGACGCCGACGAGAAACAGCCAGGGGGCGTAAGGCGCGCAAAAGAGCGCCAGCGCGCCGAGCGCCGCAAAGCCGATGCTGGCGAGCGAAATCTGATCGGGCGTAATGGAGGTTTGCAGGATGCGCGTCGTGAGCGCGTGAATGACCTCGTGATTGCGCGACGCGACCGGACGGCGCGCGCCCTTCGATTGTTTTGCCATGAAAACCCCAACGAATCAGCGGCGGGCCATCTATAGCGCCGCCGCTGCCGATTGTCGTCAGGGTTCAGCGCAGGCGCTTAAAGGGGTTGCCGATGAGGCCGGAGACATAGGCGCCGGCGGCGAGCAGCGCCGCGACGGGCAGGATGATCAGCAGGGCGCTGGTGAAGAACATGAAGCCGAGCAGCATCAGAAGAGCGACCGCCGCCATCATCATCAGCGTTCCGAACGGCCCGAGCTTGACGATTTTGACGCGATGCGACCCCGTGGCGATGAAGATGCGCGAGGCGTCTTCTTCCTCATCGCCCGGCGGCAGAATATCGATGCGCCCACGCGGCTCGTATTTTTCCGGCTCTTTGCTCACGGCGGCCTCCTCGGCGACAGGCTCAATATAGAGAGCGCCGGGGCGGCCGCAATCGCGGCGGCGCGCGCGGACGGCGAGGCGCCGCCCGCGGCTCTGGATTGCTTCACTTCGTTCGCAATCACGGGGCGGGGCTAGCGCCGCGCGAGAATCGCCCGCGCCTGCGCCGCATCTTTATGCATTTGCGCGACGAGCGCCTCGACGCCGTCGAATTTCTCTTCGCCGCGGATGAAGCCGTAAAAGGCCACCTCGACCATCTTGCCGTAAAGGTCGCCAGCGAAATCGAAGACGTAGACCTCCAAGAGCGGCGGGCCGTTGTCGAAGGTCGGGCGGCGGCCGAAGCTCGCGACGCCTTCCCGCGTCACGCCGTCTTCGGTGAGCGTCACGGCGTAAATGCCGTGTTTCAGGCGGTTCGACGGGTCGAGCGCGATATTGGCGGTGGGAAAACCGAGGTCGCGGCCGAGTTTCTGGCCATGCGTCACGACGCCCTCGACGAAATAGGGATGGCCGAGCAGGCGGCGGGCAAGCTCCACGTCGCCGGCCTCTAACGCCGCCCGCGTCGCAGTGGAGGAGACGGCGTCGAGACTGCCGGCCTCGTCCTGGGTGATGCGCGGGACGATCTCGACCGCGAAACCCAGCCGCTCGCCCTCGGAGCGCAAAAACTCCGGCGTTCCGCCGCGCTTTGCGCCGAAGCAGAAATCATAGCCTGCGACGACGCCGGCGACGCCGAGCCGCTCTTTGAGGATTTTCGCGGTGAACTCGGCGGCCGGCAGCGCGGCGAGGGTCTTGTCGAAAGTGAGGATGATCAAGCCGTCGAGCCCGCGCCGGGCGAGCAGGGCGGCCTTGGCGTCCGGCGGCGTGAGCCGAAAAATCACCGAGCGGCCGGCGAAGAAATCGGCCGGATGCGGCTCGAAGGTGAGCACGGCGCAGGGCTTGCCGAGCTTCTCGGCCAGCGCCTTGGCCCGCGCGATCACGCCCAAATGGCCGCGATGCAGCCCATCGAAATTACCGATGGCGACAACGGCGCCGGCAAGGCCGGCCGGCGGGGAGACGGGATCGCGGGCGATGAGGAAGGGTTTGGGGCCGCCCGTTGGGCCTGCGCTTTGCGGGTCGCCGCTCAGGGGAGGAGCCTTTCCTATCTGGCGAAGTTCGACAAGGCGTCGCAGCAGCGCCGCTGGTGTTAACATACAAAGAATCAGCTAGATAACGAAACCCCGCGAGGGCCAGGCAGGGCTGTCGCGGGGCTCTATCCGTCCGGAACCGTGTGCCTGAGCAGTGACGAATTCCGGCTCACAAACTTCTTTGTAGCCCCGGGACGACCGGCTGACAATAGAGACTTTCCAAAGCGAATGGACCAGACTGTCATTGAAACGCTCTCTCAGAGGCGTTTCGCCACCTACCTTGCGGCCGCCGGGCATGACCCGGAACGAGCAGGCCGCCTCTATCTGTGGAATGCGCAGATTGGCGAGGCTTTCCACACGCCAATCCAAAAACAACCGAGGTCGCTCTGCGCAACAGTGTCGGCAAGGCGCTCGTCTCACAGTTCGGGCTGGAATGGTGGAAGAGCGAGACCTTGCTCGGCCTGTTCGATCGTGAGCGGACGGCCGATCTCCAACTGGCTGAAAAACGCATTGTCGCGCGGAAGCGGCCGCTCGAAGGCGATCAGCTTGTGGCGAGCCTGTCTTTCGGCTTTTGGGTGGGCCTCTTGCAGCCCCGCTACAATCCGCCCATCTGGGGCAGACATTTACGGAGGTGTTTCCCGCATCTCCCGATCACGGAGACGCGCGGATCTCTCTTCGAGGCCGCGAGAGACATCTCTTTTTTGAGAAATCGGATCTCTCACCACGAGCCCATCTTCAAGCGCGATCTCTCTAAGGACTTCGCGACCACGATGACGTTGTTGAGGTGGATTTCCCCCGCGACGCACGACTGGGTCAAGCCGCATTGCCGCGTCCCGCAGCTATTGCGCGCGAAACCCTGACCCCCTCACGCCGTCGCGGGCTTCTCCGCCGGGGCCGGGCGGTTCGCTTGTTCGCGGCTGGGGACCATCACCAGCGCTTCGCCGTCGAGCACCACCTTGCCATCGACGAGACATTCGCACTTCAGCTTGGCGCGGCGGCCCTTTTCGACGAGCTCCACCACCTCGACGACGACGGTGATCACGTCGCCGATCTTCACCGGGGCGCGAAAATTCAGCGTCTGCGACAGATAGACCGCGCCCGGACCCGGCAGATACATGCCGATCACCGTCGAAATCAGCGAGGCGGTGTAGAGGCCATGCACGATGCGCTCGCCAAAGCGCGTCTTGCTGGCGAAGTGGTCGGAGAGATGGATCGGGTTGCGGTCGCCCGAGAGATCGGCGAAGGCGATCACGTCATCGTCCATGACGGCCTTCATCAAAGTCTCGCGCATACCGACGCTCAGGTCCTCGAAGTAGTAGATTTTGAACGGGGTCGACATGGATTCACCGGAAAGTTCTGGACGTGAGCGCGGCCCGCGCCTGCGCCCTTTTACCACACTAGTTGGCGCGCCAAAGCGATCGGAACGGATTTTGCGCTCAAAAACAGCGCGGCGGCCGCATTTCTGTCGAGACGCCCGTGCGGTCTTATTTCGGCGGCGTGGATTCCCTCTGTAATGAAAAGGCAATCGACGCCGGTCCGCGCCGCGCCGAGAAGGTCGGTGAAGGCGCCGTCGCCCACCGCGAGCGCCCGGCTCTTGTCGAAGCCGCCGCGCCGCTCCGCAATGTTCTCCAGCGCCGCGTGATAAATCGGCGGATGCGGCTTGCCGGCGAGCAGCGCCTCGCCGCCCATCGCCGTAAAGCGCTCGGCAAGCGCTCCGGCGCACCACAAAATATCCTCGCCGACCGCGACCTTGATGTCGGGGTTGGCGCAGAGCATCGGCAGATTGCGGCTTTTCATCAGCGCGAGGCGGTCGTCGTAATCCTGCGGGTCTTCGTTGCGCTCGTCGAAGAGGCCGGTGCAGACGACATAGTCCGCCTCCTCCAGCGGCACGAGCTTCACCGGCGCGCCGAGCCTTTCGCCCGCCGCCTCGAACAAGCCCTTGTCGCGCGGCGGGCCGAGATGGAAACAGGCCTGCCCCTTGCGGGCGAGGATTTGGCGCAGCGTCAGCTCGCCGGCCGAGACGAGATCGTCAAAGCAGTCGCGCGGCAGGCCGAGCCCGGTGAGCTGGCGGATCACCTCGGCGCTGGGGCGCGAGGCGTTGGTGATCAGCAGGACTGTCCCGCCCTTTGCGCGAAATTCTGCGAGCGCTTGCGCGGCCCAGGGAAAATGCCGCTTGCCGTCGATCAGCACGCCCCAGACGTCGCAGAGCAGCGCGTCATAGCGCGGCGCGAGTTCGGAAAGGCCTGCGATGCAGGGAATGTCGGCGAGGGTCGCGGCGGTCAAAAGCGCGCTCCTTCCAGCGCGGCGCTGTGCATCGCCGGGGCGATGGGCAGAAATTCGTTGCGCTTTTCGTCGAGCGCCAGCAGCCGCCCGTCCATCACGCTGAAATAGGCGCCGTGCAGCTTCAGATAGCCGCGCCGCTCCAGCGTGTAGATCATCGGAAAGCCGCGCAAATGCGCAAGCGTCTGTTTGATCGACTCGAATTCGAGCCGCTGCATGTAGTCGGGGTCGTTCGGCCGGCAGGGGATTCCGGCGCGCTGGGCGGCGGGGCCGAGCATTTTGATCCAGTCGCCGATGAAGTCGCCGAGCGACAGCGGCGGCAGGTCGGGGTTGACCGCGTTTTCGGCATAGGCGCGCACGCCGCCGCATTGGGCGTGGCCGAGCACGACGATATGCTCCACCTTCAGCGACATCACCGCATATTCGATCGCCGCGGAAGCGCCGTGGTAATGGTCGTCCGGCTCATAGGGCGGCACCAGCGCCGCGACATTGCGCAGCACGAACAGCTCGCCCGGCTCGGCGTCGAAGATCGCCTCGGGCGCGACGCGCGAATCGCAGCAGCCGATCACCATGGTCGTCGGGCGCTGGCCTTTCTCGGCAAGTTCGCGAAACCGCTGCTGCTCGGCGCGAAAACGGCCGCCGAGAAAAGTCTCGTAGCCTTCGACGAGATGTTGCGGCAGAAGAGCCGGGGCCGGAAGCTTCGCGCTGGCGTCGGTCATGAACTGGTCCTTGCAAGACATAACGCCCCGCTGGCGCATGGCGGGACGGCCACTTATGGTGCGTGCGGCGACGGCAAGGCAAGAGAATTGTCTTTGCGACAGCCCGAGTAAGCCGCCGAGCAATGGGAGGGGAGATGATTTCTCGTTTGAAGCGCAGCGTGCTGGCGATGCCCGGCTCCAACGCCCGCGCCCTGGAGAAGGGCAAGACTCTGTCCGCCGACGTGCTGATGTTCGAGCTGGAAGACGGCGTCGCCGAAAGCGCCAAGGCCATGGCGCGCGAGCAGGTGGTCGCGGCGGTGAAGGGCGGCGGCTATGGCGACCGGCAGATCGTGGTGCGCGTCAACGCCCGCGGCTCCGAATGGTATAAGGCCGACATCGCGGCGGTCGCGCCGGCCGGCCCGGACGCGATCGTCATCCCCAAGGTTAATTCGCGCGACGAGGTGCTCAAGGCCGCCGCCGATCTCATCGCCGCCGGCGCGCCGCTGAAAACCCGGCTCTGGGCCATGATCGAAACGCCGCGCGCGATTTTCGACATAGAGAAGATCGCCAGCGCCGCCGACGACTCCGCCTCGCGGCTGGAGGTGCTGGTGCTCGGCCCCAACGACATCGCCAAATCGACGCGGGCGCGGCTCACCCCCGGCCGGCCGGCGCTGCTCTCGTGGCTCTCGGCCGGCGTGCTGGCCGCGCGCGTCCACGGCATAGAGATCATCGACGGCATCTATAATGATTTCAACGACGAGGCGGGACTGCGCCGCGAGGCCGAGCAGGGCCGCGATCTCGGCATGGACGGCAAAATGCTGATCCACCCGGCGCAGATCGGCCCGGTGAACGAGATTTTCGCGCCGAGCGCGGCGGAGGTGGAGTTCGCCCGCCGGATCATCGCGGTCTTCGATTTGCCGGAAAACGCCAATATCGGCGTCGTGCAGATCGACGGCCAGATGGTCGAGCGGCTGCATCTCGACATCGCCCGCCGCACGCTGGCGCTGATGGAGGCGGCCGGGAGCTGAATCCTCGCCGCCGCGGCGGGCTTTGGGACGCGCGCAGGCTGTTTCGCAGGCGCGGCGCCTCGTCTATAAGAAGCCGCAAGGCGAGGGAGCGACCATGGCTGACCAGGAACAGGCGACGCGCGAGGCCAAACACGGCGACGAGGCCCTTTTCGCGGCGGAGACGGAGACGGCCGCTGCGGCCGAGGCGCCGCCCGGAGACGCAGGCGCCGCGCCCCCGCCGCCCGGCGCGCCGCCGCCGCGCAAAAAAGGCCGTTATTGGCAGAAACTTACGCTCGGCGTTGCGCTTCTCGGCCTGGTGCTGGTCGGCGGCGGCGTCGCGGCGCTGAAATTCCGCGACCGTGATCCGCGCCTCGCCATGGTCGCCACCCATATCGACGCCGTGATGAACGACCCGCGCGCGGCCGTGTTGTCGCTCGGCGAGCAGGGCGCGAAGCTTCTCGCGGGCGGCCCCGAGACGCCGGCGAAAAAGACCGCGCCCGCGCAAAAGCCCGAGGCGAAGGCCCCGCCGCCAAAGGTCGAGCCGCCGAAAACCGCGCCGAAACCCGAGGACAAGGCGGAGGCCGGCGGCGCGCTGCGCAAGTCCGATTCTTTGAAGGCGGAGCCGCAGAAGCCCGAGCCGGGGGCGCCGCAAAAGAGCGCCGAGACGGCGGCCCCGCCCTCCGCCCCGCCGCAGCCTGCCGTCAAGAGCGAGCCGCCGAAAGTCGAGCCGCCGCCGGCCATGACCGAGCCGGAGAAGCCGGCCGCGCCCGCCATGGAAAACGCGCCGGAGCCCGTTCCCCTCCCGCCCGTGCGCCCCGCCGACATGGAGGCGCCGAAGCCCGCCGAGCCGGCGCCCGCGGCTGTCCCGTCCGCCGCGGCGGTCGATGTCGAGGCGCTGAAGCAGCGCGTCGGCGCGTTGGAGACCGCGACGCAGGAAACCGCCCGCGCCGCAAAGGAAGCGCTGGCCGCCGCCAAGGGCGAGGAAGGCAATTATCTCAACGCGCTCGAAGGCCGCATCGACGAGTTGGCCGACGAGATCAAAAAGCTGCGCGAGCGGCTGGACGCGCCTAAGGCCGAGACGCGCCTCGAGCAGGAGCCCTCGCAGGCCAAGCAAATGCAGGCGGACTCCGCCAAGGCCGCGGAGCTGGTGGTCGCGGCCGAGGCGCTGAACCGCGCGCTGGAGCACGGTCGCCCCTTCGCCCGCGAGCAGGCGGCGCTCACCGCGCTCGGCGCCGATCCTGAACTTCTCGCCGCGCTGGCGCCGAGCGCCGAGAGCGGCGCGCCGACGCCGGCGCAATTGCGCGAAAGCTTCGCCCCCGTGGCGAAGCGCCTCAATGCGCTCGACATTCCCGCCGACGCCGACGTCGCCGAGAAGCTGCTGCGTCAGGCCGGCAAGCTGGTGAAGGTGCGGCCCGTGGGCCAGGCGAAGCTCGAAACCATCTCCGACATTGTGTCGCGGGTCGAGTCGGCGCTGACGCATGAGGATCTCGACGCCGCCGCCGAAACGCTGGCGAAATTGCCGGACAACGCCAAGGCGGAGGCGAAATCCTTCGAGGAGACGCTGAACCGCCGCCGCGCCGCCGACAAGGCGGCGGCGTCCCTGCTCTCGGGCGCGATCGACGCGCTCGGCCGCGGCAAGAATTAAGCGAGGCCGATTTAAATGCTCTATTTGCTGCTGTTTCTCCTCGCCCTCGCCGCCGCCGCCTATGGGCTCGAATGGGTCATCGACCAGCCGGGCAGCCTGTCTCTCGACTGGGGCGCCTATCACGTCGACACCTCTATTCCGGTCGCGGTCGGCGTGCTGCTGCTCGTGGTGGCGGCGCTCATCATCGCCTGGGCCGCCATTTCGGCGATGTTCCAACTGCCGCAGCGGTTGCGCTACGCCTTTTCCGGCCGCCGGCGCGACAAGGGCTACAGCGCCCTGTCGCGCGGCATCATCGCCGTCGGGGCCGGGGACGCGGGCGCGGCCCGGCGCGCGGCGATGGAGGCCGAGAAATATCTCCAGAACGAGCCGCTGACCCAGCTCCTGAAAGCCCAGGCCGCCCAGCTCGAGGGCGACCGCCGCAAGGCCGAGGCCGCCTTCCAGCAAATGACGCAGCGCCCGGAGACCAAGCTTCTCGGCCTGCGCGGCCTGCATATCGAGGCGCGTCGGCGCGAGGATCCCGAGGCCGCGGCGCATTTCGCCGAGGCCGCGCATGAGATCGCGCCGCTCCCCTGGGCCGCCAATGCGGTGCTGGAGCATTACGCCACGCTCGGCGATTGGGCCAAGACGCGCGCGACGATCGAGGAAAATCTCAAGGCCAAGGTCATCGATTATCCGACCGCCCAGCGCTATCGCGCCGTGGTCGAGACCGCCATGGCGATGGAGAAGCAGCTCGAACATCCGCACGACGCGCTGCATCTCGCCCGGCAGGCGTTGAAGCGCCGGCCGAATTTCGTGCCGGCGGCGGTGGTCGCGGCGCGGGTGCTCACCCGCCATGGCGACGCCAAGAAGGCGGCCAAGCTGATCGAGACGGTCTGGGCGGCCAATCCGCATCCCGATCTCGCCGCCGCCTATAAGGAAATGGTCCCCGGCGAATCGAACACGGAGCTTTTGGCCCGCGTCGAAAAACTGGCCGCGCAGGCGCCCGACTCGCCGGTGAGCCGTCTGCTGGTCGCCGAGGCGGCGCTCGCCGCCCGCAATTTCGGCAAGGCGCGCGCCGCAATCGCCCCGCTGGTGGCGGAGGGAAGCAAGCCCACCGCCCACACCTGCCTGCTGATGGCGGAAATCGAGGATGCGGAAGTCGGCCCGAGCGGCGCGGTGCGCGAATGGCTGGCGCGCGGTTCGCGGGCCCCGCGCGATCCGGTCTGGGTCGCCGATGGCGTCGTCTCGAAGACCTGGGCGCCTGTCTCGCCGAAGACCAGCAAGCTCGACGCCTTCGAGTGGACAGCGCCACCGGACCCGGACGCGGCGGTGACGACGGAAGGCCGGCCCAACATCCCCGCCGCCTTTCTGGCGACGCCGGAGCCGATGGCGATCACCGCGGCGGTGGAGAAGGCGTAAAGCCTTCTCCCTTATCGCTGCGCAGGGGACGCGCGTTACTTGCTCGGGATCGCCAGCACCGGGCAGGGCGCGTCGCGCACCACGCGCTCGGTGGTGCTGCCGGCGAGATCGTCGAACAGGCTGTGATGCCCGGCCGTCGGCATGACGATGAGATCCGGTCCCACCTCCTCGGCGAAGGCGAGGATCGTTTCGACCACCGGGCCGTGGCGCAGCTCGACATGCGGCAGCAGATTGCCGAAGGTCGGCAGCGTGTCGCCGACATGCACGAGCTGGAATTCGGCCATCGGTGCGAGCGCGCGCACCATCGTCGAGGCGAGGCCCCAGGCGTGCATCGGCGAGAGGTCGGAGGCGACCGGCATCAGCACGCGGTTGAGCCGCACCTTGCCGCTGCCGCGATCGACGAAGCCGTGATGCCCCTCGCGCAGGAAGAGCGCCGGCGCATGGGCGAGCCGCGCCGCCGCCTCGGCGACAGACGATTCCAGAATGCGGCGCATCCAGCTCGATTCATGCGTCAGCAGCACGAGCAGATCGCACAAATGTCGCTCGGCATAGGCGCCGACGGCGCGCACGACGTCGTCCGATTCGACGGCCGCCTTCACCAGAGTGACGCCGAGCTTTTCCGCGACCGCCGCTTCCGGCGCGTTGGGCTCCAGCAGTTTCCAATCCGCCAGCAGTTTCCTCACGCGCGGGAAGCGCTCCCAGTCGGTCTCCTCGCCGTCCTGATCGACGTGAAGAAGATGCAGCGCGCTGCGCGCGGCGACCGCGAGCTTCACCGCATGGGCGAAAGCGGTCTCATTGGCTGCGGAAAAATCAGTGGGATGCAGTATCGATTTAAAGGGCGGCTGGTCCATGAGCGCCTCCTCCTTTTTGGGTGAGCTTAATCAGTTCCCAGCGCCGCCGCATCAACCCTTTTCGCGCAAGGGGAACTTTTGGCGAGAGGCCGGGGCGGGATCGGGGAGGGAACGGCGCGCCGAGCTTGCGCTAAATCAATCCGGTATTAAACTCGCTGTTGAAAATATTTTGTTAACCGATTCGGGTGACGCATGTCGGAGGATTTTCGCCCAAGGCTGAGAAATTTCGCGGAGCGGATGACCTCCGTCGCCGCCCGGTGCTCAAATGAAGAAAGCACCAAGCTTTTCCTCATTCTTCCTTTTCTCAATTTCCTTGGCTACGACGACCGGAACCCCGACGAAGTCTGTCCGGAGCACAGCGCGGATTTCTCCGAGAAATTCAAGAACCGCGTCGATTTCGCGATACTCAAGAGCGGGACGCCGATCATTGCGGTGGAATGCAAGGCTGTCGGCGTCCCCCTGCGTGACGAGCGAGGTCAATTGCGGTCCTATTTCAACGCGGCGCCGACGATCAAGATGGGCGTCCTGACAGACGGGCTCGTTTACGAGTTTTATGCGGATTCTGATTCTCCAAATCTGATGGACCAGAACGCCTTTCTGACGATAGACCTGCGTGAGATCGCCAAGGGAAAAATCGAGGACTCGGTCGAGGAAGGGATAAGAAGCCTTCAAAAGGCGAACTTCGATCCTGAGAACATCGGCGCGGAAGCAAAAAGAAAGCTTATTTTCCAAGGTTTCGTGCAGCAGATTACAACTCTTGCCGAAGAACCTTCCGATGAATTCGTCAGAATCCTCTTGCAAACCGCCGGTCTCAGTCACATACGAGCCAAAGCCCTCGCCGATTTCAAGGATCTAACGAAAAGCGCCTTCAGGGAATTCGTCAATCTTCGAATTCTTGAGCGACTGGACCTTCCCGCAAAAGAGAAGGAACCAGAGAAACAGGCGGCTCCGGTGGACCCCCAGCCTTCAGAAAAAACCAAGGACGATGAGCTTCAAGTCACCGCCGTAGAGTCCGAAGTCATCAGTTATGTTAAGAGGCGCTTGGCGTTTCTCGTGAAAGAAGACCGCCTCTTCGACGCGATCGAGGGGATCGACCACAAAAAGTTCAGCAGCAAGCTCGCGATCTACTACAAGAAGGAACGGGCCGGGCGGTTGTTTGATTTCTATGAAGGCAAGGATAGGCGCTATTTCTTCGATTTCGGGCAGTTCGGCGGCGAGATATCAACCGATAAACTATCGGATGTCGATGAGCCCCTGCTCGCATTGTTCGTCAAGCGGGTCGATGGCGCTATAAAGCCGGAAGCCGCGCCGCCCCCGACCGAAACCGCGGTCTGACATGGCGGCGGAAGTCGCGCGCGACGGACCGCGAGCCATCAGGCTCGCTGCTTCCTCAACCCCGCAGACGCGTTGCGCGCCGCAGGCGCGCGGTCCAACGCCCCGGACCGCGAGCGTCACGCGCTCGTCTTAAAAAGCGGAAGGCCCCGAGGCGTTCCCCGAGGCCCGACGCCGAACGAGCGTTCCCGTTCCATTTGCCTTAGAGCGTTTTCCGCCGAAGTGGGAACCGGTTCGGGATCAAGAAAACGCTCAAAAGCAAAGAGCTAGAGCCCCCGGGCCGATGCAATGCAATCGGACCGGAAAAGGCTCTAGCCAGCAGGCCCCTCACGCCTCCGGCGCGAGCATCTTCTCCGGGCGGACGATGGCTTCGAATTCCTCTTCCGTCACCTTGCCGGAGGCCAGCGCCTCTTCCTTCAGGCTGGTGCCGTTCTTGTGCGCCGCGCGGGCGATCTTGCTCGCCGCGTCATAGCCGATCTTCGGCGCGAGCGCCGTCACCAACATCAATGAACGCTCCAGGAAGCGCTTCAGATTGGCCTCGTCCGGCTCGATCCCGTCAAGGCAGCGGGTGATGAAACTATCGATCCCCTCGGCCAGCAGGTCGATCGACTCCAGCATCGCAAAGGCGATCACCGGCTTCATCACATTCAGCTCCAGATGCCCCTGCGAGGCGGAGAAGGTGATCGTCTGGTGATTGCCGAAGACGCGGGCGCAGACCATGGTGATCGCCTCGACCTGCGTCGGATTGACCTTGCCCGGCATGATCGAGGAGCCGGGCTCGTTCTCCGGCAGTTTCAGCTCGGCGAAGCCGGCGCGCGGGCCGCAGCCCATCAGGCGGATGTCGCAGGCGATCTTGTAGAGGCCGGCGGCGAGCGCATTCAGCGCGCCATGGGCGAAGACGGCCGCGTCATGGGCGGCGAGCGCCTCGAATTTGTTCGGCGCGGTGACGAAGGGCAGGCCGGTCTGCGCGGCGATATTGGCCGCCACCTCCTCGGCGAAGCCGACCGCCGTATTGAGGCCGGTGCCGACCGCCGTGCCGCCCTGCGCCAAAGCGAGAAGATCCGGCAGCGTCTTGCGGATGCGATCGGCGCCGTAAGCCGCTTGCGCGGCGTAGCCGGAAAATTCCTGCCCCAGCGTCACCGGCGTCGCATCCTGCAAATGGGTGCGGCCGATCTTGACGAGGTGCGCGAATGTCTTGGCCTTGGCGTCCAGCGCGGCGTGCAGCCGGTCGACCGCGGGCAGGAGTTTCTGCGAAATCTCCAGCGCCACGGCGACATGGATCGCGGTGGGGAAACTGTCGTTGGAGGATTGGCCGCAGTTCACATGGTCGTTGGGGTGGACGGGCGACTTCGCGCCGCGGCCCGCGCCGAGCATCTCATTGGCGCGGTTGGCGATCACCTCATTGACGTTCATATTGCTCTGCGTGCCGGAGCCGGTCTGCCAGACGACGAGCGGGAACTGATCGTCGTGCTTGCCGTCGATCACCTCCTGCGCCGCCGCGACGATGGCGTCGGCGACATCCTTCTTGACGAGGCCCTTGGCGGCGTTCACCTCGGCCGCCGCGCGCTTCACCCGCGCCAGCGCGTGGACGACCTGGAGCGGCATGCGCTGGCCGCCGATCGGAAAATTCTCGAAGGAACGCTGCGTCTGCGCGCCCCAATAGGCGTCGGCTGGCACGGCGATGTCGCCGAAGGAGTCGCGCTCAATACGGTGGTTGCTGGTGGTCATCGGGCAAGCTCGCAGGGAAAAACACGTCGAGCCGGGCGGCTCTTGCGCTCCCTATGCGGCATTTCCCGCTTTCGTTCAATCGCCGGCGATCGCAGAAGGGCGCGCGTCGCCGTCGCCCGGCCCGCGCAGCGCCCCGAGCGCCAGCACGTCCGCGAGCCGGTTGCGGGCCCGGTTGACGCGGCTTTTCATCGTGCCGGGGGCGCAGCCGCAGATGCTCGCCGCCTCCTCATAGGAGAGGCCCGAGGCGCCAACCAGGATCAGCGCCTCGCGCTGGTCGACCGGGAGCTTCTGCAGAGCCTCGCGAAAGTCCAGGAAATCCATATGCGCGTTCTGCGCCGCAGGGGCGACCAGCCGGGCGGCCATGGCGCCGTCCGGATCGGGCGTCTCGCGCCGGCGTTTGCGATATTCGCTGTAATAGATGTTGCGCAGAATGGTGAAGAGCCAAGCGGTCAGGTTCGTTCCTTCAGAGAAGGAGGCGAGACTGCCCCAGGCCTTGACCAGCGTCTCCTGGACGAGGTCGTCGGCCCGGTCGGCGTTTCCGCAAAGCGAGACTGCGAAAGCCCGCAGCTTGGGAATGGCCGACACGAGATCGGCCTTGGCTCCCTGTGCGCCCGCCATCGCGCCATCAGATGTGGTCACTACCTCTCCCCAGGCGATTTCGGGGTCGTCGGAGGAGATATCGTCTTCGCTTCCAATTCATTCAAGAGATCGAGGAATCTTTCGGGCACGGGCTGGGCCACGAGATCGGCGTAAAGTTCCCGCAGTTCCTTGCCGATCTGGTCGCCGATTTCTTTCGCGCGACGGCTCTCCCCCTCGGACGAGGCGGTCTCCAAAGCAGCGTTGCGTCGGCGCTTTTCCAAAAGAACGACGGACTCTGACGCTTGTGCGGCGGGGCGGCCGGCCGCCGCCGGTCGAGACTGCGCGTTTTCCTCGCTCACGGGACGTTTACGGTCGATCACGGCGTTCCTCGGATTGCTGTTCGCCATCGGCTCCTCGAAAGTTCGCGTCTTCTCATTAATCCGAGAGCTTTGCGCCAAATCGCAAAAAGCTCCCGCCTGGACGCAGCTTACTGTCACGTCGTCTTCCGCTTGCCAAAAAATTGCCTGTAGCGCACGCATGCGGTCGAGCTATACTGCAGGGGTAACGCCAGTTTTCCAGAAAGGTTCCGCTCAAAAAAGTGACGCTTTGACGCAAGCGGTCTTATCGTAAACTCGCCCGGCCGGAAAGGAGGCCTTTAACCTCGCGGACGGCCAGCCTGGCGTCGTCGCCTGAGACGGAGACGCTGCTAAGCGCCTGAACCCGCAGAACTTTTTTGCGATTCTACGAATCTCGAGCGCCGCCAAGGAGCGCCATAATGTCAGCTTCTCGCGAAATTATCCAGCATGTGCCCTATCTGCGCCGTTTCGCCCGGGCCCTGACCGGCAATCGCGAAGGCGGCGACGCTTATGTGCTCGCCACGCTAGAGACGCTCGTCGCCGAGCCGACCCGCATTCCGGCGCATGACGACCGCCGCCGCGTGGCCCTCTATCGCCTCTTCCTCGACATATGGACCGCGGCCCCGATCAACGTGCACATCGACGGCTCCGGCGTCGCCAATGACGACGAGGCCGGCGCGCGGCGCAATCTGGAGGCGATCTCGCTGCGGCCGCGCATCGCCTTTCTGCTGCATGCGCTCGAGGGCTTCGACCTCTCGGATGTGAGCCGCACGCTCGGCGTGTCGGAGCCCGAGGCGGAAAGCCTGATCGACGCCGCCAACGCCGAGATCGCCGATCAGATCGCCACCGACGTGCTGATCATCGAAGACGAGCCGCTGATCGCGCTCGATCTACGCGGCGTCGTCGAGGAGCTCGGCCATCAGGTGACGGCCGTCGCCCGCACCCACAGGGAGGCGGTCGAGGCGATCAAAAGCGCCGAACCGGGCCTGATCCTTGCCGATATTCAGCTTGCCGACGGCAGCTCCGGCCTCGACGCGGTCAATGAGATTCTCGCCGCCGTCTCGGCGCCGGTCATTTTCATCACCGCCTATCCCGAGCGGTTTCTGACCGGCGAGCCGCCGGAGCCGGCCTTTCTGATCGCCAAGCCGTTCAGCGTCGAGAGCCTGAAGGCGGTGATCAGCCAGGCGCTGTTCTTCGACAAGAGGTCGCGGCCGAAGCCCGCAGGACTCGGGTCTTCGATCGAACTGCGGTGAATACTTAGTCGTTTTCGGGGCGAAAAAAGCTTTTTATTTCAATCTCATTGCCTGCGACGCTCTGAAAGACGTCGCAGAAAGGCGTTAGCTCAACGGTTGCGAGTACTTTTACGCATCGCAAACATCTTGTCGCAACTTTATCTTGGCGTAAGCGTTACCCAACTGCGGGCGCGGGGCCAGTAGAGAGTCGCGAACATGCAAGAACAGAAGAAATCAAATCGGGGCTTTGCTTCGATGGATCCTGAAAAGCAAAG
>JAWOLK010000149.1:0-10861 GCA_033853615.1 Beijerinckiaceae bacterium | reverse complement strand
CCAACGGCTTGATGAGCAGCGAATGGTATGAGGATGCGCAGGGCGCGACCTGTATCGAGGGCGTCGCGCGCGGCGGCCCGCCGATCGACCTCACCCGCCGGCCCGACGACCACGCCCATCCGCGCGGGCGCTTCCTGTTCCTGCGCGAGGACGGCGGCGAGCTGTGGTCGCTGGGCCAGGCGCCGACGCGCTGCGCCAAGGCCAAGGCGGCGCTCTCCAGCGAGGGCGAGAACTGCCTGATCTTCCTCACCTGCGCCAATGGCTTCGACGTCGAGGCGCGCGTGACGCTGGCCGCCAATGAGGCGATCGAGATCACCCATCTGAAGGTCGTCAACCGCGAAGACCGGCCGCGCACGCTCCGCATCGCCACGCTGCGCGAATGGGTTATGAACGAAACCGGCGTCGAGCTGCGCGACGCCGCCTATAACGCCATCCACATCGGCACCTGGTTCGTCAATTCGCTCAACGCCGTGATCGCCCAGAACCGCCTGCTGAAGGGCGGGGCGCGCCGGCGCTCGGAGCGCCGTCTGTCGCCCGAGGTCGGTTTCCATGCGATCGCGCCGGCGCCGGGGACGAAGGCGACGATCGTCGGCTATGAGGATGTGAAGTCCCGCTTCTACGGCATGGGATCGACGCGCGCGCCGGACAGCCTCTTGGGGCTGAGCGCCCCGCGCGACCCGGCCGACGAGGGGTTGCTCTATGGCTTCGAGCCCTGCGCGAGCCTTTATCTCGACGTGGATTTCGCGCCGAATGGCGTCGCCGAACTGACGATCGTCGATGGTTGGGCGCGCGACATGGGCGTCGCGACCGAGTCGATTGCGCGCCGCCTCGGCATTGCGCAGCCGGCGCCGGAAACGCTCGACCGGGCGCTGTCGCGCCGCCGCGCCCTGCTCATGCCGCCGCCGCCGGCCGCGCATCGCTTCGCCTTTTCAGGCGACGGCCGCAGCATCGCCATGGCGCCCGGCACGCCGCGACCCTTCTCGCATGTCATCGCCAACCCGCTGGGGCAGGGCGCCGTCCTCACCAATGACGGCGATATTTTCTCATTCTCCGGCAATTCGCGGCTCAACAGTTTCACGCCTTTCCGCATGGGCGAGGGACGCATGGCGCCGCCCGGCCAGGCGATCTATGTCTACGATCTCGCCCGCGAAGACGCCTTCACGGCGACCTTCGTGCCGCTGCGCCGGCGCGACGCCGCATATGAAGTCTCCTATGCGCCGGGTTCCGCCACGTTCCGCGCGCAGCGCGACAATCTGGACCTGGAACTGACCTGTTTCGTCAGCCCGACGGAGCCGATCGAGTTCCGTCTGCTGCGCATTCGCAACAAATCGGATCACGAGCGCTTGTTGCAAATCGTGCCGATGATGGAGATCGTGCTCGGCGAGACGCCGAACGAGAGCCTCGGCGCCGTCCAGGCGGCGACCGAGGGCGACCTCAGCGCAATCTATTTCCGCAATCCGAAGAATTACTTCGTGCAGGGCTGGGCCTTCGTCTCCACCTCGCTGAAGGCGGAATTCGCCGAGACCTCGCGCCGGCGTTTCCTCGGGCATGAGAACCGCGACACCGATCTTCCCTACATGGTCGAGCACGGACATCCGGACGCCGGCGCGCCGGAACATCAGCGCAAGGTTGCAAGCTTCTGCGGCTCGGTCGACGTTCCGGCCGGGGAAGAGCGGCTCGTCGTCGTCGCGCTCGGCCAGACCGGCGCGATCGAGGACGCGCGGCGCCTCGCGCAGATGGCGCGCGACCCCGACTACGCGCTGCGCGCCTATGAGGACAGCGCCCGCGCCTGGGACGAGCGCCTTTCCGTGCTGCGGATCAAGACCAATCGGCCGGAGGTCGATCGCCTCGTGAACGACTGGCTGCCCTATCAGCTGCTCGCCTCGCGCCTCTGGGGCCGCACCGGACCGGCGCAGCGCTCCGGCGCGACCGGCTACCGCGACCAGTTGCAGGATGTGATCCCGCTCGCCTTCCTCGCGCCGGAGCGGGCGCGGGCGCAGATCCTGCTGCATGCGGCGCATCAATATATCGAGGGCGACGCCGCGAAATGGTGGCATCGTGCGCCAAACGGCGGGACGGGCCTCGCCGACCGCACCTACGCCTCCGATCCGCATCTGTGGCTCCCCTATGTGACGGTCCGCTATGTGCGCGCCACCGGGGACGAGGCGATTCTCGACTGCGTCGAGTCCTTCCTCGAAGCAGGGCCCGTGCCGAAGGGGCAGGAGGGCGAGGCGACCGTGCCGCTGCGCTCGCGCGACCAGGACACGCTGCTTGGCCATTGCGCGCGCGCCATCGACTACACGCTGGCGCGTTTCGGCGCCCATGGCCTGCCCTTGCTGGGAACGGGCGACTGGGACGACGGCATGGATCTCGCCGGCGCGCAGGGGCGCGGCGAGAGCGTGTGGATGGGCTTTTTCCTGCACGGAATTCTCGTCGACGTCGCCCCGCTGTTCGAAAGCCGCGGCGACGTCGCGCGCGCGACCCGCTACCGCGAGGCGGCTTCGAGGCTACGGGAGGCGCTCGCCGCCTGCTGGCGCGGCGACCGCTATCTGCGCGCTTACGCCGACGACGGGCGCGAGATTTCGCCGATGAGCGCGATGACCGCCTCCTGGCCCGTGCTCACCGACGCCGTCGATTTCGCGCGGGGGCGCGAGACGGTCGAAAAGGCGCTCGCCGTTCTCGCCCGCAAGAACCGGGTTCTGCTGGTCACGCCCGCCTATACCGAGCATTCGAGCCCCTATCCGGGCCGCAGCGCCGAATATCCGCCGGGCGTGCGCGAGAATGGCGGGCAATATTCGCACGGCGTCTCCTGGTTCGTCGACGCGCTGGCGAAGCTCGCCGTCGAGGCCAAAGAGCAGGGGGACGAGAAGGCCGCCGCCGATCTCTTCGCCCGCGCCTTCGAGACCTGGATCGCGATTTCGCCGGTCTCCAAGCTCACGACGCCGGCCGAGGCCGATATCTACGGGCTCACGCCCCACCAGCAGCCGGCCGACGTCTATGAGGGCGAAGGCTATGAGGGCCGCGGCGGCTGGAGCTGGTACACCGGCGCTGCGGCGCGCATGATCTCGGCCGCCTACGCCATGCTCGGGATCGAATTCGAGAAGGGCGAGCTGCGGCTGCGCGACGACGCCTTCGAGGAGAAGGGCGGGCTGCGGCTCGAACGCGTCGTCTATCGCGGCAAAAGCTACGAGCCCGGCAGGACGCGCGCGAGAGAGACCGAAAAGCTGTAAAGCAAGAGGCCGGCGGCTTGCCCCGCGCGCCGCCGGCGCTTATGCAACCCACGCAGATTTCAGCGCCCGAGGGCGCTTTCAACAGCGGACGCCATCATGACTGCAGCGCAGACTTCCGGAACCGTCGTCGACCACGCCGATCCGCGCTGGCTGCGGCTGCGCGAGCTGATCCTCGAACATTCGCTGAAGCGCGGCGACTTCACGCTCTCCTCGGGACGCAAGAGCAGCTACATTTTCCAGCTTCGTCAGATCACCATGCTGCCGGAGGGGGCGAAGCTAATCGGCGAAATCATCGTCGATTACATGAAGAGCGTGGGCCTTACCTGTATCGGCGGCCCGGCGGTCGGCGCGATTCCGATGGTCTCGGCGGCGGCGGTGATGAGCTTCGTGAAGGGCGCGCCGGTTCACGCCTTCTTCGTGCGCAAGGCGGCGAAGGAGCATGGCGCGCTGGAGCTGATCGACGGCCATGTGCAGGACGGGGCGGAAGTGCTGGTCGTCGATGATGTGGCGACGTCCGGCGGCTCGGTGTTGAAGGCGCTCGACGGCCTGAAGACCGAGCATCCGAGCTGCTTCGCCCGCAAGGCGCTGGTGGTGATCGACCGCGAGGAAGGCGCCGCCGAGGCGCTGGCGCAAAAGGGCCTCGAACTCGTCGCGATTTTTAAGAGAAGCGACTTCGGCCTGTAGAAGTTTTAAGCCGTTCCGTCTTTGCGATGAGCGTGAGCTTCCAAAGCGATCCAGGAGCCGCCCGCGGCTCTGGATCGCTTCGCTTTGCTCGCGATGACGATGGCGCATTGACATTAGCCCGCCTCATGGGGAGCCGTCATTGCGAGGAGCGCAGCGACGAAGCAATCCAGGAGCCGCCCCGCGACCCTGGATCGCTTCGCTGCGTTCGCGATGACGGATTTCGCGATGGCGGCCCGGGTCATTGCGAGGAGCGGAGCGACGAAGCAGCAATCCAGGGGTCACCCGCGACTCTGGATCGCTTCGCTGCGTTCGCGAAGACGGATTTCGTGATGACGGCCGGGTCATTGCGAGGAGCGCAGCGACGAAGCAATCCAGGGGCCGCTCCACGGCTGTGGATCGCTTCACCGCGTTCGCGATGACGGCTGGGCCAAGTTCGCTCCCGCTCCCATCCCGAAAATATCTGCGTTAGCGGACGCGCCGACGCGGCCCCGATTGCGCGGGGATGTACAAACAGTATTATCAAATAGTTAATGCGTATGATTCGGATCGGCGGGCGTCTTCATGCTCAAGCGGCAAGCCGTTGCAGCGCTTTGGTTGCTCCTCGGCTTGTCGAAATCGGCTGTCGCCGGCGCATTCCTCTGGCCAGAAGGCCGCGGACAGATCATCGTCACGACGACTTTCGCAAGCGCGCGCAAAGCCTATGACGCCCGCGGCCGGCTGATCGACACGCCACGATACGATAAGTTCGAGGCGCGGGCCTATGTGGAATATGGCCTTGCCCCCTGGCTGACCGTCGTCGGGGAAGGCGGCGCCATGGATTTTCGTGGCGCGCCTCGGACAAACGGACTCGACGCGCTGTCGCTGCTCATCGCCGAGGCGAAAGCGCGGGCCCCGCTCGTGGTTCCAAAGCCCGTGGGCGTTCATTATCGCGGGCTCGGGCTCGGCATGGTCGGGCTGAGGGTTAAACTTCTGGAGCTTTCGGACTATGTCGTCTCCGCGGAGGCGAGCCTGCGCGCGGCCTCCGCCGCCTCGCGCATATTTCTGGACATGAAGGATTTTTCCCAGATCGATGCGCGGCTGCAATTGGGCAAGCCCGTGTCGCTGCTGGGCGTCCCCGGCTTCGTCGATGCGCAGATCGGCTATCGTTCGCGCGGGCAGAATGGCGACGAAGCCCGGGTCGATCTCACTTTTGGCGTCCGGCCGGTCGCCTGGCTGATGGTTTTGGCGCAGAGTTTTTCCGCCTTCGCGCCGGGCGCAAATGCAGGCTCGCGCATCGCGGCGCAAAAATTTCAGCTCAGCGCGGTCTATGACATCAACGAGACTTTCTCGGTACAGCTCGGCGTTTATAAAGGGCTCCTCGGCGTCAATTCGCCGGCCGAGATCGGCATATTGACCGCGCTGTGGGCGCGTTTTTGAAGGGGGAGCCGTGCAGGCCTGTTTCGGGATCATCCTCGCCGGCGGTCTCGCCCGCCGGATGGAGGGCGTCGACAAGGCGTTGCTCCACGTGCGGGGCGAGGCGAATCTGTCGCGGCTCGCGGGCCGGCTCGCTCCGCAATGCGTCGGGCTGGTCGTCAACGCCAATGGCGATCCGGCGCGCTTTGCGCCCTTCGGCCTGCCGGTCGTCGCCGACGACGTGCCGGGCTTTGCAGGGCCATTGGCGGGGGTTCTCGCGGGGCTCGATCATGTCGCGACGACGCGGCCCGATGTCGCTTATGCGGTGAGCATCCCGGCCGACACGCCCTTTGCGCCGCGCGATTTCGTCGCAAGGCTGCGCGCTGCGCGAGAGGCGGCGGGCGCCGAGATCGCCGTGGCGACCTCGGGCGGCAGGGTCCACCACGCCGCAGCGCTCTGGCCGGTCGCTTTGCGGAAGGCGTTGCGCAAGGCCTTGGTCGAGGAGGATTTGCGCAAGGTCTCGGGATTCATCGGGCGGTTCAAAAGCGTGGAAGTCGATTGGCCGGTCACGCCCTACGATCCGTTCTTTAACGTGAACCGCCCGGAGGATCTGCCGCTGGCGGAGGAGATCGCCGCAAGGGGCGACTGACGCCAAGCTGGGGCGGGCGCGCCCTCACAAAAAGCCGGGATCTATCTTGCTCTTCTTCTCCAGCCAGGCGGGCGTCGGCAGGTTCTGGCTGCGCAGGAAGTCGAGATTGAACAGTTTCGAGGCGTAGCGCATGCCGGAATCGCAGAGAATCGTCACGATAGTGTGGCCGGGGCCGAGTTCGCGCGCGAGGCGGATGGCGCCCGCGACATTCACGCCGGAGGAGCCGCCGAGCAACATCCCCTCTTTCTCCGCAAGATCGAAGACGATCGGCAACGCCTCCTCGTCCGGGATCTGATAGGCGACGTCGATCGGCGCGCCTTCGAGATTGGCGGTGATGCGGCCCTGGCCGATTCCTTCGGTGATCGAGGAGCCCGAAGCCTTCAGCGCGCCGGTCGTGTAATAGGAATAAAGCGCCGCGCCCATCGGATCGGCGAGGCCGATTCTGACCTTCGGGTTGCGCGCCTTCAGCCCCATGCCGACGCCGGCCAGCGTCCCGCCGGTGCCGCAGGCGCAAATGAAGCCGTCCACCTCGCCGTCGAGCTGCTCCCAGATTTCCGCGGCCGTCGTCTCGATATGCGCCTCGCGATTGGCGACATTGTCGAATTGATTGGCCCAGATCGCCCCCTGCGGATGTTCCTTGGCGAGCCGCTCGGCGAGACGGCCCGAGACTTTCACGTAATTATTGGGATTGGCGTAAGGGACCGCCGGCACTTCGACCAGCTCCGCGCCTTGCAGGCGCAGCATGTCCTTCTTTTCCTGGCTCTGCGTCTCGGGGATGACGATCACGGTGCGATAGCCAAGCGCATTGGCGACGAGCGCGAGCCCTATGCCGGTATTGCCGGCGGTGCCCTCGACGATGAGCCCGCCGGGCTTCAGCATGCCGCGCTTGATCGCGTCCTTGACGATATAGAGCGCGGCGCGGTCCTTCACCGAGCCGCCCGGATTCATGAACTCCGCCTTGCCGAGAATGCGGCACCCTGTCGCCTGGGACGCCGCGCGCAATTCGATCAGCGGGGTCTTGCCGATGGCCTCGATAACATTGGCGGCGACGATCATATTCGGGCGATCCTTTGCGGCTGGAAGGGCAAGCGGAGCAACAGACGTTCCTAACCGCCAGCGCCGGTTTTTTCCAAGCGGAATGTCGCCGCGTGCCGCGCCGTTTCACCGGGTTGCAGGATACGCATCGACGGTTTTTCAAAGAGATCGCCGGTAAACCCCTCGGGATCGCCGTGTCCGGTCCAGGGCTCTATGCAAAGGTAAGGGGCCGGCGGCAGCGTCCAGAAGCCGACATGCGGAAAATCCTCGAGCTCGACCCGCAGTCGCGTTCCCGCGCCATTGTCGAAAACAAGGCCGCGGCTGTCGAGGTTCAGGAAGCACAGCGCGTCGCGCTTGAAGAGCTCGGGCGAAAGCGGCATGCGGCGGCCTTCGAGCGGCGTTTTGCGCCGGGCCGCAGAAAACAGGCCTCCCAGACCGATGACGGGAACATCCGCCTTCTCCGCCTCGTCGAAGACGATCGCGTGCTGCGCCGTCGAATCGGCGAGCGGCCAACGGAAGGCGGGATGCAGGCCGCAGGCGTAGGGCAGGGGCTTATCGCCGGTGTTGGTGACGATGAGCGCGTTCTCCAGACCATTGGGCGAGAGGCGAAACTCGACCTCGAAGCGAAAGGCGAAAGGATAGAGCGCGCGCGTCTCGGCGTCGTCGGTCAATTCGAGCAGAGCGAAATCGGCGCTCCTCTCGCTGAGGCGAAAGCGTTTCTTCCAGGCGAAACCGTGCAGGGCGAGCGGAAAGGTCTTGTCGCCGACCCGCACGCGGCCGTCCTTCGTCCAGCCGACAACCGGGAAGAGCACCGGCGCGGTCTGGTTCCAGACGCCCGGGTTCTTTTTCCAGATCAGTTCGAGGCCGTCGGCGCGCCAGGAGGAAAGCTCCGCCCCGAAGGGCAGGATTTCGGCCCGATCGCCCGCATCTGTTTCGAGAAGAATCGTCTCGTTCATGCGACAAGCATTTACGGCCCGGCGCCCGCTCCGCAAGATGCGGGAGGACGCGTTCAGGGAAGTGGATTTGTGCGGCGCCCCATGGCATTGAAGGGAGAAGCGAAAAATTAACCTCCGTGTCCCCGCCATGGCGAGCAACAGAACCAAATCGACAGCAAAGCCGGCCTTGAGCCTCGGCGACGCCAAGGTCATCGCCATACGCGGGGCGCGCGAGCACAATCTCAAAAATGTCGATCTCGCCATCCCGCGCGACAAATTCGTCGTCTTCACGGGATTGTCCGGCTCGGGCAAATCCTCGCTCGCCTTCGATACGATCTATGCCGAAGGCCAGCGCCGCTATGTGGAGTCGCTCTCGGCCTATGCGCGGCAGTTTCTGGAGATGATGCAGAAGCCGGACGTCGACCAGATCGACGGGCTGTCGCCGGCGATTTCGATCGAGCAGAAGACCACCTCGAAAAACCCGCGCTCGACGGTCGGCACCGTCACCGAAATTCACGATTACATGCGCCTGTTATGGGCGCGCGTCGGCGTGCCCTATTCGCCGGCCACGGGCCTGCCGATCGAAAGCCAGACCGTCTCGCAAATGGTCGACAAAGTGCTGGCCTTGCCGCCGGGAACGCGGCTCTATCTGCTGGCGCCGGTCGTGCGCGGCCGCAAGGGCGAGTATAAAAAGGAAATCGCCGATTACACCAAGCGCGGCTTTCAACGCTTGAAGATCGACGGCGAATATTACGACATCTCCGACACGCCGCCGCTCGACAAGAAGCTGAAACACGACATCGACGTGGTGGTGGACCGCATCGTCGTGCGCCCTGACACAAGCGCGCGCCTCGCCGACAGTTTCGAAACCGCGCTGGAGCTATCCGGCGGCATCGCCGTGGTGGAGTTCGCCGACGCGAAAGCCGCGGCGGGGCTTACGGCCGCCGATGTTCCGGTGACGGCGGCGAGCCTGCGCGTCGCCTCGCATTATTCGCCGGCGCATATTCTGTTCTCGTCGAAATTCGCCTGCCCCGTGTCGGGCTTCACGATTCCCGAAATCGAGCCGCGGCTCTTTTCCTTCAACAATCCTTACGGCGCCTGCCCGGTGTGCAGCGGCATCGGCCATGAGCAGAAGATCGACCCCGATCTCGTCGTCCCGAACCCTACGCAAACGCTGCGCAAGGGGGCGATCGCGCCTTGGGCGAAATCAACTTCGCCCTATTACCAGCAGACGCTCGAAGCGCTCGGCCGGCATTACAAATTCCGGCTCGACGCGCCCTTCGAATCGCTGTCCGAGAAAGCAAAGCGCGTCATTCTCTTTGGCTCGGGCGATGAGGAGATTCGCTTCTCCTACGACGATGGCTTTCGCGCCTATGACGTGAAAAAGCCCTTTGAGGGCGTGGTCTCGAATCTCCAGCGCCGCTATCTCGAAACAGACAGCGAGTGGGCGCGCGAGGAAATCTCCCGCTACATGTCGGCGACCCCTTGCGCCGCCTGCGACGGCTTCCGCTTGAAGCCCGAGGCGCTCGCCGTGAAGATCGACGGCAAGCACATCGGCGAAGTCTCGGAACTGTCGGTGCGCGCCGCCGCCGAATGGTTTCAGGCGCTGCCGGGAAAGCTCGACAAGAAGCGCAATGAAATCGCCTTTCGCATCTTGAAGGAAATCCGCGACCGGCTCACCTTTCTCATTGATGTCGGCCTCGATTATCTGACGCTGTCGCGCTCCTCCGGCACGCTGTCCGGCGGCGAGAGCCAGCGCATCCGGCTCGCCTCGCAAATCGGCTCGGGACTGACCGGCGTGCTTTACGTGCTGGACGAGCCGTCGATCGGCCTGCACCAGCGCGACAACGACCGGCTGCTCGACACGCTGCGGCGCCTGCGCGATCTCGGCAACAGCGTCATCGTGGTGGAGCATGACGAGGACGCGATTCTCGCCGCCGATTATGTGGTGGACGTCGGGCCGGGCGCCGGCATCCACGGCGGGCGGATCGTGTCGCAGGGAACGCCGGCCGAAATCATGGCCGACCCCAAATCGCTGACCGGCCAATATTTGACTGGCGCCAAACAGGTGAAGCTCGCACATCAGCTGCGCGCGCCGCAAGCGGGCCGCTGGCTGAAACTTTCCGGCGCCCGCGGCAATAATCTCAAGAATGTGGACGCGCAAATTCCGCTTGGAACCTTCACTTGCGTGACCGGCGTTTCTGGCGGCGGCAAATCGACGCTCGTCATCGAGACGCTCTACAAGGCGGTCGCGCGACGCCTCAATAATGCGCATGAGCATCCCGCGCCCTTCGACAAGCTGGAGGGGCTGGAGCATATCGACAAGATCATCGACATAGACCAATCGCCGATCGGCCGCACCCCGCGCTCCAATCCCGCGACCTATACCGGCGCATTCACGCCGATCCGCGAATGGTTCGCCGGCCTGCCGGAATCCAAGGCGCGCGGATACGAGCCGGGCCGCTTCTCGTTCAACGTGAAAGGCGGCCGCTGCGAGGCTTGCCAGGGCGACGGCGTCATCAAGATCGAGATGCACTTCCTGCCGGATGTCTACGTCACCTGCGACGTCTGCAAGGGTAAGCGCTACGACCGCGAAACGCTGGAAGTGAAATATCGCGAGAAATCCATCGCCGACGTGCTCGACATGACGGTGGAGGAAGCCTCAAGCCTGTTCAAGGCGGTGCCGTCGATCCGCGACAAGATGGAAACCTTGAAGCGCGTCGGGCTCGATTACATCCATGTCGGCCAGCAGGCGACGACGCTTTCCGGCGGCGAGGCGCAGCGCGTGAAACTCTCGAAGGAGCTGTCACGCCGCTCGACGGGGCGCACGCTCTACATTCTCGACGAGCCGACGACGGGCTTGCAGTTCCACGATGTCGCAAAGCTCCTCGAAGTGCTGCACGAGCTGGTGGAGCAAGGCAAGACGGTCGTCGTCA
>JAWOLK010000148.1:0-9944 GCA_033853615.1 Beijerinckiaceae bacterium | reverse complement strand
GCGGCCGGATGGGCCGCCGGCGCGGCCCCCTGCGTGGGCGCGGCTGCCGGCGGATGGGTCGGCGCGGCGCCATGCGCCGCGGGCGGCGCATGATCCGCCGACGCGCCATGCGGGACGGTCGAGGCGGCCGGATGCGCCGGCGCCGCGGCAGGCGGATGCGTCGCGCCGGCTGCGGGCGGCGGCGCGCCGGGCGCAGGCGGCGGCGCGGGCTTCGCCGCCGCGACTTTCGTCCAGGTTTCGCTCTGGCAGAGGAAGGCGATCAGGCAGCCGCTCAGCGTCAATTGCGTCGGGCTCTCCAGCGTGATCGTGCCGGAGTAGGTTTTGCCGTCCTCGGGATTGAAGAGATCGCCCTTCCATTGGTTGCGGCCGCTTTTCGCGGCGTAACGCAGCACCAGCGGCGGCGGCGATCCATCCGGCAGAGGCAGCACGCCCTTGGCGCAGAGCTTGCCGCCGCAGTCGAAGAATTCGAGCTTTTCCTTGTGGCCGTCGCGCGACCATATGCCGGCGACCGCCTCCGTGCCGGGGGAGCCGCCCGTCGCGCCCGCCGCTGCGGCTTGCGCCGCGGAGCCAAGGATCGCCAGAAGGGCGACGCTCATCTGAACTGCTTGCTTCATGGCTTGATCCTATCACGAACGCGGCGAAGTCGCGCTCTAAACTACATCCGGCGCAGGCGCGGCCTTATGCGGCGGGCCGAGGAAGGCCGGCACCACGATGAAGGCGGCGAGCAGCGTGAACACCAGCGAGATCGCGAGCAATGCGCCCATGCTCGCCGTGCCGGGGTGGCTCGACAGGCACAGGCTGCCGAAGGCCGTGCCGGTCGTCAGCGCGCTGAAGAAGATCGCCCGCGTGAGGCTCGACGCCAGCATGTCGGCGACGCCCTTACGCCAGGCGATGACGTAATAGATATGGAAGGCGACGCCGACGCCGAACATCAGCGGCAGCGCGATGATATTGGCGAAGTTGAGCGACAGGCCGACCATGTCCGCGGCCTCGAGGCTCATGATCCCGGCCAGCACCAGCGGCCCCAGCGTCAGCGCGACGTCGACCGCGCGCCGCAACGCGACGACAAGAATGACGAAGATCGCGATGAAGGCGTAAAGGCCGGCGAGCAGAAAGGCGCGAACGACGCTCGCGCCCGCCTCGACGACGATGACCGGCATGCCGCTCGCGTCCGGCGCGACCTTCTGCACCGCCGCCGCGAAGGCCGCCATCACCTCGTTGTCGTTGCTGTCGCCCTTCGGCGACACTTCGATGCGATAGTGCCCGCTCGCGGAAATCCACTCGCTGCGCACATCGGCCGGCAGCGTCTGCGGCGTGACCCGACGCGCCTTCATCACCTCCCCCAGATCGCCGAGCAGCCGGTCGAAGTCGCCGAAAGCGGCCTGGCGCGCGGCGTCGCGGGTCTGCCGATCGACCATCGACAGAGTTTCGATGAGGTCGGCGAAACGCGCAATCGCCGGCGGCGCGTTGGGCGGCGCCGACTGGCGCAGCGCCTTGGCTCCGTTCGCCAGCGCCGCAACCGTTTCCGGGTCGGTCGGCGCGGGCTTGCGCGCCGGATTCAGCACATCGCGGAATTGCGTCGCAAGTTGCTGGATCAGCGGCAGTTTCGCTTCCTGATCCGGCGGGACCAGCGTGTCGACCGTGGTAATGTGGTCGACCTCCGGCAAAGCCGAGATCTTCTTCACGAGCGCGCGCATGGCGTCGAGCGAAGGCGCGAGAACCTCGATCGTATTGGGCGCGGTCTTGGGATCCTTGGCGAGATCGAGGAAGGTCGCGACCGATTCCACGTTCTGGCTGCGCAGATTCATCGGGTTGGAGTCGAACTTCAGCCGCCACAGAAAGGGCGCGCCGCCGAGGACGACCAGCGCGGTGAGAAACAGAACCAGCTTGCGGTGACGGGCGATCCAATGGTCGACCACGGCGAGCGAGGCGGTCCGCACCGGAATGTTCTCCGCTTTGGGGCGCAGCAGCTTGATCGCGGCGGGCAGAAAGGTCAGCGTCGCGATATAGGCGATGATCATGCCCATGCCGGCGATGAGGCCGAGTTCCGAAACGCCGCGGAAATTCGTCGGCAGAAAGCAGAAGAAGCCGGCGAGCAGCGACACGGCGGCGAGCGTCAGCGATCCGCCGATGCCCTGCGTCGCGGCAAGCAGAGCCGCGTCGAGATCGTCGTCGTTGTGACGCTCTTCGCGGTAGCGCGTGGCGAATTGGATGCCGAAATCGACGCCAAGGCCGATGAACAGCACGGCGAAGGCGACCGAAATCAGGTTGAAGCGGCCGATCACGAAAATGCCGAGGCCCGAGGTGAGCGCAAGGCCGGCGAGCAGCGTCGCGAGCACGGCGATGATGAGTTTCGGCGAGCGCAGCGCCGCGAACAGGATGAGCGTCACCACGGCCAGCGTGCCCGCGAGATTGAGCTCCATATTCTCGGAGATCGTCGCGAATTCCTCGTCCGCGAGCGGCGTTTGTCCGGTGAGCCGCAGCGTGACGCCGGCCTCCTTGGTCAGGCCGAGCCTCTTTGCGGTGTTGCGCACCAAGGCGATCGGCGCCGCTCCGGGCTCCAGCGCGCCAAAGTCGAGAACCGGCGAAATCAGCACGAAGCGGCGCGTCTCATTGGCCAGCGGATTGGCGGTCTCCTGCCCGCCGGAGAGAAGTTTCTCCCAATTCACCCGCGCCGGCTTGCCCTCCAGCACTTTCTCGAAAGCGTCGGAAATTTCGGTGAGCCCGGCCGCGACCATGCCGAGGCCGCGCTGGCTGGTTCCGACGAGCTTCAGATTGGTGAGCAAGGCGCCCGAGAGGCCCCGCAGGCTTTCGTCCTCGGCGAGCGTTTTCAAGACGTCGTGCTGTCCCATCAGCGTGCCGACGGTGCGTTGCACGTCCTTGCGGTCGAGGAACAGCAGGCCGTTTTGACGCAGATAGGGATTATCGTCCGGGCGCCAGGCGCGCTCGATCAGCCGCTGGCGCTGCAGCGCCGCATTGAGGCGCCTCGCCGCATCGTCGGCGATCTGCGGCGTCTTGCCGTCGATCACGGCGACGATCAGATTGTTGAGATGCGGAAATTCCTTGAAGAGCTTGGTCTCGTTGCGCCGCCAGGGAATGTCCGGCGAGAACAGATGCTCCGTATCGGTGTCGATCGCAAAGCGCGTCGTGGTCAGATAAACGCCGCCGCCTGTCAATGCGAGCGTGAGCAAGACAATGGCCCACGGCCACCGCAGACAAAAGGCCACCAATCTTTCGAGCATCTATTCCTCGCCCGTGGTCCAGAGCCTGTCCGTCTCTGGCTTTTTTCTCTCGGCCGCCGACGGCCCTAAGCAGCAGGCCCGACAGGCGTCTGTCGTCGTGTTCCCGGCGACGCGCGGCCCTGCGCCGGGACTTCGCCTTTTTGAGGGCGCCGCACGCCGCCTTTATACAAGCGGGGACGCAGCCGTCCAAGCCGCGCGTCACATTTGCGGGTTAAAGCCTCTTACGGTCCGATTGCATCGGACCGGGGCTCTTTTCTTTTGGGCGTTTTCTTTATCGCCGAACCGGTTCCCGCTTCGGCGGAAAACGCGAGAGCCTTTTCCGGTCCGATTGCATCGGCCCGGGGCTCTTTTCTTTTGGGCGTTTTCTTATCGCCGAACCGGTTCCCATTTCGGCGGAAAACGCCCTAGAGATAGCTGAGCAGGGGGTTGCGGCTGGCGCGTTTCAGGCGCGCGAACCAGGCGCAGGCGGGGTATAGCGCGACGAGGAGGGCGACCCAAGCGACATAGGCGCCGAGGAGGCCGACGCCGAATTCGGGCGGAGGCGCGCCGCTTTTCAAAAAGCCTTCCATCTCGCCCGGCGTGAAGCCGCGCGCGAGCGACAGCGTCAGCGCCGCGCCCAGCCCGACATAGAGATGCAGCACATAGAAGAAGAGCGGCGCGCGGCCGAAGGTCTCGAGCGCCGCCGCCAGGGGCCCGCCGCCGCGCCGCTCCATGACGGCGAGCAGAACCAGCGCCGGGCCGAGCGTAACGAGCGCATAATCGAGCGAGGGCGGATATTTCGTCACATTGAGAAAAGACAGCGCCGTCAGGACGCCGGACGCCTGCGCCGTCCATGGGCGCGGGTCGCCGTAGAGATTGATCCCGCGCAACAACAGGAACAGCGCGACCGCAGCGAGGCCCATCGCCGAGAGCCGCTCCAGTCGTTGGGTGGAGGGAAGGGAGAAGAGCGGCCCCAACCCATAGCCGAGCGCGATGACGCCGATCCAGGGCAGGGCGGGATAAAGCACGCCGCCGGCGAGGCCGAAAGGCAGCGGGCCCCGCTCGTGCAACAGGCGCCAAAACGGGCCGAAGGCGCCGAGATCCCGCGCGTGGACGCCATCGAGCAGATTATGCCCGAATACGAGCGCGAGGCCGACTGCGAAGACGACGCGGGCGGGCAGGAAAACAAGACCCGAGAGCGCAATGAGGCCGCAGCCGATCGCCCACAGCGTCCCCAATTCGATTTTCCCGCTCCCCAGCGACCAGACGGGGCTGACCACAAAGGCCTCCAGCAGGATGAGCCAGAGGCCGCGGCTCGCCAGAAAGCCCGCAAGCTCCCGGCGGCTCGAAAAGCGCGAGGCGGCGAGAAAGGCGGACAGGCCGGCGAGCAGCGTGAAGGTGGGCGCGCAATAATGGGTGACGAAGCGGGTGAAAAACAGCGCGGGATAAGTGTGCTCGAGATCGGTGGGCGAGAAACGCAGCGCGTCGGCGTCGAAGAAATCGCGCAGATGATCGAGCGCCATCACAACTATGACGAGGCCCCGCAGGCGGTCGATCGACGCAAGCCGCGTCGCCGCGCGCGCCTCTCCAGCGGCCAGCGCCCTCACGGCTTGCCCTTGAGGCGCTTCTTGACCGCGGCGTCCGCCTCTTGCATGAGGCGCCCTTCATTCACCTTGAAATAGCGCCACAGCACGAAGAGCCCGACGAGCAGCGCCACGAAAGCTATGGAGCCGATCGGCCCCTCGATCTGTTTGAAGGCCGCCATCAAGTAAAAGCCGCCGTAGCCAAAGAACAAAGCCCAGATGATCCCGCCCGCTGCATTGAACACGAAGAATTTTCTCGGGTCGAGGTGGTTCACGCCGGCGAGCACCGCGGCGAGAATGCGCAACAGGCTGATGAAGCGCCCGTAAAACACGATCCACCCGCCCCAGCGCATGAAGAGATATTGACCAAGCCGCAGCTTGTCCTGGCCGATGCCGACATAACCGCCGTACCGCGTGATCAACCGCGTCCCATAGGTGCGGCCGATCCAATAGCCGATGTTGTCGCCGATGATCGCGCCGGCGGCGGCCGCGACGATGATCCATTCGATCGACATTTTCCCCGTCTGGCCGGCGAAGATCGCGGCTCCGACCAGTATTGTTTCACCCGGCAGCGGCAGTCCCGAGCTTTCGAGCGCGATGACGAAGAAGACCGCCCAGTAACCGAAGGTCGTCAAAACCTCGATGATTTGCGCCTGATCCAGCATCCGCCCTTGCATCCCCCGCCAAAGCATAGAGCGCGGCGCGCGCCGGCTGCGCGAACCGCTTTTAAACAGCCTGTCGCAGGCGAGAGGCGATTCAACGCCGAAGCGACGCGGACGATTTGGGACTGGATCAGGGCGCCGTCAAGGCCGCGCGCGGGGCGGCGGGCGCGCCCCGCATGGCTTCAATGCAAACGGCTCAAGCCGATCTGCGCCGGACTGCGACGCACGCCCCCGCAAAAGCCGGGCGTTTCATCGTCGAAAAAAAGCGCGCCCTCCTCGAGAGCCGGCTCGACGACATGGCGCAACCCGTGCAGAAGCGGCTGATCTGCGCCCGCGACCTTGCGGCAGAGGGCTTCGCGCGTTTCGTTGCTGGCGCGGCGCGCGAAATTGCGGACCACGATGGCCACGAAACGGCCAGCGTTGAGACCATTCTTGCCCGCGACATAGCGCACGCGTTCGGCGAAATGGCCCCCGATGCAGGCCACCGCCGCTTGCGCCACATGTTCGTTCGAACAGGAGTGGATCAGGTCCGCTATGAGCATAAGGTCCTCCTTGGCATTCGCCCTTTCTTCTTGCTTCTCGCCGCCCGCTTGGAAAGCTTTGGGCGATGGAGACGATGAACAGCGTCTCGGATTTACAATCCAAATTGAAGGCATGAGAAACAATACACATATAAACCAATCTCAGAAATAGGTATTACCACGTGAATATGACGCTTTTATTTTTTGCGGCGCCGTATTTTCTGCAAATCCCCGAACCGCTAGCGTCATTTTTAAGTCATCTTCTGCCGCGTCGCAGCAAAACGTGTTGCGATTGCGAAGACGTGAGTCGCCCTCCCTCTGTTTCGTCCAGGCTTTTGGTCAACGCGCCAGCAAAGCAAAAGTTGCAAGAAAAAGTCAGCCCGCGGCGCTCGCGGGCGTTGCTTGCGCCGCGCCTTGTCTTTCCGGCCCGCGTCGCCTCGGCGTCACCAGCTCCCGACGTTCGGCGCGGAGACCCAGGGTTCGGCCGGCGCGAGCGGCGCGCCCTTTTGCAGCAATTCAATGGAGACGCCGTCGGGCGTGCGGACGAAGGCCATGTGGCCGTCGCGCGGCGGGCGGTTGATCGTGACGCCGGCGGATGCGAGCTTGGCGCAGGTCGCGTATATATCGTCGACCTCGAATGCGAGATGACCAAAGTTGCGGCCGCCCGAATATTCTTTCTCCTCCCAATTATGAGTGAGTTCGATCAGCGGCGCGTGGGTCTCCCTGGCGCGCGCGGCGTCTTCCGGCGCGGCGAGAAAGACGATCGTGTAACGCCCTTTCTCATTCTCGGTGCGGCGCGCCTCGACGAAGCCGAGGGTCTTGCAGAAGAAATCGAGGGACCGGTCGAGATCGCCGACGCGGATCATCGTGTGGAGATAGCGCATCGCACATCCTTACGTCTTTGTTTGAGGAAGGCCCCGGCGGGACGCTTCAGATAAACGCAGTGTTTCGCGAAAGCGGGCGCGCGCTGCGCTTCCCGCAAAAAACGCGCCAGAGCCTTGGGCGTTTGCCTTGCGCGCCGCCGCTTGCTACTCGACCAGAATGAGGTTCAACGCCGCATCGAAATGACCAAAGCACCCGACACAGCGTCCAGCGCAGACTTAGGCGCCCGCGGCCATGACCGCAAGCTCGCCGCCGCCCGCGCCTCGATCGCCGCGAGCGCGCTGCTCGCCGCCGCCAAGCTCGCCGCCGGGCTGTGGTCCGGCTCGCTCGCCCTGTTGTCGGAGGCCGGCCATGCCGGCGTCGACACCGGCGCGACGATTCTCACCTATTTTGCCGTGCGCCAGGCCGGCAAACCCGCCGACGAGCGGCACCATTACGGCCACGGCAAGGTCGAGGCGCTGGCGGCGCTCGCCGAAACCGGCCTGCTGTTCGGTCTCGCGCTGTTCGTCGTCGGCGAGGCGATCCGCCGCCTCGCCGACAGCGAGACCGAGATCGACCTCGGCTGGCCGGTGTTCACGGTTCTCGGCGTCTCGATCCTCGTCGATTTCTTTCGCGCCCGGCAATTGGCCCGCATCGCCAGCGAAGAGGGCAGCGAAGCGCTGGAAGCGGACGCGCTGCATTTTGCGAGCGACCTCGTCTCCTCCGTGCTGGTGCTGCTCGGCCTCGGCGCCGCCTGGTTCGGCTTTGCGCGCGGCGACGCGCTAGCGGCCTTCGGCGTCGCCTTGTTCATCGCCGTGGCCGGCTTTCGCCTGGGCCAGCGCACGGTGGCGACTCTGCTCGACGCCGCGCCGCGCGAATTGGCGCCGCGCCTCGGCGAGGCCATCGCCGCGGTGCCCGGCGTCATCGCGCTGGAGAGCCTGCGGCTGCGCACGGTGGGCGGCGACGTGATCGGCGAGGCGACGATCGGCGTCGCGCGGACGCTGTCGGTGGAGCAGGCGGGGCGGATCAAGGCGGCCGTCGCCGAAGCGATTCTGCAACAGGAGCCTCGCGCCAAGATCACCGTGACGGCCGACCCGCGCACGCTGGACGAGGAGACCGTCGTCGAGCGCATTCTGCTGGTCGCGGCGCGCCGGCGCCTTTCGGTGCATCACATCACCGCGCAGCAGATCGGCGAAAAATTGTCGATCAGCCTCGATCTGGAACTCGACGCCGGCATGCCGCAGGGCTTCGCTCACATGATCGCCACCGATCTCGAACGGGCGATCGGCGCGGAGTTCGGCGCCGATGTGGAGATCGAGACCCATATCGAGCCGCTCGCCCCCTATGTGCTCACCGGCCGCGACGCCGGCGAGGGCGTGCTGCTCGCCGTCGAGGGCGCGCTGATGCGGCTTGCCGCCGATCAGGGCCGCGTCGGCGACATCCACGACGTGCGCGTGCGCGAGACGTCGGACGGGCTGGTCGTCAATTATCATTGCAGCGTCGATCCGGCGCTGACGGTCGCCGCGGTCCATGACGCGGTGGACGAGATCGAGCGCCGCCTGCGCGAGGAGTTCCCGCAAATCCTGCGCATCGCCGGCCATGCCGAGCCGGCGGAGGGGTGAATAGCCTTCTCGGAGCGGATCGGCTAGTTTTTTAAGGGACACAGAGAGACGCAATGACCGAGACCTTTCCCGACATCGCCGCCCTGCCGTTCGAAAAGGCCATGCAGGAGCTGGAAGACATCGTCGGCAAGCTGGAGAAAGGCGCCGTCTCTCTCGACGAGTCGGTGAAACTCTATGAGCGCGGCGAGGCCTTGAAGAAGCGCTGCGAGACGCTGTTGCGCGAGGCCGAGGCGCGGATCGAGAAGATCACGCTCGGCGCCGACGGCGCGCCGAAGGGCGTCGCGCCGCTCGATGTGGAAAGCTGACGCCTCGAGCTTCTTCTTGGATGAGAGCATTTCCTTCTGATTTTGCTCTTGCTCTATCTAGTCTGGAATAGGAACGATTCTAGACAAGTAATTTGGAGTAGGAAGACTTCCAATATTTGGTTCTTACTGTTGACCTGAGCCCCTCTGCGACACGAAAACTTCAAAGTCGCGCGGCGCTGTCATGAGCGCAGCCGCCGCAAGGATTTTTGATGCTTTCGGAGTCGTTGGATGCGGGCGGGAATTGCCGGAAAAACTTTAGCGCGCGCCGGGGCCTTGTGCGGGGCCTTTTTTTCAGCGCTTTTACTTGCGGGTCTTGCTTCGAGCGCCAAGGCCGGCGACCGGCTCGCCGAGCCGGCCGTCTTCGCCAGCCGTTTCGGCGTGCTGGACCTTCTCATCGTCGCGAAGCCGAAGCCGATCGAAACCATTTCCTTCGAGCCCCCCGCTGGCGCGCCGACCCATCCGGTTGGATGGGTCTATGAAATCTGCCCGCGTCCTCCGATGGGCGCGCAATGCCCCGCCGGCGCCGAAACCGTCGCAGATTACGGCGGCGCGCGTCTTGCGCTGCAGCCGGGCGATCGGCTGAAAATTCGCTTCGTCAACCGCTTGCCGAAGCTCGACCCGCTAAAGCTCGCCCATGCCGGCGAACACGGCGGCGCCAATCTGGGGCTCAATCCGACCAATCTCCACATGCATGGGCTGATCGTTCCGGCGCGGGCGCCGACGCCGGGCGATCCGACCTTCGGCGATTATGTCTTCGTCAGCGTCTTCAACCCCGCCAATGGCGAGCCGCTTGGGCAAGGGCCGCATGACCATGGGCTCATGGCGATGGATGCGGTGGATTACCGCATCGACATACCGAAAAACCACCCCTCGGGGCTCTACTGGTTTCATCCGCATGTCCACGGCCTCTCGCTCAACCAGGTGTCGAGCGGCCTTGCCGGGATTCTCACGATCGGCGACGTCGGCGATTATCTGCGCGAGCGGGGCGCTTTCAGCGAGAGGCCGCCGACGGCGCGCCACCTCATCCTGAAAGATTTGCAGGTGCTCGCCAAAGGGGCCGCCCCATTCGCGAAAGGCGCGGCGCCGGTCGCCAATGGCGAGGTGTTGCATCAGCAGGACCCCGACTTCTGCAAGCCGACGCCGAAGGCGGGCGAGGCGCGCGACGGTTT
>JAWOLK010000147.1:0-4475 GCA_033853615.1 Beijerinckiaceae bacterium | reverse complement strand
CAGACAAGGATTGCGCCGCAGCTTGTCGCGTCGGACGGCTAAGCCTGCGGGCGCCCGCGCCTCATGGCGGCGGGGCTGCGGCCTCGCCGGCGCCCGATGCGGGCTCCTCCCGCCACTCGACAAAGCGCTCGTAATCGGCCTGGTTCTGCGCCGCATAGGCCAGCGCGAAGCCGGCGAGCGCGTCGTCGAAAACGTCGCTTTTGCCCATAAAGCCCGCGAGCATGGCGGCGTCGCCCGCGCGGGCGTGGGCGCGCGCCAGCGTCTTGCCGCAGAGCGCCGCATATTCGATCAGCGAATTCTGCTGCATCAGCTCCGCGACCGAGTCGAGCCGGCGGTTCTTGAGGTGGCGCACATAAAAATTGCGGCCCGACGCCTCGTCCTCGGTCCAGCCGAGGAAGAGATCGCTCGCCGCCTGCATGATCCGCTGCCCGGCGACGACGCGGGCGCCCTGCGCGCCGCTCCAGCGCGAACCGCCGAGCCGCTCCAGCGCCGAGGCCCGCGCCTCCTTGAGCTGGAGGAACAGCGGCGCGTCGTCCGCGGTCATGAACAGGCCGATGGCGCAGAATGTCCCGACGCTGCCGACGCCCACCGCCTTGAAGGCGGCGTCCGCCAGCCTGTATTGGCGCAGCAGCGCCAGCACTTCCGGCGCCAGCGTGTCATGCGCCCGGCCAAACACCGCGGCGATGTCGACATGAGCGGCAGGGTCGGGACTGTCCTCGACATGATAAATGGTCGGGGGGCGATCGGCGATGCGCCAATTTCCGCTGCGATCGCGGGCGAGATGCGGGAAATTGCCGTCTTCCTCGTCGCGGGTCCTGCCCATCGCCCGCAGCTTGTCGGCGAAGGCGCCGCGAAAGAGATCCGCCGCCTCGCGCTGGAGATTTATCCGCGCGCGCCAGGCGTCGAGCGGCGACAGCAGCGCCAGCTCCGCCATGCGCTCGCGATAGGCGCGCACGCATGCGCGGGCGATGCGGCGGGCGCGTTTCTCGGACTTGCCGGCGCCTTGCGCCGCCACCGCGAAACTGGCCGCGAGCCGGCGCAGATCTATGGTGAAATCCGCCTCGGGCAGCGTTTCGTCGAAATCATTGATGTCGAAGAGGGCATTGCCCTCCGGCGAGGAGAAGGCGCCGAAATTCATCAAATGACAATCGCCGCAGGCCTGCACCGCGAGGCCGACCGCCGATTGCGCGGCAAGGTCGCGGGCCATCAGCTCCGCGGCGCCGCGAAAAAAGGCGAAGGGCGATTGCGCCATGCGCGCATGGCGGAGCGGCAGCAGCGAAGGAAGCCGGCCGGCGTCGCTTTCCCGCAGCGCCGCGACCGGGTCGCGCGCCGGCGGCGCAAAATCGGCGAGGCTCTCGCGCGAGACCCTGCGCCGCAGCGCCTTGCCCTCGGCGTAGCGCTCGCGATAGGGCCGGCGCGGGCTTGGCGTCGCCTCCAACATGCGCGGTGCTCCCTTGTCTCCCGCGGGCGGCTCTCACCCCAGCAGCTCGACCAGCGGCGAGATCAGCGGCGCGTCGGCCGGCGGCATTGGATAATTGCGCAGCTCGCGGGCGCGGACCCATTTCACCGCCTGCCCCTCGGCTGGGCTGACGAGCCCGTCCCAGCGCCGGCAGACATAGAGCGGCATCAGCAGGTGGAAATCTTCATAACGATGGCTGGCGAAAGTGAGCGGCTGCATGCAGGAGACGCAGACGTCGATGTTCAGCTCCTCCCGCAATTCGCGCGCCAGCGCCTGCTCCGGCCGCTCGCCCGGATCGAGCTTGCCGCCGGGAAATTCCCACAGCCCCGCAAGCTGCTTGCCGGCCGGACGCTGGGCGATGAGCACGCGCTTGTCGGCGTCGATGAGCGCCGCGGCGACGACCAGAAGCAGTTTCAAACTCAATTCCCCGACAGCACGACCTTCACCGGCTCGGCCTCATTGCCCGTGACGACCACCTCGTCATACATGGCGCCGCCCTCCTGCAAAAGCTGCTCCTTGGGCTTCCAGGTGAGTTGCGTCGTGACGAAATAGCGGCCCGGCGCGACATGGTCAAAGCTGAAACGTCCGGTGGAGCCGGCCTTGGTGGTGCGGGTGTAGGCGGCGTATTCGGGGTCGGGCTCGACCTTGGGGATCGCGATCGCCGGCACGAATTTCTTGTCGCCATAGTAATGCGTCATGCGGGCGCGGGCGTAGCTCGTCGCCGGAATGAGCCGCACCACCTCGCCCGAGGCGTAGCGCACATTCACCTGGCCGTGCTCGTCGCGCAAAAACGCCTGCCCTTCGATCGTCCCCTTGCCCGGCGTGCGGATATAGCTCGCCTCGGCGGCGTCGAAGCGCAGGTCCGGCGGAGCGGCGGAATTGCAGGCGAAGAGGGAAAGCGCGGCAAGGGCCGCGAGCATCGGCGCAAATCGCATCGGTCAACCTTTCGAGAATCACTTGTGCAAGGCTCGCCGGCCCGGCGCGCGAATGCAAGCGGGCATGGCGCCATAACAACAAGCGCGGTTCGGCGATTCGGTTTAAAAAGCGATCCCATGACGCCGAAGCTCGCCCTTTTCCTCTTCGCCGCGACGCTCGCCTATCTCGGTCTCGCCGCCCTTGGCGCGGGCGGGGTCGCGGCCTTTCTCGCGAATCCGGCGCGCCGCGCATTGGCGCTCGCGGTCGTCGCCATGACCGGCGCCGGCCTGTTCGCGGGCGGCAATCTGAGTTCCGGCGTCGAGGAAGACCGCGGCAACCGCTGGGTTCTCGCGGCCTTCGGCGCGATCGGCCTGTTGCAGGCCTATCTCCCCGCCTACACGGACCGCATCGGCTTCTGGACGCTCGATGGCGACGCGGTCCGCTGGCTCGGCGTGACGCTGTTCGTCATCGGAGGCGCGCTGCGGCTTTGGCCCGTCTATGTGCTGGGCCCGCGCTTCAGCGGCCTCGTCGCCATCCAGACGGGACACAGGCTCGAAACGAGCGGCCCTTATCGCGTCATCCGCCACCCGAGCTATCTCGGGCTTCTGATCAATTCGCTCGGCTGGGCGCTCGCCTTTCGCTCAGGCGCCGGCGTGCTGCTCACGGCGCTGACGCTCCTGCCGCTCGTCGCGCGCATCGAGGCCGAGGAAGCGCTGCTGGCGCGCCATTTCGGCGCGGCCTATGCGGCGTATCGCGCGCGAACGGCGCGGCTCCTCCCGGGCCTTTATTAGCTGCGATAATCGCCGTTGATCGCCACATATTCCTTGGTGAGATCGCAGGTCCACACCGTCGCCTCGCCGGAACCGAGCCCGAGATTGACGCGGATTTTGATCTCGTCCCGCTGCATCACTTTCGTCGTCTGCGCTTCGTCATAAGCGGGATCGCGCTGGCCCTTGAAGGCGACGCGCACGTCGCCGAACCAGATTGCGAGCTTGTCGCGGTCGGCCTTTTCGCCCGCCTTGCCGACCGCCATCACGACGCGGCCCCAATTGGCGTCCTCGCCGGCGATCGCAGTTTTCACCAGCGGCGAATTGGCGATCGACAGCGCGACGCGTTTCGCGGCGCGCGGGCTCTCGGCCCCCTGCACTGTGATTTCGACGAATTTTCGCGCGCCCTCGCCATCCTTCACCACCTGATGGGCGAGGTCGAGCAACACCGCGTCGAGCGCCTCGCGGAAGTCGGCGAGCCGCTTGTCGTTCGCCTTTTCGATGCGCGGCGCGCCGCGTTTTTCCGCGGCGCCGGTCGCAAACAGCATCAGCGTATCGGAAGTGGAGGTGTCGCTGTCCACCGTGATCGAATTGAAGGAGCCGCCCACCGAGCGGGACAGCAACGTTTGCAGCACATCGGCTCTGATCGGCGCGTCGGTGAAGACGAAGGACAGCATCGTCGCCATGTCCGGCGCGATCATGCCGGCGCCCTTGGCGATGCCGGCGATGCGCACGTCGACGCCGTCGATCTTGGCGGCGCGGGTCGAGAGTTTGGGATAAGTGTCGGTGGTCATGATGGCGCGGGCGGCGTCCATCCAGGCGTCGGGCCGCGCCTTTTTGGCGAGCTTGCCCAGGACGCCGTCGAATTTCGTGGCGTCCAGCGGCTCGCCGATCACGCCGGTCGAGGCGAGGAAAATCTGCCGCTCCGGCGCGCCGGTCGCTTCCGACACAAGCTTCGCCGAAAGCTTGGTCGCGTCGCGGCCCGCCTTGCCGGTGAAGGCGTTGGCGTTGCCGGAATTGACGAGCAGCGCCCGCGCCTTGCCGCCCGCGAGCCGGGCGCGGCACCAATCCACGGGCGCCGAGGGGCACTTGGACTTGGTGAAGACGCCGGCGGCCTGCGTCCCCTCGTCGAGGAGCGCCAGCATCACATCGGTGCGGTTCGCATAGCGCACGCCCGCTTCGCCGGCCGCAAAGCGCACGCCCTCGATCGGCGGAATCTCGGGGTAGGATTTGGGCGCGAGCGGGGAGAGCGGAGCGGCCTTGGCCATGCGAGAATCATCCTGCTGAAAATTCGGCTCCGCCGGGGTTTGACCGCGCGCGGCCGCGGCGTCAAG
>JAWOLK010000146.1:0-9597 GCA_033853615.1 Beijerinckiaceae bacterium | reverse complement strand
ACGCGGCGGCGCATCGGCGCGTGGCCTTTTGGTCCTGCGTCTACGCCCTGGAGCTGATGCTGTTCTTCCTGTTCTTCGGCGCGCTGGTCATGAAATTTTTCGGCGTGCCGCTCAGCATGGTGCGCATCGCCGGCGGCATCGTGCTGACGCGCATTGGTTTCGATCTGTTCTCGCCTCCGGCCGGCGCGCGCCCGCCGCCCACGGCGGAGGCGGGGGAGGAGGCGGGCAACATCGCCTTCATGCCGCTCGCCATGCCGTTGATGGTCGGGCCGGGCGTCATCGCGACGGTCGTCAGCATGGCCTCGAAGGCCAAGAGCGCGCATTCCGGCATCGCCGCGCTGGCGCCGATCGTCGGCGCGACCCTTGCGGCCGCCTTCGTCACTTATCTGTGCCTGGTCTTCGCGGAAAAACTATCGAAAGCGCTGGGTCCGCTGGGGATCGACGCCGCCTCGCGGATCGTCGGTTTCTTCGTATCGGCGATGGGCGTCGGGCTGGTGTTCGACGGGATCGTCGAGGCGGCGCAGACGCAGGCGTGGCGGTGAAGGGCCGCGCGCTATCCGGCGGCGAGGATCACATGGCCGGCGTCGAAACGGGCGGTCGCCTCGGCGCCCGGCGCGAGTTTCAGCGCGTCCGCGACCGCGCGCGTCACAACGGAGGTCATGGTGCGCCCGCCGCCGATGTCGAGCACGATCTCGCTTTTCGTCTGCGAATCCGAGCGGCGCAGCACCTTGCCGGCAAATTGGTTGGGGCCCTGCGCGGCGCCTGCGCCTAATTCCACGAAGGGCGCCTTCACCAGCGCGAGCGCCTTGCGGCCGGGGGCGAGCGCCAGCTCCCGCGCGGCGTCATTGGTGACGATGGCGACGATGCGGTCGTCGGGCGGGGCGCAGAGCGTCACCTCCACATCGACCGGGCCCTTCTCGACCGACAGCACTTCGCATTGAAAGACATTGCGCGTCGAAAAGCTCACGCCCAGCGTGAACAGCAGCACATCCTCCTGGCCTTCGAGGCCCTCTTCGGCGATCTGCGACGACAGGCGCGCGAGCTTCTCCTCCAGCCGGTAGAAGGTCTTTATCAGCCGCAGGCCCTCGGGCGTGACCTCGGCGCCGCCGCCGCCGCCGCGCCCGCCCGCCTTGGTGACGAAGGCCGGACGCGGCAGCAGATTGTTGATGGCGTTCACCGCATCCCAGGCGGTCTTGTAACTAAAGCCGAGCGCCTTGGCGGCCTTGGCGATGCTGCCATGCTCGGCGACCGCTTCCAGCAGCCGGATTCTTTCGCGGCCGACAAGGAACCGGCCTTCGCTGCGCAGGGCGAGAAATGCGTCGATCTTGTCGCTGCTCATCGAGGGTCCGAAGCCGAGGGATCTGGCATTCTCGCATGCGGCCGGGCGCGCGCCAACCGCCCCGGCCTGCCGGTAGCGGGTCAGCTTGAACTTTTGTCGGTGGAAGTCGCTAGGCGTCCCGTCGCACTTCGCGTGTTGTATTACAACTTCGTCCGTGTTTATTCGATGCTGCCGCATGTCGCCCGCCATGGTGGCTGGCACTGCCAAGCGCCTTTGGAAAGTCACGATTGCGCTGGTCGAGAATGAAGAAACAAAGGTTGTGGAAGAGCGGGGACCATACAAAAACATGGCCTAAAAAAAGAAAACCCCAAGCCGGAGCTTGGGGGGGCCAGCCGGCGCACCGGTTTGGCGTTGACAACGCGTGATATAGAGATTCGGCTGGATTCGGTCAAGGGGTTGATGGTGCCGGAACGAGCAGCTTTTTACGTTGATGGGTTCAATTTGTATCATGCTATCAACGACTTAGGAATAAACTATATAAAATGGAACAGCCTGTGGCATCTTGCTTCAGGGCTAATCCCTTCGCGGTCGCAAGTGCTTGTTAAGGTCGTGTTTTGCACGGCCTTTTATCCGAACGACACCGGGAAGCGCGCTAGGCACGAAAAATACATCAAAGCTCAAGAGCATTTCGGAGTTTCAGTCATCCATGGCCACTACATTCATGAAGATATGGACTGCCGCGAGTGTGGGCACAGATGGAAGAAGCCAACTGAGAAAGAGACCGACATCAACGTCGCCCTGCACCTGATTGATGACGCTTACTCTGACGTATTTGATCACGCTTATTTGGTTACAAATGATTCGGACCAGGCGGCTACGGTAAGGCTTTTTGTTGCACGGTTCCCCCATAAAAAGCTTTCAGCGGTCTGTCCGCCGGGGAGAACGCATTCAAAGCACCTACTCAGTAAAACAAATGGCCCAAAAATAACTCTCACAGCCGACCATCTGGAGAAGGCGGTAATGGATGGCACGATCCAAGCCACTTCAGGCCTTATCGTCCGGCCCGATGAATACGCGCCCCCAGCCGATTGGGTTCACCCGAAAAACAGGCCGCGATAAATCTCAAAACGGCCCACTCCCGTCGGTCTTGATCCATGCCGGCGGCGCGGATATAGCGTACTATATCAAGGTTACATGGCGACGCCGGACATGTTCGGGCGAGGGGAAACAGCAATGAAGCTGGCGCAAATCCTGGTCGTCGGGCTGATCGCCGTCGTCTCCCCGTTGCGCGCCGAGGTGGCGCATGTCGCGGTCGCAGCCAATGTCACGGACCCCGCCAAGGAAATCGCCGCCGCCTTTAAAGCGAAGACGGGGCATGAGGCGGTGCTGAGCTTCGGCTCCTCGGGGCAGTTTTATGCCCAGATCAAGCAAAGCGCGCCTTTCGACGTCTTTCTCTCGGCCGACGCGGCGCGGCCGCAGGCGCTCGCCGAGGAGGGCTTCGCCGTTCCGGAAAGCCGCTTTGCCTATGCCATCGGCAAATTGGTTTTATGGAGCCGCACGCTCGACGTGAGCGACGGTGAGGCAATTTTGCGCGCGCAAAACTTCGCCAAACTCGCCATCGCCAATCCGGCGGCGGCGCCCTATGGCGCGGCGGCGCTGGAGCTGTTGCAGGCGCTCGGGCTGGAGCAGGCGCTGCGGCCGAAGATCGTGCAGGGCGCAACCATCGCCCAGACCTTTCAATTCGTGAACACCGACAACGCCGAGCTTGGCTTTGTCGCGCTGTCGCAGCTCGCCGGCGTCGCGGAGGGGTCGCGCTGGCTGCCGCCGCAGCGGCTCTATGGCGAAATCCGGCAGGACGCCGTTCTCTTGAAGGTCGGCGCGTCCAATGCCGCGGCGCGCGCCTTTCTCGATTATCTGAAAGGCCCGGAGGCGCGGCGCGTGCTGGAGAAGAGCGGCTATGTCCTCCCTTGACGGCGCCGGCGACGATATCGGCCAGGCGATCAGGCTGACGCTGGCGCTCGCGAGCCTGACGACCGTGATCTTGCTTCTGCTCGGGACGCCGCTCGCCTGGTGGCTGTCGCGCTCGCGCCGCTGGTGGAAGGAGATGATCGCCACGGCGCTCGCCATGCCGCTCGTGCTGCCGCCGACGGTGCTCGGCTTCTATCTTCTTCTCGCGCTCGGGCCGCAGGGGCCGGGCGGCGCGCTTGCGAGCCTCTGGGGCGCGCGGACGCTCGCCTTTTCTTTTCCCGGCCTCGTCATCGGCTCCGTGCTCTATTCGGCGCCCTTCGTCGTGCAGCCGATACGCAACGCCTTCGACGCGATCGGCGAGCGGCCGCTGGAAGTCGCGGCGACGCTGCGGGCCTCGCCCTGGCGCGCCTTCTGGACCGTGGCGGCGCCGCTCGCAAGGGCCGGCTTCCTCACCGGGGCGATCCTCGGCTTCGCCCATACGGTCGGCGAATTCGGCGTGGTGCTGATGATCGGCGGCAATATCCCCGGCAAAACCAAGGTTCTTTCCGTGGCGATCTTCGACTATGTCGAGACGTCGCAATGGGGCGCGGCGCATCTTCTCGCGGGGGGCATGGTCGTCTTCTCTTTTTGCGTGATTTTGGCGACGACGCTGATCGAAAAGCGCATGGGGCGGGCGTGATCCGCCTGCGCTTTCGCGACCGGCTCGGGGCCTTTGCGCTCGACGCCGCCTTCGAGTCCCCGGCGCAAGGCGTCACGGCGCTGTTCGGCCCCTCGGGCTGCGGCAAGACGACAGTGCTGCGCTGCGTCGCCGGTCTGCATCGCGCCTGCGGTTTTTGCGCCGTCGGCGGCGAGGTTTGGCAGGACGAGCGGAGCTTCCGGCCGGCGCATCTGCGCGAGATCGGCTTCGTCTTTCAGGAGGCGAGCCTCTTTCCGCATCTGAGCGTGCGCAAGAATCTGCTTTACGGCGCGCCGCGCGCGGACCCCGATAACGCCCGCCGCTTCGCCGAGGCGGTCGATCTGCTCGGCCTTGCCGCGCTGCTCGACCGCGCGCCGGGCCGTCTCTCCGGCGGCGAGCGCCAGCGCGTCGCGATCGGCCGGGCGCTGCTGTCGCGCCCGAAACTCCTGCTGATGGACGAGCCGCTGTCGGCGCTCGACCGGCTGACCAAGGACGAGATCCTCCCCTTTCTGGAGCGGCTGCATCAGACGCTGGCGCTGCCGATATTTTACGTCTCGCATGACATGGGCGAGGTCGAGCGCTTGGCCGATCACCTCGTGCTGATGCGCGAGGGGCGCGTCGTCGCCGCGGGGCCGCTCGCGCAATTGCAGGCCGATCCGGCTTTGCCGCTGATCGGCGCGCCGGAAGCGGCCGTGAGCCTCGATGCGGTGGCGGAGTCTTACGATCCGGCTTACGGAACCGCGACGTTTCGGGTTGCGGGCGGGATGTTTCGCGCGCCCGCGGCTGCGGCGCCCGCGGGCCGGCGGCGCCTGCGCGTCTACGCCAGCGATGTCAGCCTCGCCCGCGTCTTTCCGAGCCAGAGCACGATCGACAATGTATTGCCGGCGCGCATTCTCGATGTGCGCGAGACGGGGCCGCATCAGATGACCGCCGTGCTCGGGCTCGGTGAGGACGGCGCCGGCGCGCGGCTGCTCGCCCGCGTGTCGCGCCGCTCCTGGGAGATGCTGGCGCTCGCGCCGGGGCTCTCAGTTTACGCGCAGGTGAAGGCGGTGGCGCTGCTGCGGTGAGGGGCGGGGTTGCGAGAACGGCCTCGCGAAACCCGTCACTGCCGCGAAACCAACGGCTTGCAAGGGCGTTCTATCGCTTGAAGCCGGAGGCCCCAAGTCCTTCGGTATGAGCGTTTTCGTGTCGCCTAAGCGGTTCCTGCTGCGGCGGGAAACGCTCGGGAGCGCGCGATGGCGGCGAGAAGCTATTGGAAGGGCTATATCCGTCTGTCGCTCGTCACGATCGGCGTGGAGCTTTACGCCGCCGTGGCGAGCGCCGAGGCGACGGCGATGCATCAGATCCACAAGCCCTCGGGCAAGCGCATTCGCTATGAGAAAGTCGTTCCCGGCCTCGGGCCGGTCGAGCCTTCCGACATCGTGAAAGGGTTTGAGATAGACCGCGACGTCTATGTCGTGCTCGAGCCCGAAGAACTGGACAGCATCAAGCTCGAAAGCAAGCGCGCCATAGATCTCGTGCAATTCGTAGCGCGCGATGAAATCGACCCACGCTATTTCGATCGGCCCTTCTATCTCGTGCCGGAGGGCGACGTCTCGATGGAGGGCTATATCGTCATCCGCGAGGCGCTGCGGGCGGAAAACAAGATCGGGCTGGGGCGCCTGACCATGCACGGGCGCGAATATCTCGTCGCCGTGTCGCCCTTCGGCAAAGGGCTGCTGGTCGAAACGCTGCGCTACGGCAAGGAGCTGCGGCCGGCCGAGACCTTCTTCCGCGACATCGCCGACATGAAGCCGAGCAAGGAGGCGGTGGCGCTCGCGACGCAGCTCATCGAGAGCAAGACGAAACCTTTCGAGCCGCAGGCTTTCTCCGACGCCTATGCCGCGGCGCTGGAGGAGCTGGTGCAGCGCAAACGCGAAGGCCATGCGGTGCTGGCGATCCGCGAGGAGCGCGAGCGGCCGTCCGGCAAGGTCATCAATCTGATAGAGGCGTTGAAGCGGAGCATCGGCGAGCAGCCGCCCGAAAAAGCTGCTCCCGCCACCCGTCCGAGCGGCTCCCGCCGCCCCGCGGCCAAACGCGGCAAACCCGCGCCTTCGAGAAAGCGGGCGTAGCGCGCCGCCGCGCGCGTCGAGCGAAGCAATCCAGAGCCCCGGATCGCCTCGCCTTCGGCGCGCAGAGACGCTGCGAGCTTACTTCTGCTCGCCGCCGTCCTTGTTCTCGGTCTCGGCGCCTTCGGACTTGGCCTTCTTGGCCTTCTTCTTGTGCTTGTGCTTTTTGTGATGCGTCTTGGCCGGCGCAGCCGCCTGGTCGCTCTCGGCCGCGGCCGGCGCGTTGGCGTCGGGGGCCTGCGCAAAGGCCGGCGTCAGGGAGGCGAGCGCGACCGCAATCAACGCGCCGAGCAGTTTCTTAAGCATGAATATTTCTCCATTTGACCAAGGCATACCAATGTCGCCGAGGCGCACATTCTATTTGCCTTTTTAAAGCCGGCAATAGTGTGAACGCGCCCCCGGAAGACCCCGTAAGGGCTTCCCCCGCCTTGCCGGGCGCGGCTCTGCAGGCGAATGTCGCGCAATCATAAGAGCTTGGAAAGCAAGGACGCGCAGGGATGCGTCAACTCGTCGTTTCTGTTGAAAATAAATCCGGGACCCGTCAACTGACGGCGGAGTTCTCGACGATCAAGGCGCTGCGCGACTTCATCGCCTGGCGAATCGAGGAACTTCTCGAACAGGGCGCCGCCTATGTGATCGTCGCCGACACGGCTGCGGCGAATGAGACGCGCTACCGCGCCTCTGGGATCGCCGATTGTATTTTCGTCGCGATGGATTGGCGCCACGCCCGCGTGCAGGAGCCGGCCTGAGCGCCGGGCGCCCTCAATGGGCGCCGGCGCCCGCCGCCTGCGGAACGACGACTTCCGGCGCGAGGGCTTCCCGACCGGCGCCCATGCCGCGGACGTTCTTGATCTCGACGCGGATGTTGTCGTCCGGCGCCGCCTTCAGAAAATCCTGCAGGGTTTCGAGAATGTCCTGGTCGATGAAGGACGCCTTGCCGCCGTCGATGATCAGATAGCCGTTCTCCTCGATGCTTTCGAGATAGCCGCGCAGCAGCGCCTTGTTGAGGAAGGACACGTCCTTCTGCAGCCGCAGGAGATAATGATCGCCGTCGCGGGTGAGCGTGATCGCCTCGTGATAATTGGCGCGCAGCACGAAGAACAGGCCGGCCGCCATGCCGACCGCCATGCCTTTCAAAAGATCGGTGGCGAGGATCGCCGTGATGGTGATGAGGAAGGGCAGGAACTGATTCGCGCCCTTAGCGTAGAGCTCCTGGAACAGCGCGGGCTTCGCGAGCTTGTAGCCGGTGAGCAGCAGCACCGCCGCAAGCGAGGCGAGCGGAATGAGATTGAGCACTTTCGCCAGGAAGAGCACGCTCAGCAGCAACAACACGCCGTGGAAGAAGCCCGACGCCTTGGTGTGCGCGCCGGCGTTCACATTGGCGGAGCCGCGCACGATCACCGCGGTGATCGGCAGGCCGCCGAGCAGGCCGCTGACGAGATTGCCGAGACCCTGCGCCTTCAGCTCGCGATTGGTCGGCGCGGTGCGCTTCAACGGATCGAGCTTGTCGATCGCCTCCAGGCTCAGCAGCGTCTCGAGACTGCCGATCACGGCGAGCGTCGCGGCGGTGACATAGACCTGCGGATCACGCAAGGCGCTGAAGTCCGGGAAGGTCAGATGATTGACGAGATCGGCGGGGCCGGCGAGCAGCGGCAGATCGACGAGATGCTGCCTGGCGATCGCCAAAGCGGGGAAATAGCGCGTGGCGACGAGGTTGAAGCCGATCCCGAACAGCACCGCGACGAGCGGACCCGGAACAAGTTCCAGCCAGCGCCGGCTCTTCACCGTCTGCGTCTCCCAGAACAGCAGAATGACCAGCGACGCGCCGGCGACGACGACCGCGCCGGCCGAGAAGGAGGCGAGCTGTCCGAAAATGGTGAGGAAAGGCGAATGGCTGTCGAGCTCGAGGAAGGAGAGATCCGCCTCCGCCTCGGCGTCATAGCCGACGGCGTGCGGCAATTGCTTCATGATCAGGATGAAGCCGATCGCCGCGAGCATGCCCTTGATCACCGCCGCCGGGAAATAGGCGCCGATCAGCCCGGCCCGGGCGTAGCCGAGCGCGATCTGCATCGCCCCGCCGAGCGCGACGCTGAGCAGAAGCGATTCGAAGCCCTGTTTCTGGATCGCCGCGGCGACGATCGCCGTGAGGCCGGCGGCCGGCCCCGAGACGCTGAGTTGCGAGCCGCTCGCCAGCGAGATCACCATGCCGCCGACAATGCCGGCGATGAGGCCGGAAAAGGGCGGCGCGCCGGAGGCGAGCGCAATGCCGAGGCACAAGGGCAGGGCGACGAGGAAGACGACCAGGCCGGCCGGAAGGTCTTTGTCGAGATGCTTGAAGTAATAATCGAGGTGTTTGTGCAGCACCGCTTTGCTCCCGCTCAGGCTCTCGGCGCGATCAGAGATTCGCTTGCTGGTAGATGGGATCGAGTTCCGTCCCCGGCGCCAGCGTGATCAGTTGCTTGAGAACGCCGTCGCGCAGGCCGAAGACCCAGCCGTGCAGCGTCGGCCGCTGTGCGCGCCGCCAGGCGTCCTGCACGATCGACGTATGGGCGAGCCGCCGCACCTGTTCGATCGTGTTCAGCTCGACGAGGCGATCGACCTTCTGCTCGCGCGTCGGCAGCGCGTCGATCTCGCTCTTGTGGAGGCGATAGACGTCCTTGATGTGCATCAGCCATTTATTGACGATGGTGAGATCGGGATTCTGCTTCTCCAGCGCCGCGGAGACGCCGCCGCAGCCATAATGTCCGCAGACGATGACATGACCCACTTCCAGCACGTCGATCGCATATTCGATCACGCTGAGACAGTTGAAGTCCGTAGCGATGATCTGATTGGCGATGTTGCGGTGCGCGAAGATCGCGCCGGGCTCGGCGTTGACGATGATTTCCGCCGGCACGCGGCTGTCGGCGCAGCCGATCCAGAGAAACTCCGGCCGCTGGCCGGCTCCGAGACGCGTGAAGTAATCGGGCTCCTCGAGCGTTTTTTCCCTCGCCCAGGCTTTGTTCTCGAGCAGCAGCTTCTCGAAGGATTGCATGTTTTCTCCCGAGCGGATGAAGTCCCGGGCAGCCGCGCCGGCGATCCTCGTCCGTCCTCCAGGGTTCGCGACGCCTGTTTTCCAGACCCCCGTTGGACCAACCCCAGCTCCAAAAGCATTATAGCCGAGGGTGCCACCTGGAACATTATGCGAGGATTATCAGGCCGCGGGGCGCCGGAGGTGGACAACGCAGCCGCCCGGAGCCGAGTTGCAGGGCTTTTCCACGGAACTGTGATCGTGGGCAGGCGAACGACCAGGAAATCGTTAAGCTTTATTAACTTTTTGTTAGCAGATTCGCGAATAGCCGGGCCGATCCATACCGCAGGCGGGCGTTTTCGTTCGGAGCTTGGGCTCAAATGCGGCTTCGAGTTGGGCAGTCGGCAGGCAGGCGTGGGGGACTGGAGGCAGCGCTGCGCGCAACGGGCGGCGAATCGATCTCGGCAGGCGGGTCGCCCTTAACAATAAGCAACTTGCCAACCCTCAATTCATCAACCTCTAGGGCGTCAAAGCGTGCCGTCCTGATTACGAGGCG
>JAWOLK010000145.1:0-30801 GCA_033853615.1 Beijerinckiaceae bacterium | reverse complement strand
AGCTGTTCGTTGCTCCGCTGCACTGGGGCTTCGTGTTCTTCGGCTGGATGGCGCTCGGCGTGTTCGGCGTCGTGCTGCAGATCCTCGCCCGCATCCATGCGCTGCTCGGCAAGGATGGCGTCGCCCTGCTGGCGTAAGAACTGAGACGAAAAGACCGCCCGTGAAGCTTTCACGGGCGGTTCGTTTTTACCGGGGAGCTTTCTTTCTTCTACGCGGCGGCAGCGCGCTTCTTCTCCCGATGCATCGTCCACCAGAGCGACGCAATCACGAACGCCAGGAAGGTTATGCCGAGCGCCGCGACCACAATGAACATCGCCGATGTGGCGATCCACGCCATCAGCGGCACCGCGAGGGCGAGAATGACGCCGATGACGCAAACCTGCCAGGATACGGCGTGCACGCCGGCGAGGAAGGTCGCGAGCGCAAGAACCGACATCAGCGAAATTCCGGCGGCGTTATTGTTCGCAACCGTCCGAACGCCGGGCGAATACACGACATACATCGCGACGAGCACCGCGGCCCAATGAAGCGCTTGCGTCCAGACGAGTCGCACGCGGTCATGCTTGGTCAGCGCATGACGCCATCCCGCCCAGACGCAAATGGCGCCGTATACGGGGGCCAGAATTTCCCAGTAAAGGCCGGCCGGCTGACCCGTGAAGCTGACATAGCCGATGCCGAACACCGCAGCCGACAGCATGAGGATATAGGGCAGGTCGAATCTCAGCACGCGCAGAAACAGCACCGGCGGCGGCTGTTTGGCGATGTCTTCGATCTCATGTTCGATGTGAACGATCTCGTGCTCGATCGTGGCGAGCCACGGCTCCCCGGAGGTTTCACGCGCCGGCGGCTGCGTCTTCTGCATGTGTTCGATTGGTTCGCCGCTGGTCATCTAAGAGCCACTCCCTTTTATGGTCGCCGCGAGATGCGCTTGGCTCGGCGCGTCCGGCGACCCTCGCGAAGCTTCCGGCTCCGCGCTGCTCGGATGATATTGGCGCCATTGGAGCAGCCCTTCAATCCCGCCGCAGCGCAGCATTCGGCGATCGCAGCGGGCGCCGGTCGAATGGAGGTTTAGGATGAAAGCAAGAACGGTGTTGCTGATCGTCGCGGTGGTTATGTCCGGCTATGGCCTGTGGTCGCTTTTCGTCGCCAGCCGCTATCAGGCATTGTGCGAGCTGTCCTACTGGTCCGCGACCGCGGCCGAGCTGAAGCATTGCGACGAGCGCCTCTCCGAACTGAAGGAGCCGCGAGGCTAGACGCGCAAAAGCCCGGCGCTGGGCCGGGCTTTTGCAGCAGAGCCGCAGTTTCTCAGTATTTCGCGACGACGGGCGGGGCGCCCCAGTTGAAGTGATAATTGGCGCCGGCCCGGACGATGTGGCCATCGAGGCGCGTCCGCGTCTCGGGCATGACCGAAGTCAACTGAGCCCCGGCGGCGCTCGTCAGATTGAGCGGGCTAGACGCATATTTCAGGCTGTTCAGATCATAATAGAGATATTCGACCTTGGCGCTCCAGTTCGGCATGAACATCCATTCGAGACCGCCGCCGGCGGTCCAGCCGACGCGGGTGTCCGAATATTGGCCCGCCGCGAAGCCCATGGCGGAGGCGACGTCGCCGCCTTGCACGATCGAGGTGTTGGAGGTCACGCCGGCATAGGCGAGACCCGCGGTTCCGTAGACGAGCAGGGTGGGCATCACGAGATAGCCGGCCCGACCGCGCACCGTGCCGAGATAATCGAGGCTACGGCTGGCGCTGATGACGCTGGTCAGCTGGCCGCCGCCGGGGACCGCAACGGCGGTGGCGGCGCGGCTGGCGCCGTTTCCGCCGGTGACGCCCTGAATGTCGGCCTCGACGCCGACGCCGCAGCGCGAGGCGACTTGCCAATTATAGCCGATCTGGGCGCCGCCCATGAAGCCGCCCTGGTTCGGCGACAGATAGCCGCTGGCCGAGAGCGACGAGGCGCCGAGCAAGTCGACGGCGGCCGGACCCGCGGCCCACAACGGGCCCGAGGCGACGCCGATGCTGTTGTTGCTGTTCCACGTGCCGCCCGCATTGAGACCGACGAAGAAGCCCGTCCAGGGCACGACCGGCGGCGGCGGCGCATAGACCGGGGCGGGCCCTTTCATCGACGGCAGATCCGCGGCGAAGGCGGATCCGCCGAGCGTCAGCGCCGCCGCTGCGAGGAGAAATGATTTCTTCATTCGCTATGCCCTCATGAAAACCCCGCCTCCGCTCTCGTGCGGCGGCTCAAGCATTAAACCCGAGTCATACCGACAATCGCGCCCGCGGCAACCCGACTCGATGGTCTAAGGCGTTACCGAGGTATGGTTTTTCTATGTCTGTTGCAGTGACGCCACAGCGGCTGGCGCAAGCGTCGCCGGCCGCTTCCGGCTGCGTATTTTCCGAAGCTTTCGCCCTTCCTTTCCGCGGCTTACGCTCCTTCGCGACGAGGGGGATGGGTTTGAACGTCGAGGCTACGACTATGCAGCCGACCCATAACACCCTGTCGCAGAACATCCGCATGCAATCGGTCGAGCGGCTGAACAAGCATCTCGCCGCCGCCATCGACCTCAATGCGCAGGTCAAGCAGGCGCATTGGAATGTGCGCGGCCCCGCCTTCATCGCCGTGCATGAGCTTTTCGACAAATTGTCGGAAGAGGTCGAGACTTTCTCCGACATGCTCGCTGAGCGCGCGGGCGCGCTCGGCGGAGCCGCCGAAGGGACGATCCAAGTCGCCGCCGAGCGCTCCTTTCTCGTGCCTTACCCGCTGAAGATCGGCGATGAGGCCCAGCATCTCTTCGCGGTTTCGGCCGCCGTCGCCAGCTTCGGGGAATCGGTGCGCGCGGCCATCGATGAGAGCGCCAACGAGGGCGACGCGGTCACGGCCGATCTCTTCACCGAGATCGCTCGCGGCGTCGACCAGCAACTTTGGCTCGTCGAATCGCATCTTCCCGGCGCCGCGCGGCGCGGCCCCGACAAAAGCGGAAATACGATAAGCGCGTAACCAACGCGAAAGAGGGGAGAAGCGCGGAGCTTCGGCCGTGCTGCGCCGCAGGCCGACGAACAGGAAGGGTGAAGAATGTATCAGTTGCGCATTCTGCTCGTGGAGGACGACTCGACGATAGCTGCGACGCTCACCGCCAAGCTCGAGGCCCTGGGCCACGACGTTTGCGCCATCGACATGACCGAGGGCGAGGCGGTCGTGTCCGCCTGTCGCTTCCATCCCGATCTCGTCATCATCGACCCCTGGCTCGGCGACGGCAGCGGCCATACCGAGCTGGAGCGGCATGGGAACGCCATTCCGCAGCTTTTCCTGAGCAGCGACATATCTTGCGTCGAGGAGACGCATCCGGGCGCCGTCGTCGTCGGCAAGACCTGCCGTGAAGACGAGCTGGCGCGGGCGATCCGGCGCGTCTTGAGCATTGCCTGAGGAAGCGCGCGCCAGGCGGCAAGGCGTGGGAGGGTCTAAATGCTGATGGTGCTGCTGATCATCGCGCTGGCGCTCATCCTGATCGGCGCGCTTCCCACATGGCCTTATAGCGCGACATGGGGGTATGGCCCGTCCGGTCTGCTCGGCGCGATTCTGCTCATCATACTCGTGCTCTAGGTGCTCGACTGGGTCTGAGTCTGACGCGATTGTGCTGGCCTTTTTTTCAAGAAGAACAACGACATGATTTCGCCGAGGCCGCTTGGGCGCCCTTTTAGACTCCGGTTCGCTTCGATCATGCCGCTCGCCTTTTCTCGCCGCCGGTTGTTGCGAAGCCTCTGTTTCGTGCTGCTTTTTGCGCTTCCACTAAGCGCCGGGGCGGGACAGGTCGTGAGCTTTTCCGGCGATGCGCCGGCGGGCTCCATCGTCATCCATGCGCGCGGGCGGGCGTTGTTCTTCGTGCTCGGCGACGGCGAAGCGATCCGCTATGCGATCGCCGTCCCGAAGAGGGGTAAGGAATGGTCGGGCCGCGCCACGGTGGCCGGCAAATATGTCGCGCCCGCCTGGTCGCCGCCGCGGAGCGTTCGCGTCGATCATCCGGAGCTGCCGCGCGTCATTCCCGGCGGGGCGCCGGAGAACCCGATGGGCGCGCGCGCCATTCTGCTCGATCGCGCCGAGGTCGCCATCCATGGCACGACGCGGAAGATGCGCCGCTCGATTGGGACGGCCGCCTCTTACGGCTGCATCCGCATGCGGAACGAGGACGTGATCGACCTCTTCAATCGCGTCGACGTCGGGACGCCGGTGCTGATGGTTCCGTGACGCCACTGCTCGAAGGAGCCTGGTGCGGCGGTTGCATTCGCGTTCGGGAAACTCGACAATGCCGAGGAAGCGGCCGAGCCTCAGCCATCAATCGGCTCATGCGCTGGCGGCTCGTCCGACTCTCCGGGGCAAAACCGGGGCGTAGACGTTCATCTGCTCGAACGGCGGCAAGGCCGCGGCCCGAAACGACGAGGAGCACGTGTCCGCGATAGCCGTCATCAACGCAGGGTCCTCCAGCATCAAATTCGCCGTTTTCACGGCGGAGACGTTCCCGGTTCTGCTGCTGCGCGGTCAGATCGAGGGGATCGGCGCCGCGCCGAAAGGCAGGCTCTCCGACGCCGAGGGCAAGCTGCTGCGCGAGGAAATTTTCCAGCCCGAGGGCTTCGATCACGCCGCGGCGGCGCAGGCGATGATGCGCATGGGCGGGGAATGGCTCGACGGGCGCGACATTTCCGCCGTCGGCCATCGCGTCGTGCATGGCGGCGCCGACTATTGCGCGCCAGTGCTGCTCACCGATGCGGTCATCAAGACGCTCGCCGCTCTGATACCGCTGGCGCCGTTGCACCAGCCGCATAATCTTGCGGCGATCCGCACCATCCGCGCCGCGCATCCCGATTTGCCGCAGGTCGCCTGTTTCGACACCGCCTTTCACCGCAGCCAGCCGGCGCTGGCGCAAGCCTTCGCGTTGCCGCGCGTCTATACCGAGGACGGCGTGCGCCGTTATGGCTTTCACGGCCTGTCCTACGCCTATGTGTCGGCGAAGCTGCGCGAGGTCGCGCCCGCGGTCGGCGAGGGCCGCGCCATTCTCGCGCATCTTGGGGCAGGGGCCAGCCTATGCGCGATCAGGAACGGCCGCAGCGTCGCAAGCACCATGGGCTTCACCGCGGTCGACGGGCTGATGATGGGCACGCGCTGCGGCGCGATCGATCCCGGCGTGCTGATCCATTTGATGGATCGCTACGGCCTTGGCGTGCGGGACGTGGAAGACGTCATCTACCGCCGCTCCGGCTTGCTCGGCGTCTCGGGGATTTCCTCGGACATGCGCGTGCTGCGCGCTTCGAACGACCCTGCCGCGAAAGAGGCGATCGATCTTTTCGTTTATCGCATCTTGCGCGAAATCGGCTCGCTGACGGCGGCGCTCGAGGGCCTCGACGCTTTGGCGTTCACCGCCGGCATCGGCGAAAATGACGCGGCGACCCGCGCCGAAGTCGCGGCGGGCTGCGCCTGGCTCGGCCTTTCGCTCGATCCTGCGGCGAATGAGCTTGGCGCGCTGCGAATCAGCGCCCCTTCCTCGCGCGTCGCCGCCTTCGTGATTCCGACCAACGAAGAACTGGAAATCGCGCTTCGAACCTTTGAGGTCGCAGAGCCGCGCTGACGTTGTTATCAATGGGTCATTGCTTGAAAATCCCGGCGCGCGTGTCGTGCGCTGTGGCCAAAGCGAATGAATGTCAGTAAATTGCCGCAAATCAAACAGCTGCGAAACGCCCTGACCGAGGGATGCGCCTCATGTCGAAAAAATTCACCAGGCTCGCTCTCGCGGTCATCCTCGTCGGGATCGTCGGCTTCTTCGGTTACAAATATTGGGAGGACTGGCGCAACGCCTTGCCGAAGGGTTTCGCCTCGGGCAACGGCCGCATCGAAGCCAAGCTCGTCGACATCGCCGCCAAGGAGCCCTTGCGGGTGAAGGAAATCCGCGTGGATGAAGGCGATCTCGTCCGCCCGGGCGAGGTGCTCGTGCTGATGGATACGAATACGCTCGAAGCAGAAATGGCGGAGGCGAAGTTGAACGTCGCCGCGACGCAGGAGAAGGAAGCTGTCGCCCGCGCGACGATCGTGCGCACGAAGGCGCAGATCGACCTCGCCAAGATCGAGGTCGACCGCAGCAGGAATCTCGTCGCCCAGCGCGCCGGGTCGCAGCGCGAATTGGACGTGCGCAAGACCGCCTTGCAGACGACGAGCGCGAGCCTTCAGGAAGAAGAAGCCAAGCTGAGGACGATTCAGCAACAAGTGGCGGTGGCGCAGGCGAATGTCGCGAAGATCCAGACGCGCATCGACGACGCGATCCTGAAATCCCCGGTCGACGGGCGCGTGCTCTATCGGCTCGCCGAGGTGGGCGAGGTTCTCGCCGCCGGCGGCAAGGCGCTCACGCTCGTCAATCTCGGCGACGTTTATATGGAGATTTTCCTCCCCGCCGAGGAAGCGGGGCGCATCAAGCTCGGCGCCGAGGCGCGCATCACGCTCGATCACGCGCCGGGGCGCGCGATCGCGTCCTATGTCAGCTTCGTGTCGCCGGAGGCGCAGTTTACGCCGAAGCAGGTCGAAACCCGCAGCGAACGAGAGAAGCTCATGTTTCGCGTCAAGCTCCGGGTGCCGGAGAAAACCGTCGAGTCCTATATCGAGCTGATCAAGACGGGCCTGCGCGGCGTCGGTTATGTGAAGCTCGACGACAATGCGGTCTGGCCGAACTGGCTCCAGCACATGTTCGTTCCGGCCGGCGCCGCCGCGGCGAAGACCTTCCCTTAGAGTTGAGCGCGTCGGAGCGTCCGCCATGCTGAATGTCGCGCCCGATAAAGCGTCGGCGACCCAGGCCGAGACTGCGCCCGCCGTGTCGGTCAAGGGGGTGACGCATCGCTATGGCGCAGCGATTGCGCTCGATAATCTCTCGCTCGACGTTCCGAGCGGGCGCATGGTCGGGATCATCGGTCCCGACGGCGTCGGCAAATCGACGCTGCTCGCGCTGATCGCCGGCTCGAAGGAGATTCAGCAAGGCTCCGTCACCGCGCTCGGCGGCGACATGGCCGACGCCGCCCACCGCCGCGACGCCTGTCCGCGTATCGCCTACATGCCGCAAGGGCTCGGCAAGAATCTCTATTTCGAACTGAGCGTCGCCGAGAACGTCGACTTCATGGCGCGGCTCTTCGGCCTTTCCGCCGCGGCGCGCCCGAAGCGCGTCAAAGAGCTGCTCGACGCGACCGGCCTCGGCCCCTTTCCGGACCGCCCGGCCGGCAAGCTCTCGGGCGGCATGAAGCAGAAGGTCGGCCTGTGCGGCGCGCTGGTGCACGAGCCCGATCTCCTCATTCTCGATGAGCCGACGACCGGCGTCGATCCGCTGTCGCGCCGCCAATTCTGGACGCTGATCAACGATATTCGCGCCAACCGCCCGAGCATGAGCGTCATCATCTCGACGGCCTATATGGACGAGGCCCAGCAATGGGACTGGATCGTCGCAATGGATGCGGGCCGCGTGCTTGCGACCGGCGCGCCGGCGGAGCTGATGGCGCAGAGCGGCGCAAGCGATCTCGAAACCTGCTTCATCCAACTGCTGCCCGAGGAGAAACGCCGCGGCCATGTGGAGCTGACGATTCCGCCGCGCCCCGAGGGCGCGCGCGAGGTTGCGATCGACGCCAAGGGGCTCACCCAGCGCTTTGGCGATTTCGTCGCGGTGGACAGCGTGACGCTGACCATAGAGCGCGGCGAGATCTTCGGCTTTCTCGGCTCGAACGGCTGCGGCAAATCGACGACGATGAAGATGCTGACCGGCCTTTTGCCGCCGACCGAAGGGACGGCGACGCTGTTCGGCCAGTCGGTCGAAGCCGGCAGCTTAAAGGTGCGCGAGAACATCGGCTATATGACGCAGTCCTTCTCGCTCTATGGCGAGCTGACCGTGCGTCAGAACCTGGCGCTCGACGCGCGCCTCTATCACCTCCCGCTCGAGAAAGCGCAAAAGCGCATCGACCAGCTCGTCGAAAAATTCGGCCTCGGCCCCTATCTCGACGCGCTCGCCGGCGATCTGCCGATGGGTCTGCGCCAGCGTCTGTCGCTTGCGGTCGCGGTGCTGCACGATCCGCCGCTCCTCATTCTCGATGAACCGACGTCCGGCGTCGATCCGGTCGCGCGCGACAGTTTCTGGGAGCTGCTGATCGATCTGTCGCGGAATCAGGGCGTCACTATTTTCGTCACCACACATTTCATGAACGAGGCGACGCGCTGCGACCGCATTTCCTTGATGCATGCGGGGAGGGTGCTCGCTTGCGACGCGCCGCAAAAGCTGATCGAGGGGCGCGGCGTCGAGACGCTGGAGGAGGCCTTCATCGGCTATATGGAGGACGCCATCGCCAGCGCCCCCGGCGGCAAGCCTGCGGAGGCCGCCGCCGCCGAGGCCGGGGTGGCGCTGGAAGCGGCGCCGGCGCAGCGCTCCGGCTTCGCGCTGCGGCTCGGCCGCATGGTCGCCTATAGCGTCAATGAGACGATGCAGATCCTGCGCGACCCGGTGCGGCTCGCCTTCGCCTTCGTCGGCTCGGCGTTGCTGATGCTGGTCTTCGGCTTCGGCATCACGACCGACGTCGAGCATATCCGCTACGCCGCCTATGACCTCGACCGCTCGCCGGAAAGCCGCGAATATCTCGAACAATTCGCCGGCACGCCGCGCTATTTTCAAGAGACGCGGCCGGTGCGCTCGGCCAAGGAGGCGCTGGAGCGGCTGAAGTCGGACGACGTGTCGCTCGTCCTGGAAATTCCACCCAATTTCGGGCGCGATTTGCGCCGCGGCGCGAGCCCCGAAGTGCTGGCCGAGGTGGACGGCGCCAACACGTTCCGCGGCGAGACGACGGCGCAATATGTGCAGGGCGTGCAGGATACGGGGCTGCGCGACCCGGCGAGCGGCATGTCGTCGACACAGAAATATACGGCGACGTTCCAGGAACGCTACATGTATAATCCGACGTTCGAGAGCGTCTATGCGATGGTTCCGAGCGTGCCGCCCATGCTGCTGATCCTTATTCCCGCGATTTTGATGGCGATCAGCGTGGTGCGCGAAAAGGAGCTCGGCTCGATCATCAATTTCTACGTCACGCCGACGGGCCGGCTCGAATATCTGATCGGCAAGCAGGTCCCTTACATTGCGATCGGCATGATCAATTATGTGATCCTCGTCGTGATGGCGATCGTCGTTTTCGGCATTCCGATCAAGGGCAGCTTTCTGATGCTCACGCTGTGCACGCTGCTCTATGTGACGGCGACGACCGGCATCGGCCTCGTAATCTCCACCTTCGTCAGCAGCCAGGTTGCGGCGGTATTCATCACGGCAATCATTACGCTCGTGCCGACGATCCAGTTTTCAGGTCTGTTGCAGCCGGTCTCGACGCTCGCGGGGCGCGCCAAGCTCGTCGGCGAGCTTTGGCCGACGAGCTTTTACATGCACGCGAGCAAGGGCGCTTTCACCAAGGGGCTCGGGCCCGATCTCCTGCTGCAGGACGCGCTGTTCCTCACCTGCTGGATTCCCGTGCTCTGGGCCGTGAGCGTCATGGCGCTCAGGAAGCAGGAAAAATAGCGATGCGCGCGCTGCTCAACATCTTCTGGCTCGGCCTGAAGGAGCTGAAGAGCCTCGCCAGCGACCTCGTGATGATGTTCTTTGTCGTCTACGCCTTCACCGGCTCGATCTACGTGCAGGCGACCGGCAGCTCCAGCGAAGTCCACAACGCCTCGATCGCCTTCGTCGACGAAGACCATTCGGCGCTCGCCAAGGAGCTGATGAACGCCTTCTATCCGCCGCGCTTCCAATATCCGGAAACCATCCGAGCGGGCGAGGTGGAGACGGCGATGGACGAGGGACGTTTCATGTTCGTCGTCGCATTTCCGCCGCGGTTCCAGGAAGATCTGAGCGCGGGACGGCGTCCCGACATTCAGTTGAACATCGACGCGACCGCAATGCAGCAGGCGTCGATCGGCGCGGGTTATATCAAGAACATCATCAACGCCCGCACCACGAATTTCTTCACCCGAACGGATGTGCGGCCGCCGCCCACGATCAATCTCATCATACGCCGCATGTTCAACCCGAACGGCGAGACCGCCTGGTTCACGAGCGTCGTCGGCATCATCAATCAGGTGACGATGCTCACGGTGATCCTGACAGGCGCGGCGGTGATCCGCGAGCGCGAGCACGGCACGCTCGAACATCTGCTCGTCATGCCGCTGACCGCTTTCGAGATCGCCATGGCGAAGGTGTGGGCGAACGGCCTCGTGATTCTGCTCGCGACGGCGCTGTCGCTGTTTCTCGTCGTCGAGACGGCTCTGCAGGTGCCCTTCGCCGGCTCGCGGGCTTTGTGGTTCTTCGGCGTCACGCTCTATCTGTTCTTCGCGACGGCGCTCGGCATATTCCTCGGCACAGTCTCGCGCTCGATGGCGCAATTCGCCTTGCTGATCATTCTCGTCGTGATCGTGCTGCAGCTTCTTTCGGGCGGCTCGACGCCGGTCGAGAGCCAGCCGGAATGGCTGCAATATGTGACGTTGTTGCTGCCGTCGCGGCACTTCGTCAGCTTCTCGCAAAAGATCATCTACCGCGGCGGCGGTCTCGGCGCAGTCTGGCCGCAGTTCTTCGCGGTGACGGCGATCGGGCTCGCCTTCTTCGGCTATAGTCTCGCGCTGTTTCGCAAGTCGATTGCAATGTCGCGATAGGCGCGCGCTTTCGCTCGCGTTTGCGATAAAACCGCCTTATAAAATCGTAGAATATCGGGCGAGCGATTCAGAATCGGCTCCCGGTTCAAAGCGTAGCTCAGCGTTTCCCACGAGTTTCGAACAGCCTTCGGCGAAGAGGCGCGCCGGGGTTTGCGGCTGCTGGCGAGCACGGTCGCGGCGAATCAACAGGTGGAGTCTCGATGCGCTTTGGACGAGCGGCGAGGGGGAGGGGCGGCGACGCTCTCAAGCTCGCGAATGTGCTTTGCCTTATCTCCGCCTTGAGCGGCTGCGCGGTCGGGCCCGATTTTCAACCGCCGGAAGCCAAAGTGCAGGACAACTGGATCGAGGCGAAAGATCGGCGGGTCAAGACCGCGCCCGTTCAGAAATGCTGGTGGAGGGTGTTCAAGGACCCGGTTCTCGACCGGCTGATCGAGCGCGCCGCCGAGCAGAATCTCTCCGTGCAAATCGCCGGCTTGAGGATTCTCGAGGCGAGAGCGCAACTCGGCGTCGCCGTCGGCTCCATGTATCCGCAAACCCAAGAGGGGACGGGGAGCGCGGAGAGGGTCCGGCTCAGCACGCGGGTCGCCAACAGATCCTATATCGCGCGGCCTGAGTTCTGGAATTTCAGTCTCGGCTTCGATGCGAGCTGGGAGCTCGATTTCTGGGGCCGCTTCCGCCGCAATGTCGAGGCCGCGGACGCCGGCCTGCTGGCGACGGTCGCCGATTACGACAATGCGCTCGTTTCGCTCACCGCCGACGTCGCCCGCGCCTATACGACAATGCGCACCGACGAGGCGCTGATCAAGATAGCGCGCGAGAACGCCAGAGTTCAGGAGGACGGGCTCAAGATCGCGCAGTCGCGCTTTCGCAACGGCGCCACCTCCGAGCTGGACGTGACCCAGGCGCAGACGCTGCTGGAAAGCACGCTGGCTGACATTCCCGACCTGCAAGCCAATCTTCAGCGATCGAAGAACGCGCTCAGCATATTGCTCGGCGAGCCGCCCGGCGCCATCGACGCCTTGCTGCGCGGGCCGCAGATAATTCCCGTAGCCTCGAAGCGGGCGGCGATCGGTCTTCCGGCCGAGCTGCTGCGCCGGCGCCCGGACATACGCACGGCCGAGATGAATGCGGCCGCCGAAAGCGCCCGTATCGGCGTCGCGGCGGCGGACCTTTATCCGCGCTTCTACCTCTTCGGCGAGATTGGCGTGCAGGCGAGCGACGCCGCCAAGCTCTTTGCGCCGGGGAGCCTGTTCTTCACCGCCGGGCCGGGCTTTCGCTGGTCGATCCTCAATTACGGGCGCATCACCAATAATGTGCGCATGCAGGACGCGCGGCTGGAACAGGCGCTCGTAAATTATGCAAACACGGTGATCAAGGCGGCGCAGGAGGTGGAGGACGCGCTCATCTCCTTCCTGAAGGCGCAGGAAAGCGCGGGCAGTCTCGAGAAATCATCGGCGGCGGCGAAGCGGTCGGTCGATATTGCGATCATTCAGTATCGGGAAGGCGCGGAGAATTTCCAGCGCGTGATCGATTCGCAGACGCGATTGTTGCAGCAGCAAAACAGGCTGGCGCAAACGCGCTCGGCGATCGCGACCAATCTCATCGCCGTCTATAAGGCGCTCGGCGGCGGCTGGGAGGTGGGCGAGGGCAGGCCGGTCGTCGCGGAGGCGGTTCAGGCGCATATGGCGAGCCGCACCAATTGGGGCGATTTGCTGCCGGCGCCGCCCCCGGCTGCGCCAGAGGCCATCACGCCGCCGCCGCCGGCGAGCCAGACGCCCATCCTGCTGCCGCCCGATTGGTGAGCCCTTAATGGAACGAGCGCTTGGGCGGCGGGCTCTCCTGGCGCGGCGCGACCAGCGGGCTCGCCTGATGGTGAATGAGGCGCCAGCGGCCCTCGATGCGGCGAAACCAGTTGGTCGCGAGCAAGAGCGAGGAGGCGCCGACCGATTCGACGCAGAACACCCGGCCGTCGTCGCCGTGAATGAGCGTCTTTTCGTCCCGGCTCGTCACCGTCTCCTGCCGGGCGTTGCGGAAAATGTCGCGGTAGGAGGCGAGCACCGCCTGCGCTCCGATCAGCGCCGGCCAGCCGGGATGCACGCAGGAGGCGTCTTCGGGCGCCCAGACGCTGGCCATGGCGACGAGGTCGCGGGCGGCGAAGGCGCGGTAATAGGCGGCGTTGGCGGCAAGCAGCTCGTCGGCGTCGGTCATGGGGATTTAGAGTGGCGGCTTCCAGTCGAGAAAACAACGGCGTCGAGACCGTTTTCAACAATCCTGCGCATTCTGCCCCATTTTCGTGATAAAGGCGTCTAAGACGCAACGCCGGCCTTGAACCGGACGCCGCGGAGAGAAACGAGATGTTCATTCAAACTGAAGCCACGCCCAATCCCGCCACGCTCAAATTTTTGCCCGGCCGCGCCGTGCTGGAGGAGGGCGCCCTCGAATTCACCTCGCTGGAGGGCGCCGCCCATGCGCCGCTGGCGCGGGCGCTGCTGTCGATCGACGGCGTCGAGGGCGTGATGTTCGGCAATGATTTTATTTCCGTGACCAAGGGCGGCGCCGAATGGGCGCATCTCAAGCCGGCGATTCTCGGCACGATCATGGAGCATTTCACCTCTGGCGCGCCGCTGCTCACCGGCGCCGCCGCCGCTGCGGCCGGCGCCGGCGGCGAGTTTTTCGACCCCGAGGATCAGGAGACGGTGGCGGCGATCAAGGAGCTCCTCGAGACCCGCGTGCGTCCCGCCGTCGCCGGCGATGGCGGCGACATCGTCTTCCGCGGCTTTCGCGAGGGCGTGGTCTATCTGACCATGAAAGGCGCTTGTTCCGGCTGCCCTTCCTCGACCGCGACGCTGAAGAACGGCATCGAAAATCTGCTGCGCCATTTCCTGCCGCAGGTGCGCGGCGTCGAACAGGCGTGAGGCGACGTTGATCGCGGGACGAAAACCGTCATAATCGAGGGATGATGAGAGTCCTCGCGATCGATACGGCCCTTCCTGCGGTTTCCGCCTGCGTGCTCGACGAGGACAGCGCCGAGCCCGTCGCCAGCGAGTCGCTGGCGATGGAGCGCGGCCACGCCGAGGCGCTGGCGCCTTTGATCGAGCGGGTGGTCGGCAAGACCGAGGGCGGTTTCGCCGCCATCGACCGCGTCGCCGTGACGGTCGGTCCGGGCTCCTTTACCGGCATTCGCATCGGCCTCGCCGCGGGCCACGCCATCGCTCTTGCGCGCGGAATCGACATCGTGGGCGTCTCCACTCTGGCGGCGCTGGCGGCGCCGCGCATTCTGGCGCCCTTCGAGGGCGTCGTCGCGGCGGCGATCGACGCGCGTCACGGCCAGGTTTACGTCTCCGCCTATGGCCCCGACGGGCGCACCGTGCTGACGCCGCGCCGCGTCGGGCCGCATGAGGCGCTGCGCGCGCTGGGCGATGGTCCGCTGGAGCTGATCGGCTCGGGCGCGCCGCTGCTGCTCAAGGAGGCGCGCGCGAGCGGCGTTTCCGCGACGATCGTCAATGAGGCGCCCGCGCCCGACATCGCCTTCGTAGCCCGGCTCGGCTTCGCCGCGACGCCGCAGAGCGCGCCGGCGCGGCCGCTCTATCTCAAACCGCCGGACGCCAAGCCGCAGGAGCGTCCGCCCGCGCCGGCGCAAGTCGCGGTGTGAGCGGATCATGACCCTGATCCGCAATTTTTTCGGCAAGCCGAGCTTTGTCGTTCAGCCGATCGGCGCGGAGCGGGCCGAGGAGTGCGAGCGCCTGCACGCCAATTCCTTCGCTTTTCCCTGGTCGAGCGCCGATTTCGAGGCCTATCTCGCCGACCAGGCGATCATCGCCGACGGCGCGGTCAATGAGGCGAGCCGCAGGAGCGAGCTCGGCGGCTTCATCCTGTCGCGGCTGCTGCCGCCCGATGCGGAAGTCCTCACTTTCGCGGTCGATCCGGCGCGGCGGGGCCTTGGACTGGGGCGGGCCTTGCTCGACCGTCACCTCGTCAATCTGGAGCGGGGCGGCGCCCGGCTGATCTTTCTCGAAGTGGCCGACGACAATGAGGCGGCGCTGAAGCTCTACCAGCGCGCCGGCTTCAAGATCATCGGCCGGCGCGAGAATTACTACCAGCGCGCCGAGGGGCCGCACCGCGCCGCGCTGACGATGCGGCTCGAGGTCTAGCGTCTTTATGCATGGAAATCCTCGACTCAGCGGCGCCGAAAGAGGTAACATAAGGTGAACTTGAAGGACCCTGCGGAGGGAGAGATTTCAAAAACCGTCCAAAGCCTCGCGTCGCCGCCGCCCGCGACCCACAACAGCGCCAAGGTCGTGGTGAAGTCCTACGGCTGCCAGATGAACGTCTATGACGCGGAGCGGATGACCGACCTGCTCGGCAAGCAAGGTTACGCCGAAACCTCGGACGATCAGGACGCCGATCTCGTCATTCTGAACACCTGCCACATCCGCGAAAAAGCGGCCGAGAAGATCTATTCGGAGCTCGGCAAGCTGGCGCTGATCAAGCGCGACCGCGCGGCCGAGGGGCGCGACATGAAGATCGTCGTCGCCGGCTGCGTGGCGCAGGCGGAGGGCGTCGAGGTGCTGCGCCGCCAGCGCGCCGTCGACGTGGTCGTCGGACCGCAGAGCTATCACCGCCTGCCTGAGCTGTTGCAGAAGGCTGGGGCCGGAGCGCGCGTCACCGACACGGATTTCGCCGTCGACGAGAAATTCGACCTTTTGCCGCAGCCGAGCCGGGAACAGATCCGCGCCCGCGGCGTCAGCGCCTTCGTCACTGTGCAGGAAGGCTGCGACAAATTCTGCTCCTTCTGCGTCGTGCCCTATACCCGGGGCGCCGAGGTTTCGCGCGCGGTCGCGGACATCATCGAGGAGACGCAGCGGCTCATTGACGCCGGCGTGCGCGAGATCACGCTGATCGGCCAGAACGTCAACGCTTATCGCGGCGCCGACGAGAAGGGGGTCGAATGGCCGCTGGAGCGGCTGTTGGAACGCCTGTCGCGGATCGAGGGGGTCGAGCGCCTTCGCTATACGACGAGTCATCCGGTCGATATGACGCAAGGGCTCATCGACGCCCATGGCGCGCTCGGGAAACTCATGCCTTTCGTGCATCTGCCGGTGCAATCGGGAGCGGACCGGATTTTGAAGGCGATGAACCGCCGCCATCGCGCCGCCGATTATCTCGACATCGTCGAGCGGCTGCGCGCCGCACGGCCGGACATTGCGCTATCTTCCGATTTTATCGTCGGATTCCCGGGCGAGACGGAGGCGGACTTCCAGGACACGCTGACGCTGATCCGGGCGGTCGGCTACGCCTCGACCTTCTCGTTCAAATATTCGCCGCGGCCCGGCACGCCCGGCGCCGAACGCGACGATCAAGTCCCAGAAGAGGCGAAGCGCGCGCGTCTCGCCGAGCTTCAGGCGCTCGTCGAAGAACAACGCCAAGGCTTCAACGCGGCGACGGTCGGGCGTCAAATTCCTGTATTATTCGAGAAGCAGGGTCGTCACGAGGGTCAGATCGCCGGCAAGAGTCCCTATATGCAAGCAGTGCATGCGACCGGACCGGAAAGTTTGATCGGAACGGTCGCGCCGGTGACGATCACCGCTGCGGGATCGAATTCGCTTGCCGGACGGCTCGACGCAGCAGAAGCCGAGGAGGCTTGCATTTGACCACAATCGACGAGACGCGGCTGCCACAGGGGCGCCGTGAGGAAGCGGACTCGGAAGCAGAGATCACGCTGGCTTTCGAGGACAACCGCTTCGCCTCCCTCGTCTTCGGCCTGTATGACCAGAACCTCGCGAAAATCGAGCGCAGGCTGCGCGTCTCCTGCTACGCCAACGGCAATCACGTCACGCTGAAAGGCCCCGCAGAAGCCTGCGAACACGCCCGCCGCGTTCTGGAGAGCCTCTATGGCCGGGTGGCGCAGGGGCAGGCCGTGGGCCTCGGCGACGTCGACGGCGCAATCGAAGAATGCGCGCGCCAGCAGACTCTCTTTCCCGAGGCCGAGGGCGGCCGGGCGGTCTTCGAGCAGATCGGCACCCGCAAGCGCGGGCCGGTGCGGGCGCGCAACCAGGCCCAGGATCAATATTTGCGGGCGTTGAAGCGCTTCGAGCTGGTTTTCGCCGAAGGGCCCGCCGGGACCGGCAAGACCTGGCTCGCCGTCGGCCACGCCGTATCGCTGCTGGAGGCGGGCGTCGTCGAGCGGCTGATTCTGTCGCGGCCGGCGGTGGAAGCGGGCGAGCGTCTCGGCTTTCTGCCCGGCGACATGCGCGAGAAGGTCGACCCCTATCTGCGTCCGATCTATGACGGACTGCATGATTTCATGGATCCGCGCATGGTCGAGCGCGGCATGCAGACCGGCATGATCGAAGTCGCGCCCCTCGCTTTTATGCGCGGGCGCACGCTCACGAAGAGCCTGATTCTGCTCGATGAGGCGCAGAACGCCACCTCGATGCAGATGAAGATGTTCTTGACGCGCCTCGGCGAAGGCTCGCGCATGATCGTCACCGGCGACCCGTCGCAGACGGACCTCCCGTCAGGCCAGAAATCCGGCCTTTCGGAAGCGATTTCCCTGCTCTCGGAACTCGACGGCGTCGGCTGCGTGAAGTTCACCGAGTCGGACGTCGTGCGGCATGATCTCGTGCGCGCCATCGTTGGCGCCTATGAGCGCGCCGGCAAGAAAGCCGGCATGTGACATGAGCCTGCACACGGACGTCATCGTCAATGCTCCGGCCTGGGAAGAGACGCCGGGCCTCGAAGAGCTGACAGCGCGCGTCGTCGCGCAATGCGTCGAAACGTCGGGCGTCGCGCTTTCGCCCGACTGCGAATTATGCGTCACCTTTTGCGACGACGCGGAAATCCGAGTCCTCAACGCGCAGTGGCGGGACAAGGACAAGCCGACCAATGTCTTGTCCTTTCCCACGCCCGGCGATCCCTCGAAGAAGCCGCTGCTCGGCGATATCGTCATCGCCCATGAAACCGTCGCCCGCGAGGCCGAGGAACAGGGCAAGAGATTTTTGGATCATGTCGCGCATATGATCCTGCATGGATTTCTGCATCTCGTCGGTTACGATCACGAGACGCGCGAAGAGGCCGAGGAGATGGAGGCGCTGGAGCGCCGCATCGCGCTGGCGCTCGGAATCGGCGATCCCTATGAAGGGACGCAAGCCGTCGAGGAGGCGGGGGCTGACGCCGCGCCGGCGCCGGCAAAGTGAACGGATTGAAGAAACTCCATGTCGACAAAGCATGACGCCGAGGCTGCTCTTATAAGGCGAAGCGGGGAAACGCCCCTGTCGGGCCTGCTCGATCGCTTGCGGAGCCTGCTCGGCCTCGGCTCCGTCTCGGTGCGCGAGGATATCGAGGATGCGCTGGAAGAAGCCGCCGGCGACGTCACGCCGCATGAGCGCGCCTTACTGAAGAATGTGCTGGCGTTGCACGATCTGCGCGTCGCCGATGCGATGATTCCGCGCGCCGACATCGTCGCCGTGCCGCGCGACGCCACTTTGCGCGAGGTCTTGTCGGTGTTTCGCAGCGCCGGCCATTCGCGGCTGCCGGTCTATGGCGACACGCTCGACGATCCGCGCGGCATGGTGCACATTCGTGATTTCGTGAACCATCTGGCGCAATGCGCCGAGAAATCGAAAGAGAGCGGCGAACTCTCGGTCGCATCGATCGATTTCGGCGCCGAACTCGGCGCGGCCGATATATTGAAGCCGGTCCTCTTCGTGCCCCCGTCCATGCCGGCGCTCGATCTGCTGGTGCGCATGCAGGCGACGCGCACCCATATGGCGCTGGTGATCGACGAATATGGCGGGACAGACGGGCTGGTCTCGATCGAGGACATCGTCGAGATGATCGTCGGCGATATCGAGGATGAACACGACGTCGACGAGGAGCCGGCCATCGATCAGACGCAAGAAGGCGACTGGCTCGTCGACGGCAAGGCCGATCTCGACGCCGTCGCCGAACGCATCGGCGTCGATTTCCGGCTGGAGGACACGCCGGAAGAGGTCACGACGCTCGGCGGCCTCGTCGCCTGGCTCGCCGGGCGCGTGCCGATGCGCGGCGAGATCGTGCCGGCCCCGGTCTCTGGTTACGAATTCGAAATCGTCGATGCGGACCCCCGCCGCGTCGCCAAGCTGCGCGTGCGCCTGCGCGCGCGCAACGGCAATGGCGGCGAGGGGTGATCGCAGCAGGGAGGCGCCAATGGCCGCGACTTCGACCACAGCCGCCGAAGGTTTCGCGCGTCGCGCCTTCACGGTCGACGAGGTCATGGCGATGCAGGCCGCCGGGATCATCTCCGAGGAAGAGAATTTCGAGCTGATCGAAGGGGAAATCGTTCCGAGGGGGCCGAAATATTCGCGGCATGAGCGGGTAAAATCCTTGCTCGGAATGGCTCTTTCCCGCGCCTGTCCGCCGGACTTGATCGTCGGTTTTGAAACCTCGCTCTTCCTCTCCGATAAAACCTTCGTCGAGCCAGACATCTGCCTTTATCCCGAACGCCTGCGCTCGCAGGATGTGCGCGGGCCGGATATTGTGCTCGCAATAGAAGTCGCGGCGTCGAGCCTCGCCTATGATCTCGAGCTCAAGGCGCGTCTTTATGCACGTTACGGCGTGCGGGAATTATGGGTGATCGACGCAAATGAGCGCGTCGCGCACATCCATCAGGGGCCGCAGGAGACCGGCTGGATCAGCATCGCGCGCAAGAGCGCCGCCGAGCCTCTCACCTGCGTGGCGCTGCCGGAGTTCAGCTTCCGTCTCCAAGAAGTCTGAGCGTCACAATTCCCGCAGCTCCCGCCCCGGCCGCCGCGACAACACGCGCCATGTGCCGGCGAGCCCGAGCCCGACCGTGACCGCGAGCGCTCCGGCCGATAAAAGCGCGACCGTCAGCGGCTCGAAGGTAAAGTCCAGCTTCATCAGCTCCACCAGCATCGCATAGGCGGCGGCGCTTCCGGCAAGGAGCGCGAACAGCGTGGCGATTGCGCCGAGCATTCCGAACTCCAGCGCATAGGCCGCGGCGAGCCAGGCGCGCGTCGCGCCGAGCGTCTTCAAGATCACCGCGTCGTGCAGCCGGGCGCGCTGGCCGGCGGCGACGGCGCTCGACAAGGCGAGCAACGCCGTCACGATGGCGAGGCCCGCCGCAGCGCGGGCGGCGACGGCGAGCTGGCCGGCGATCTTGTCGATCGCCTCCAGGGCGTCCTTGACGCGAATGGCGGCGACGGCCGGAAATTTTTTCGCCGCCCCACGGGTGATCGCGTCGTCCGGCGTCGCGCCCTCCGCCGCGGTGATCGTGAACATTTCCGTGTATGGCGCTTTGGCGAAGACATTCGGCGAAAACACCATCACGAAATTAATGGCGTAGCTGCGCCACTCGACCCGCCGCAGGCTCGCGACCCGCGCGGCGATCTCGCGGCCCATCACATTGACAGTGATCTCGTCGCCGAGCCCGAGGCCGAGGCCCTTGGCGACCTTCGCCTCCAGCGAGACGAGCGGCGGGCCGGCGTAATCCGCCGGCCACCAATCGCCGGCGACGAGTTCCGAGCCCTTCGGCGGCGTCGGTGAAAAGGTGACGCCCCGGTCGCCTTCGAGCGCCCAGGAGGCGTCGTCGCCGACGCGCAGCGTCTCGGCGCGGGCGCCCTTCACCGCGACGATGCGGCCGCGCAGCATCGGCACATGGTCGATCCGGGCGCCGGGCGCCTGCTCGGCCAGAAAGGACGCGAAGCTCTGCGTCTCGTCCTTCGGCACGTCGATGAAATAGAAGCTCGGGATTTTCCCTGTATCGGCGCGGGCGAGCTCATTGTGGACGGCGCCCTCGACCAGCGCCAGCGCAATGAGCAGCGTCTGCGTCAGGCCGATCGAAACGACGAGGGCCGGGGTGAGACTATGCGGCCGGTGGATATTGGCCTGTGCGAGGCGCAGCCGCGGGTCGCGCGCGTGCGGCAGGCGACGCGCGACCCGCATCGTCAGCTCGGCGACGCCGCGCAGCAACAAGAAGGCCGCGCCGGCGGCGCCGACAAAGATCAGCGCGAGCTTCTTGTCGCTGGCGCTGAGCGCGACCGCAGCCGCGAGCGCCACGAGCGCCGCCAGCCAAAGGGCCTGATAGCGCGGCTTCAGACGCGCGTCCGCGGCGGCGACGTCGTCGCGCAGCAAGGTCGCCACGGAAACGTCATGGGCGCGGCCGAGCGGCCGCAGCGCGAAGACCAGCGTCACCAGCAGGCCATAAAGCGCGCCGAGGCCGAGGCCGGCCGGATCGAGCGTCGGAACGACCGGCAATTCCGTCACGCGGCCCAGCGTCTCGATCGCCGCCATCGGCAGCAGCGCGCCGAGCGCCAGGCCGAGGGCGATGGCGAGCGTCGCCGCGACGACAACCTCGATCAGCGCGATCAGGAACACATGCGAGGCCGGCGCGCCGAGCGCCTTGAGAATGGCGAAAGCCGCCCGCTTGCGGTCGATCAAGCCCTGCACGGCGTTGGCGACGCCGGCGCCGCCGGCGACCAGCGCGGTCAGCGCCACCAGCGTGAGAAGCTGCGTGAAGCGCTCGATGTTGCGTGAAAACTGCGGAGACACGGCGTCGCGCTTGCGAATGTCCCAGCCGGCCTTGGGAAAGGCGGCCTGGGCCTCGGCCGCGACGCGGGCGACTTCCGTGTCGCTGGCGCCGGCGGGCAAAGCCAGACGGGCGAGATAGCGGATGATCGCGCCTTGCTGCATGAGGCCGGTTGCGGCGAGCGCGGCGCGGCTCATGATCGCCCGCGCGCCGAAGCCGATCCCGCCGGCGAGCTTGTCCGGCTCGCCGCGCAGCGCGGCGCGAATCTCGAAGGGCTGCGCGCCGATCGTCACCCGGTCGCCGATCTTCAGATCGAGCCGCGCCATCAGCGCCCCGTCCGGCAGCAGGCCGGCGACGCCGTCCTTGACCGCCAGCGCCTCCCGCGCCGACAAGGCGGGGGCGAGATCGAGCGTTCCGGCGGGCGGGTAGGTCGCAGGATCCACGGCCTTGATCTCGATCAGCGCGCTGTCGCCAGTGTCGCGCCGGGCCATGGCGCGCATCATCACGATTTCGTCGATGCGGCCGCGCTGCTCGAGCAAGGCGCGCTCACTGGCGTCGAGCCCGCGATGCGAGAGATTGAAGGAGAGGTCGCCGCCGAGAATCGTGCGACCCTCGCGCGCCAGCCCCTCGGCGAGAGATCGCGACAGGCCGTTGACGCCGGCGATCGCGGCCACGCCGATGACGATGCAGGCGATGAAGACGCCGAAGCCGCGCGGATCGCCGAGAAGATCGCGCAGCGCGAAACGAAAGGCGAGCGCCGCGGGGCGCAGGGAGACGCTCATCGGCGCGTCCCTGAGTCGGATTCGATGCGGCCCGAGCGCAGCGTCACGACGCGGTCGCATCTTGCGGCGAGGCTCGCGTCATGCGTCACCAGAACCAGCGTCGCATTGCGGCGGGCGCGCTGCGCCAGAATGAGATCGATGATCGCCGCGCCGGTCTCGCTGTCGAGATTGCCTGTCGGCTCGTCGGCCGCAAGGATCATCGGGCCGGGCGCCAGGGCTCGCGCCAGAGCGACGCGCTGTTGCTCGCCGCCCGAGAGCTGGCGCGGATAATGCGACAGACGATCGGCGAGCCCGACCGCCGCAAGCTCCGTCCTGGCGCGCGCGGCGGCGTCCGGCCGGCCAGCGAGTTCGAGCGGCGCGGCGACATTTTCGAGCGCGGTCATGGTCGGGATGAGCTGGAAGGATTGAAAGACAATGCCTATGTTCCGGCCACGGAAACGGGCCAGCGCGTCCTCGTCGAGCGCCGTAAGATCCGCCCCGGCGACGCGCACCAGCCCCGAATCGGGCCGCTCCAGTCCGGCGAGCGTCATCAGCAGCGTGGATTTTCCCGAGCCCGACGGGCCGACGAGGCCGACGGTTTCGCCTCCAGCAATGGAAAGACTGAGGGATTTCAACACATGGACACGCGCGGCGCTCGCGCCTAGGGTCAGATCCACATCGACGAGTTCAATGACGGGGTTCTCTACGACCATGGCCTTATCACCTACGGAGCGGGGGCTGCGGCGAGCCTCTCGCCTCGCGCCTTATCGCGCTTTCGCGCGCGGCTTCCAAGCCATGCTGCTGTTTTTCCTTGCGACCTTCTCGCCGGCTTTCGCAGAGGCGCCGGCGCCGCTGCGGGTCATCGCTTTCGGCGACAGTCTGACGGCCGGTTACGGCCTGCCGCTCGATGTCTCTTTTCCCGTGGCGCTGGAGCGCCGCCTCGCCAAGGACGGCTTCAACGCGAAGGTCGTCAACGCCGGCGTCTCCGGCGACACGACCGCCGGCGGGCTGGCCCGGCTCGATTTCGCGCTCGCCGACGGCGCCGATCTCGTCATACTGGAGCTTGGCGCGAATGACATGCTTCGCGGAGTGGACCCGAAGCTGACGCGCGACAATCTCGATAAGATGATCGAGAAGATCAAAGCCCAGGGGGCCGCGGTTCTGCTCGCGGGGATGAAGGCCCAGAACAATTTCGGGCCGGATTACAAACGTGACTTCGACGCGATTTACCCCGAGCTTGCCGCGCGCAATAGCGTGCCGCTCTACCCGTTCTTTTTAAGCGGCGCGATCGAGGACAATTCCCTGCTGCTCGACGGTTTGCATCCAAATCGGCAAGGCGTCGAGAAAATCGTGGATGGCGTCGCGCCGGCCGTCGAGGCGGCGCTTGCGCCGCTGCGCGCCGCGAAAAGCAGGGCCGAGTCGGCGCGCTAACCCCGCGCCTTTTTGAGAGGGAGGACGCCATGCCGAGACTTTTCACCGCCCTCGAAGTGCCTGCGACGGTCGCGCAGAGCCTCGCCAGCCTGCGCGGCGGCCTTTCCGGCGCGCGCTGGATCGAGGCCGAGAATTATCACATCACCTTGCGGTTCATCGGCGACATCGACGAGCGTCTCGCCCGCGACGTGGCGCAGGAGCTGGCGATGATCAGGCGTCCCGCTTTCACCGTGACGCTCGACGCGCTCGGCTCTTTTGGCGGCGACAAGCCGCGCGCGGTGGTCGCCAAGGCGCGGCCGGAGCAGGCGCTGATGGAGCTGCAGGGCGAGCAGGAGCGCTTGTTGCGCCGCCTCGGGGCCGAGCCTGAGCCGCGCAAATATGCGCCGCATGTGACGCTGGCGCGGCTGCGCGGCGCGCCCTCCGCCGCCGTCGCCGCCTATCTCGGGACGCGCGGCTTTTTCCCGCCGCTGCGTTTCGAGGCCGATCAATTCGTGCTGATGTCGTCGCGCGATTCGGTCGGCGGCGGTCCCTATGTCGTCGAGGCGGAATATCCGCTGATGGCGAGCCGCGCTGCGGCGCTGTCGTTCGGGTGAGCGTCCTTAAGCCGTCTCCGGCTTTTTCTCGGCGGCGGCGAGGGCCCTGGCGCGGTTGGCCTCGATGACCGGCGCCAGCGAGGGATCGCGCGCGACCGCCTCGGCGATCAGCCTGTCGCTGGCCGTCTCGATGCGATTCTGAAGCTCGTTGAAGAACTCGCGCGGCTTCAGGCCCGGTTCGATGGTCGGCAGAAACTCCATCACCACCGTGCCCGGGCGGACATAAAAGGCGCGCCGCGCCCAAAAGACGCCCGAGTTCAGAGCGACCGGCACGACGGGGGCGTTCGTCTCCTTGTAGATATGGGCGATGCCGAATTTATATTCCGGCGGCGCGCCGGCCGGCCGCCGCGTTCCCTCCGGAAAGATGAAGAGCTGCCGCCCCTGGGCGAAGATGCCGCGCACCTTCTCGACGATCTGCGGCAGGATCTTGCCGCCCTTCGAACGGTCGATCGCGATCTGCTCGGCGGCGAGCAAATACCAGCCGAAGAAGGGAATGTAGATCAGCTCGTGTTTGAGGATGAAGGAGAAGTCCGGGAAATGGATGGGCAGAACGAAGGTCTCCCACACCGATTGATGCTTGCAGGCGACGATGACCGCGCCTTTGCGGATGTTTTCAAGCCCGCGATATTCGACCTTCACGCCGCAAATCTTGTCGAGCAGCCAGAGCGAGGTGCGGCCCCATTGGCGGCCGAGCTCCAGCGCCACCCGGCGGCGCATCATCAGGCCGGGCAGCCAGAGCACCATCCAGAAGGCGAGATTGAGGTAGTAGACGATCTGGAAGATAAGCGAACGCAGGAAAAGCATCGGGTCCGCCTGATCCTTGCGGCGTTGGGAAAGCCCTGCTTTTATGGCAGGGCCGACCGGAAAGACAAGCCCGCGCGCCGCCGCGCTCGCGCGCTCACGCTGGCCGCTTGACGCTGGTGCGCAGCAAGGCGCGCAGATATTTCAAATATTCGCTGCCGACGAGGCGCAGCACGCGCAGGTCGCTCCACCAGTTCGAGACGTCGACGTAATCGCTGACGACCGGAGAGGGGTAGAGCGTGACGCCGGGCAGGGCGGCCGACAGCTCCAGAAGCGCCCGCGGCATGTGGTAATTGGAGGTCACGACGATCAGCGGGCCCTTGATCCGGCGTAGTCGCGTCCAATCGCGCGTCTCGCGCGCATTGCCCTGCGTGTCCTTTGCGCTGTAGCCGAGGTCGACGCAACAGGCGAAGAGATCGCGCGACATCGGCAGCAGCCGGGCGAGATCGGCGCCGTGCGTCGCGCGATTGACGCCGGTGATCAGCATGCGCCGGGCCTGCCCGCGGGCGAGCAGCTCGGCGGCCTCCAGCACGCGCTCGGAGCCGCCGGTCAGCGCCACGACGGCCTCCGCCTGCGGGACAAGCGCCGGTTCGGTGCGATCCAGGGAGAGGGCGAAGCCGACGAAGCCGGCGATCAGCGCCGACGACGCAAAGGCCAGGCCGCAAAAAACGGCGAAAGCCGCCCGGCGCAACCACGCGCGGCGCGCCGGCTTAATGGGCCCGCCCGAGACTTTTGCTTCCTCGCTCACAGCAGACGGCGCAGGTGACGCAGGACGATCAGGCGGGAGAGAAAGCCGGTCATCAGGGCGATCGCCCCCGAGAGCGCCAGAATGAGCAAATAGCCCTTCGGCCCGAGCTCGAATGCGCCGAACATCGCTTCGACCTGGTCGCTTCCCGGCGTCGCCACCCAGCGCCGCGACAAAAACCCCGCCAGCGCCAACAGGGCGAGCGCCGCGCCGCCGCCGATCAGCGTCCCCTTGAAGCCGAGGCCGAGAAAACGCCGCTGGAACTCCTCGGCGATGAAACTATCGGCCGCGCCGACGAGATGCAGCACGTCGATGATCTCGCGGTTGGTGCCGACGGCGGCGCGCGTCGCAGAGGCGACCGCAATTCCCATCGCGGCGACGGTGAGGCCGAAAATCAATGTCGCGGCCGCGACCGCGGTGTTCGCCATGGCGCCGAGCCGATCCACCCAGATCCGGTGGTCGTCGAGCGTCGCCGAGGGCGCCGCTTGCGCAAGCTCCTCCCGCAACTTGCCGAGATCGGCGCGTTTTTCCTGGTCGAGCGTCACAACCACCATGCGCGGCGTCGGCAATTCGGAAAGATCGAGCCCCTGTCCGAGCCAGGGCGCGAGCAGCGCCTCCGATTCGGCCTTGGTGAAGACGCGCACGTCGCGCACGCCCGGCGCCGCCGTCAGCACGTCGACCACCTTGCGCAAATCCTCCTCGACGTCGCGGCCGGGCAGGGCCCGCAATTGCACCGTCGCCTCGCGCGCCACCTCGCGGCGCCAATCGCTGCTGGCGTCGGCGACGAGCAGCGCGGCTCCGGCCGCGACCGCCGCGAGAAACGTCATGATGGCGATGATGATCACCAGCGACCGGCCGGCGACCGAATCGGACGGCACCAGCGGCGCGCCCGGCGGCGCGTCGTCATCGGGGGCGCTCGCTTCGGTCTGGGCGCGGCGGAGACGTGACAGGACCATGACGCAGTTAGTCGAAAATCTGCAAGCGTCCGTCAACCAGAACCAGGCGACGGGCTGTGTCATATTGATCCATCAAATGCAGATCATGGGTGGCGATGATGACCGCCGTGCCGGATTTGTGCAATTCGATGAACAGGCGGAGCAGCCGCCGCGCCAGCGTCGGATCGACATTGCCGGTGGGCTCGTCGGCGAGCAGCATCTCGGGCCGGGAAATCAGCGCCCGGGCGATCGCCGCGCGCTGCTTCTCGCCGCCGGAGAGCACCGCCGGCAGGCTGTGTTTGCGCTCGCTCAAGCCGACCCAGCCGAGCAGCTCCAGCACCTCGGCCCGGTAGCTCGTTTCCTCGCGGCCGAGCACCCGCAGCGGCAGCGCGACATTCTCATACAGGGTCAGGTGGTCGAGCAGGCGAAAATCCTGAAAAACCACGCCGATGCGGCGGCGGATCGAGGTGATGTCGTCCTTGTCGAGCGTCGCGGGGTCGGCGCCGAAAAGGGTGATGAGGCCGCGCGTCGGCCGCAGCGTCAGCAGAATCAGCTTGAGCAGCGAGGTCTTGCCGGCGCCGGACGGGCCGGTGAGAAATTGGAACGACTGCGGCTCCACGGAAAAGGTCAAATCGCGCAGGGTCTCCGGACCCATGCCGTAGCGCAGGCCGACGTTCTGGAAGGTCAACACCGGATGGACGGCTCCTGACAGCTGCCGCGATAGCCGCCGCGACGGACGGAGAATCGCCTTTCCGCAGACCATAGACTTTAGAGCCGCCGGCGCAACCGCCGGAAGATAAAGCGACCGCCGGGCGACCGCGATTTATTTTTTTTAACCACGCTTGTGATTGAATTTGCAGGATGTTCAGCTTGCGTGAAACATTCCCCATGCGCGGCGCCGCCGAAGCCCGGATCTACTCCCGCGACATTGGCAGGCCGCGCGCCGCGCCCGCCCCGCGCCGCGCGTCGCTCCCGCCGGTCGTGTTCGTTCTCGGCCTGATGGCCGCCCTGGCGGCGCTGCTCGGTCTGCGACAGGCGATCGTGCGCAACGTCCCGCAGATGGCCGGCCTTTACGCCGCGATCGGCGCGCCGGTCAATCTCGTCGGCCTCGATCTGCGGGAGGTGCGCTCCCGTCTCGTCGTCGAGGGGGAGCGCAAAGTGCTCTCGGTCGAGGGTGAGATCGTCAATCTGCGCCGCGACGCGACGCCGGCGCCGCCCCTGCTGGTGACGGTGCGCGGCGAAGACGGCCGCGACAGATACGCCTGGACCGTCCGGCCGCAGAAGAGCCAGCTCGCGCCGGGCGAGAAAATTCCGTTTCGCGCCCGGCTGGTCTCGCCGCCGGCGGACGGGGCCGACGTGCTGGTGCGTTTCGCGCTTCGCTAAGCGCGTGCGGTTCCCTTGGCCGGCGAAATGGCCTAATCAGGCGCCATGTCCGCGCCTCTGCTGTTCTTGAACGCCCGACTCGTCGATCCCGCCGCCGGCGCCGAAATGCGCGGCGGCCTCCTTGTTCGCGACGGCCGCATCGCCGATCTCGGCCCCTCCGTCACGCGCGAGGGCGCGCCCGCGGGCGCAAGGGTGATCGACTGCGCCGGCGACGTGCTGGCGCCGGGTCTCGTCGACATGCAGGCATTCGTCGGCGAGCCGGGGGCGGAGCACCGCGAGACCATCGCCACCGCGACGCAGGCGGCCGCGGCCGGCGGCGTCACCACCATCGTCGCTTCGCCCGAAACCTCGCCCGCCGTCGACGATCCCGCCGTCGTCGATTTCGTGCTGCGCCGGGCGCGCGACACCGGCCGCGTCCGCGTGCTGCCGATGGCGGCGCTGACCAAGGGCCGCGAGGGGCGCGAGATTTCCGAATATGGCCTGCTGCGCCAGGCCGGCGCGGTCGCCTTCACCGACGGCGCCCATGCCGTGCGCAACGCGCTGGTGATGCGCCGGGCGCTCACCTACGCCCGCGGCTTCTCGGCGCTGATCGTGCATTTCCCGCAAGACCCGCAGCTTTCCGGCGAGGGCGTGATGAATGAGGGGGAGCTTGCGACGCGGCTCGGCCTGCCGGGCGTCCCGGCGGAGGCCGAGGCGATCATGCTCGATCGCGATTTGCGGCTCGTCGCGCTGACCAGCGCCCGCTATCACGCCTCCATCGTCGCTTCGCCGCTGGCGCTGGAGGCGATTGCGGCCGCCAAGGCGCGCGGCCTGCCCGTCACCTGCGGAACCTCGATCAACCATCTGACGCTGAACGAAAACGACATCGGCGACTACCGCACCTTTTTAAAGTTGCGCCCGCCGCTGCGCGGCGAGGACGATCGCCTGGCGCTGGTCGCGGCGGTCGCCGCCGGCGTCGTCGACGTCATTGTCTCGGACCATGACCCGCAGGACGTCGAGACCAAGCGGCTGCCCTTCGCCGAAGCGGAATATGGCGCGATCGGCCTCGAAACCATGCTGGCGGCGGGCCTGCGGCTCGTGCACGCCGGCAAGCTGCCGCTTACCCGCCTTCTCGCCGCCATGTCGTCGCGGCCGGCGGAAATCCTCGGGCTGGAGCAGGGGCGTCTGCAAAAGGGCGCCCCCGCCGATCTCATCCGCTTCGATCCGGACGAGCCCTTCGTCATCGACCCGGCGCGGCTCCATTCGCGCTGCCGCAACACGCCCTTCGACGGCGCGCTGCTGCAAGGGGTGGTGAAGCAAACCTTCGTCGACGGCGTCTGCGTTCACGAGCTTTGAGCGGGCGCCGCGCGGCCGCTCGCCACGATGAAGCCGTGGCGGGCCTTCAGCGCGCTCATGCTCAGCGAGACGGCGATCCCCGCGCCGAGAAAATGCGCGAACAACAGGTTGAAGTTCAGGAGCAGCGTGAACACGTCGAGCGCCCGGACGATCCTGTTCGGATCCGTGATGGCGATGCCCGGCGGCTGCGACACGGTCTTGGCGATCAACAGGCTTATGCTCATGCCGACGCCCGCGAAAGCGAGAATCGCCCCGAGCGCGCCGATGATGGAGGCGACGCCGAGAAAGCCGAAGGCCGCGTGATTCTCGGGGCTCAGATAATGCGCGGGGTTGCGGGCCAAGCGTAGGCTCACGCGCGTGTGGTGAAAATCGAGAAACACCGCGGCGCCGAGGAGCAAGAGCGACGCCGCGCCCCAGGACAGCGCGTCGCCGAGGTCCGGCCCGCCCGGGTTGATGCCGCGGCCCATGGCCGCAAAGATCAGCAAGGGCGTTGACAAAAGCGCGATGAGGAGCTGCGCCCAAAAGCCGATCCAGCCGAAGAGATTGAGCTTTTTCGCCAGTTTGCGGGCGAGCGCGAAGGCCGGATCGCGCGGTTCTTCGCGCGCCGGCGCCTCTTCTTCGATCGGCAAAGCCGGCGCCGCGAAGAGGCCGATGAAAGCGATAAGCGCCCGCGCAACGATCGCCACCGCGAGAATCGCCGCGGTCGTGCGGTGGAGCAGGGTGAAGAGCTGCGCGAGATTTTCGTCCGCCGCGACGTCGAACAGCAGCAAGGCCCCGAAAAACTGGAGATGTTCGCCGGCATAGACGGCCCGCAGCGCGCCGCTCGCCAGCATGGTGACGAGGCCGATGTTGATCAACAGCCGCAGCGCATAGCCGAAGCCGCGCCGCAACTGCGCGCCCCCGGCCGCGGCGAGCGGCGCAAGCACGATGCTGCGGACGAGAACTTCGACCAAGAAGAACAGCCCGGCGGCGACGCCGATGAGCGCATGCAGCCCGGCGAGATCGCCGCGTTGCGCCGCCGATAGCGGCGCGTGGCCGCTGGCCCAGCCGAGCCCCAGCGCCGCTATGACGAGCCCCATAAAAATGGCGTCGAGCGCGGCGCTCACCGCAAGGCCGGTTTTGAGTTGCATCGCACAATCTCCGCCGCGGACTTTGCCGCAGAGACTCGGCTTTTTCAAGCAGCTGCAAAGCGCCGCCTCGCTTCGCCGTGACAAGAGCGGCGTGCAGCCAAGGACAAGCCATAAGCCTCTGTTTTGATGGCGCCAGCGGCGGCGAAGTTGTGGCTGTTATGCAACAGGCGTCTGATAAAGAGCCGTGAAAACCGACTACTGCGTCAGAACGCATTGTAAACGGAGGGCGGTTTGGGCATGGATTTAAGACGCCTCGCGTGGCCCGCTTCACGCAAGCCGCGCGGCGCCTGAAACAGGAGTGACGTTCATGAAAAAATTTGGCCTCGCCGTAGCGGCTGCGGCGCTTTGCGCCGGCTCGGCTCTCGCCGCCGACCTTCCCTCGCGCAAGGACGCGCCGCTTTACACGCCGCCGCCGCCGCCGCCCCCGATGTGGACGGGCTTTTATGGCGGTCTGAACGCCGG
>JAWOLK010000144.1:0-9597 GCA_033853615.1 Beijerinckiaceae bacterium | reverse complement strand
CGATCTAACGGTCGGCGCTCTTGCTGACGGAGCCTCTGTCTCGTTCAGCGCCTCGGGGGCGGTCGCCTCGGTGGGCGCGACCTTCAACGGGTCGTCCTGGGCTTCTGAGACTGGCTCTCCGGCGGTCGGCATGAGCTTTGGCAACGTCACGCAGGAAGTCGCCAATTCCGGCGTCATCAGCAACAATCCTGAAATTGCCAAGATTAATGCCGGCACGCTCGGCAGGGGCGCTTCGGTCTCGATCGGCGCGACCGGCGCCGCGGCGGCGGTCTCCCACACCAGCATTGCGGGAAGCGGGGAGGCCAATCCGGGCGCATCGTTCGGAGCGATCACGCAAAACGTGACGAACACGGGCTCCGTGACCAACACCGGCTCGATCAGCGTAGCGAATATCGCGGGCACGGGCGCCTCGGCCGCCATCAGCGCCACCGGCGCCGCGGCGTCCGTCTCCTACGCCAGCATCGCCGACTCGGCCGCCATGCGCGCGCCGACCACGGGCGCCATCACGCAGACCGTGTCGAACAACGCCCTTGTGACCAACACCGGCACGATCACCATCACTAACGGCCTCGGCGCCGGCGCCAGCGCCTCGATCTCGGCGGTCGGCGCCGCGAGCGCCGTGTCCTTCAGCTCGGTGCGCTAAAGGTCTCGCCGAAGCGGGAAACCGGTTCGGCGACACAGAAAAAAAGCTTGGAGCCCAAGGGCTCCAAGCCCGGAGCAAGCCCATTCGGCTAAATCGACGTCGGGGCCGGCCCGAGGCTCAATTTTCAAGGAAACGCATGCGTAAAAATTTCAGCCGCGCGCCGGCCGCCGCCCGCATCATCGGCCTCGCCGCCTCCGTCCTCGCCGCGGCGACGGCGGCAGAGGCGCAAAAGGCCACAACGCAGGTCGCGCCGCGCCCCGCCGCCGCCCAAAAGGCCGCCGCCGAGGCCCCGGCCCGCACCGAGATCAAAACCCTCGACGCCTGGTCGCTGACCTGCCGCTATGGCAAGGACGACAAGAAGATCGGCTGCGCCGCGCTGCTGCGCGTCACCGAGAAGGACCACGGCAAGGTCGTGCTGGTCTGGACCCTCGGCAAATCCGCCGACGGCAAGATCGTCGGCGCGCTCGAAACCCTGACCGGCGTGCTGATCCAGCCCGGCGTCGAAATCAAGCTCGGCTCCTCGGCCACCCGCGTGCTGCCCTTCACCGCCTGCACCAACGCCGGCTGCTTCGCCAATTTCGCCGTCGACGACGCCTTCCTGAAAGAAGCCGCCTCGGCAACCACCGTCGAGGCGACGATCCTCGGAGTCGACAGCAAGAAATACACTTTCACCTTTTCTCCGAAAGGAATGGACAAGGCGATCGCCGCTATACGCGGCTAGAGCGCGACGCCCTTGCCGGGCTCGCCGAAAGTCTGATTCGAGGAAAAAAATTTGCGCCGCCTGTTTGAACCAACCGCCGGTCGTCTTGGAGCAAAAGGCGTCGTCGCCGCCGCGCTGGCTTTCGGCCTCGCCGCCACGCCAGCCCGCGCCGAGGCGCCCGCCGACGCCCCCGGCGCCGCGCCGGCGCGTCCGCTGCCGAAATTTTCGCTGCGCGGGCAGATAAAACCGGAACCGCCGGGGCTCGACGTGATCACCATGCTGGTGCGCACGACGCTGATCGCCGTCAGCCAGGGCAATGAGACCGGCGATTATACGGTGCTCTATGCGCTCGCCAGCCCGCAGTTGAAAAAGACCGCGACCATCGAACAGCTGGCCGAGGCGCTGAAAGGTTTTCGCGCCCGCGGCATCGACCTCTCGCCGGTCGCGATCTTCCCGCCGCAATTCGTCAGAAAGCCGCAGCTCGACAAGGACGGCGTGCTGCAGCTCCTCGGATTTTTTCCCACGCGCCCGCTGCAGATAAGGTTCAGCCTCGCCTATCGGCAGGTGGACGGGGCCTGGCGGCTCGAAGGGCTGAACGTCGACACCGCGCAGGCGCCGCCGGAACAGGCCGCCGTCCGGCCCGAGACGGGAATGGCGCCGGCCCCGCCGCGGCCGCCCGCGCCAAGGCCCGGTCCGGCCCCCGCCCCGAAACCCGATCTCGACCGGCGCACCGACCCGCCGACCACGACCAAATATTAACGGCGCGCGCTCAGGCTTCCCTCACGCCGTGGACATGCACATCCACGCCGGAGTGTTTTTTGAGAATCTCGACGGCGCGCTGTTCATGCGCCTCGTCTCTGGTGCGCACCCACAGCAATATGCCGCCATGGTCGATCTGCTCTTGCAGATAATTGGCGTGATGGTCGCCGATCAGCCTGGCGAGCGCCGCGCCGAGGAGACCTGACGCGCCGCCGGCCGCCGCCCCGGCCGCAACCGCGGCGGCGAGCGCGCCGCCCGACGCCAGCACCAGACCGGCCGCGCCGGCGGCGCCGATGTAGAGCAAGCCGCCGATCAGCGCGCCCTGGGCGTCGCCGAGAGATTCAGGCGGCACGTAAACGGCGCGGGGCACATTCGGATCGTCCTCCAACTCGGCGACGCGCTGATATTTGTGGCCGAGCTTTCCCTCGACGGTCTGCTCGCCGGCCATCAGGCTGACCTCGCTGCGGTGAAAGCCCGAACTCAGCAGCTCGTCATAGGCGTCCTGAAGCGCCTCGGCGCTCTGGAACACGCCGACCGCCTCACGAACCTCGGTTTGCGGTTTGGGGTCCACGACAACCTCCTGCTCCTGGAAGGTTTTGGGCGTTCTCAAAGGGCTCTAGGGGATTTCCCGGAGAGGATCGACACGGATTGCGCCCCGCCCCATTCGCGAGGACCCTGCGGCCTCTGCACGCAGGCCACGCGCGTGCGGGATGCGGGCAAGGCGCCGGCGCAGCGGACCCGCCGCGCGCCTTGCCCGCCGCGGCGCAGGCCGCGCGACCTCACGGGCAGGAGCAGCGCGCGCCATAGCCATAGCTCGCCAGGGCGTAAGATCCATAGGGCGGATAGGCGTAGGGGACGTAGCCATAGGCGGCGTAGCCCCAGGGTCTCGCGACGACGCCCGGCGCGCAGGGGGCCGCCGCCCAGCGCCCATAGCCGCGCCAATATCGCCAGGCCGCCGAAGCGGGCGCCGCCGCCGTTGCTGCGAGCGTCATCGCCGCGAGGCCTGTCGCGACCGCCTTACCCAAGCGGGTCATTGCGCTCTCCTCGGTTGCTCCAAAGCCCCAGCGCCTTACCGCGCAACGCTAAAAGGCGCTGTTTGTTCCTTGGAAGACAGACCGCTATAGGCGCAGTGACGCGACCGCCCGGCTGAAGACTCGCGCCTGAGCGATAAAACGGGCGGCGGCCGCAGCCGCCGCGCTGCGCTCACCAATGCCGATAGTGGGGGCGATAGTAGTGATGTCCGTGATGCGGCCGGTAGGGATGGTAATAATGATAATGGTGCGGCCGGTGATAGGGCCGGTAGTGGCCATGGTGATGCGGGCGTCCGGCGTAATGCGCCGAGGCTGCGAGAGGGGCGAAAACGACCGCGCATCCGAGGAAAAACGCCGCGAGTTTGTTAGGCATGTTTTCTCCTTAAGTCGGCGATCGATGCGGGCGCCTGAAGGCTGATCCCGACGATCGCCTCGAGCCTAGCAAGCTCGCCCGCCTATGTCTCTGATTTTTCTCTCGCTGCGGGCTTGTCAGCGTTGCGGCTGCGGACCGAAATGCGCGGCGAGCCAGATGGTCGGCGGGTCGGCTTGCGTCCATTCGACGCGGTGGCGACGATGCGCTTCTATCTCCAGCCAATCGCCCGGCCGCAAATCGATCACGTCTTTTTCGTCCTCGAAACGCAGCCCGGCTCTCCCCGCGAGCAGCACGACGAATTCGTGCTGAGGCTGATCGTACCAGAAACCTTGCGGACTCTCCTGCCCGGTTGAAACGATCCGCTCGATGCGGACGCCGTCGCGCGCCAGCAGCGTTTCGAAAATTTCATCGGCGCCGGTCGGAGCCGTCTCGAAGAAATTGCCTTTTTTCATCGGTTTCTCGGCAGAGCGAAGCAGACCGCCCGAGGGTGGCGCCAGGACGCCGTCGCGAGCAAGTGAAATTAGACGCCGCGGCGCCGAATGCGATCAACGGCGCGCCCGGCTCTTCGGCTTGATGAAGAGCGCGATGACGAAGGGCAATTGACGCTTGACCTCCCGCTCCAATTTTGCGACCGCCGATTTTACCTCGCGCGCGCGCAAGTCGTCGGCGAAATCGAGGTCCATCGCCGCGACGATCTGATCGGGCGCGAGATGAACGGTAATTATATTCGAGGCAGGGCCCGCCCCCGCTTGGCGCTCGGCGATCCTCTCAAGCGACAGACGCACGCGCTCGCTCGCCGGCTCGCCGATCAGCAGACCCTTGCTTTCATGCGCAAGAAACGCCGCGGTCGCTGCAAGAACCAGCGCGATGGCGATCGATGCGGCGCCGTCGGCCAAAGGCTGGTGCAGCTTTTCTGCCGCGAAAGTGCCGGCGAGCGCAATGAGGATGCCAAGCAGCGCGGCGGAATCCTCCAACAGGACGATGAAGTTCGTCGGATCCTTGCTGCGCGTCGCCGCTTCCACATAGCCGTGCGAACCACGCTTGCGTTCAAAGCGGCGAAACGCCACCCACCAGGATGACGCTTCAAAGAGAAAGGCAAGGCCGAGGACGATGTAATTTACAACCGGGTCGACCAACTCCGCGGGCTCGAGAATATGAACCAATCCTTCGAAAAACGAGACGCCTGCGCCAAGCGCAAAGATCATCAGAGCGACGATGAAGCTCCAGAAATATAATTCGCGCCCGTAGCCGAGCGGGTGCTGCTTGTCGGGCGGCCGCGCGGCGCGATACATTCCGTAGATCAGCAAGATCTCGTTGCCCGTGTCGACCAGAGAGTGGACCGCCTCGCTCAGCATCGCCGAACTGCCGCTCCAGAAGGCGGCGCAGAACTTGGTCAGGGCGACGAGCAGATTGCCAAGAAGAGCCGCATAGACGACCGTCTTTGACGAAGCAGGCTCGCTCATGAACGGTTCCGGAGTGAGGCTTTATCGTCATTGCAAAACTAGCGTCATCGATGAAAGACGCCAGCAATCGATCCGCGCTTTCCACTTATGCCGCCGTGCTTGCCTCTCTTGCGGCCAGTTCCATGTGACGGCGCGGGGAAGCGCTGACGTCATTAACGGCGGTTCAGCTGCGGCTGCTCCTGCGGAGAGAAACGATGAAAGCAAGGCGCGACGGCTCTTGGAGGTTTATGAGCCTTATTGCAGTTTCGGCGGCAGCGTGCTTAGGCGTCGTCGCGGCGACGCCGTCGGCGCTTGCGCAAGCGACGACGCGCCACGGCGGCGCAGCGACGGGAACGATGGGCGGGACCGGCGCGACGGGCGGCGGGTCGACGGGAACCATGGGCGCGACCGGCGGCGCGTCGATAACGAATGAACAGTTCATAACCATCGCGCAGTCAGCGGCGCCGAGCGGCGTCTCCGAGGGCGCGACGATCGCGATCAATGAGAATGGCAAATTGCGCACTCTGCGCGAAGGCTCGAACGGCTGGACATGTCTGCCGAGCTTCCCGCAAGGCGGCGCCCAGGCGGCCGGCGGCATGACCGGCAAGCCGATCTGCGTCGATCGCAACGGCCTCGACTGGATTCAGGCGTGGCTCGACCACAAAGACCCGCCAGCGAACAAGATCAGCGCCGCCTATATGCTGCAAGGCGTGTCAGCGAGCGAGAGCAACCCTTACGCCCAGGGCTCCGAGCAGGCCGATTGGATCCAGGCGGGCCCGCATGTGATGATCCTCGGCGCGCGCGCGTTGCGCGAGGGGCTCTCCGCGAGCGTGGGCGGAGAACAGCAGCAAGGCGTCGGGCAAAGCAACGCATCCGGCAGGTCGACCGCGCAAAACTGGAAGACCGATACGACCCGGCCTTTCGTGATGTGGCAGGGCACTCCCTACGAACATCTCATGATCCCGATTCAATAGCGCGCTGCTCGCGCGTCTGACCTTGCACAATTGCGCCGGCGCGGAAAGGCCCGCGTCGGCGCGCTGCGTTTGAGGGAGACGACCGCCCGCGGGCCCCGCGCCTTATGCGTAATCACGCTGATATTTCTTCCCTTTCAATCCCCCTACCTCTCCATCGGCAATGCGCGTGCGACACTGGGGCCGCGCTTGCGGCTTTAGCCAACAGGAGAACCACATGGCGCGCAATCAGGATACGGAACGGTCAGGCAAGGACAAGGGCGCCAGCAAGATGACCGTGCAGGAAGCCGGAAAGATGGGCGGCCAGCGCGTGCGTGAGCTCGTCGAGGAAGGCAAGCGCAGCGAAGAGGAAGGCGGAGCCGAAGAGGCGACGAGCGAGCGCGGCGAAAGCTCGGAGCGCGTCGGAGGATCGAAACATTAGCCATCCGCGGCGGCGGGCGGTGTTGCGGCGTCGCCCTACGGCTGCCGCCGTCAGTCTCGATTCGCGACGGGCGGCTTGCCGGAGCGTCGCGAGGGTTGAGATAATAGGCAGCTGCGCGCGGCGCTGACATTCCCCACCCGGGGCGCGGCTGGAGCGGCCGGCGGGAACGAGGCGGATATGAACAAGGCGGCGAACGGCGCGGACGGACGGGACGGACGGGACGGACGGGACGGACGGGGATGGCGCTTCGATGTCGGCTATTTTCTTCTCGCGGCTATTGCAATTCTGATTTTCCAGCAGATGTGGAGCGCCTCCAGCCAGACGCAGGTCGTGCCCTACAGCCAGTTCATCGAGGATCTGCAAGACGGTAAGCTCACCGACGTGGAGGTGAGCGACAAGGCGGTCCGGGCCACGTTGAAGAAACCTCTGCCCGACGGCCGCAAGCAGATTTTCGCCGTCCGGGTCGATCCGCAGATGGCCAAGGAGCTGGAGACCGCCGGCGTCAAATATTCGGGCGCGGTGGAAAACACCTGGATAGCGACGCTGCTCTCCTGGATCATTCCCGCAGCGGCGTTCTTTTTCCTTTGGAGCCTGTTCTCGCGACGCATGGGCGACGGCCTCGGCTCGATCATGTCGGTCGGGCAGAGCAAGGCGCGCATTTTCGTCGAACAGGATACGAAGGTGGGCTTCGCCGATGTCGCCGGCGTCGACGAGGCGAAGGAGGAGCTTCAGGAAATCGTCGCCTTTCTGAAAGATCCCAAAACCTATGGAAGACTCGGCGCCCGCATCCCCAAGGGCATTCTGCTCGTCGGGCCGCCGGGCACCGGCAAGACGCTGCTCGCCCGCGCCGTTGCGGGCGAGGCGGGCGTGCCTTTCTATTCCATCAACGGCTCCGAATTTGTCGAGATGTTCGTCGGGGTCGGCGCCGCCCGCGTTCGCGATCTCTTTGCGCAGGCGCGGGCCAATACGCCCTGCATCATCTTCATCGACGAGCTCGACGCGCTCGGCCGGGCGCGCGGCGTCTCGGGCCTGAGCGGCGGGCATGACGAAAAGGAGCAGACGCTCAACCAATTGCTGAGCGAGCTGGACGGCTTCGATCCGACGATCGGCATTGTTTTGCTGGCGGCGACCAACCGGCCCGAGGTGCTCGACCCCGCTCTGCTGCGCGCTGGGCGCTTTGATCGACAGATCTCGGTCGATCGCCCGGACAAGAACGGGCGCGTCGCAATATTGCGCGTGCATCTTGCGAAGATCAAACGCGCCGCCGACGTCGACCCGGCCGAGATCGCCGCTCTGACGCCGGGATTCACCGGCGCCGACCTCGCCAATCTCGTCAATGAGGCGGCGACGCTGGCGACGCGGCGGGGCGCGGCGTCCGTGTCGATCGAGGATTTCACCGCCGCGATAGAGCGGACCGTGGCCGGACCCGAAAAGCGCAAGCGGCTGCTCAATCCGCGCGAGCGCAGGATCGTCGCCTATCACGAAATGGGCCACGCCATTGTGGCGATGGCGCTGCCGGACGTCGATCCGATCAGGAAAGTCTCGATCATTCCAAGAGGGCTCGGCGCGCTCGGCTACACCATGCAGATGCCGACCGAAGACCGCTATTTGCTGACGCGCAGCGAGCTGCTCGACCGCATGACGGTTCTGCTGGGCGGGCGCGCGGCGGAGCTTCTCGTCTTCGACGAAGCGACGACCGGCGCCGCCGACGATCTGCAACGCGCGACGGAAATGGCGCGCGCGATGGCGACGCGTTACGGCATGGAGCCCGAGATCGGCGAGGCCTCCTTCGTCGTCGAACGGCCGCGCTATCTCGATTTGCAAAACCTCGCCCCGCTGCAATCTGAAGTCAGCGACGAGACGAGCGCGCGGATCGACGCGGCCGTGACCAACCTCGTCGCCGAGGCGCATGAGCGCGCCCGGGCGATCCTGCAGGTCTGCGCGCCGGTGCACAATGAGGCGGCGCAACGGCTGCTCGACAAGGAAACTTTCACCGAGGCCGACCTCGCCCCGGTCGCGGCGCGGGTGCGGGAACTCGCCGCGCGCCTCCCCGAGCGGCAGGCCGCCGCCGCCGCTGGCGACCCCCTGCCGGTCGCGCAGGAAAGGCGACACGCATGAGCGCTGTGGCGAAACTCGTCCTCGGCATGATGGGCAAGCTGCGGCCGAGACCGGCGCTCGGCAAGTCCGCGCCGCAGATCGCCCTGCCCGCCCCCGGCAAAACAGGAGGCATGCCGCTGATGGAGGCGCTGGCGAAACGGCGCTCGCTGCGGGAATTCTCGCCGCAGGAGCTGCCGCTGCAGCTCCTTTCCGACCTCCTCTGGGCCGCCTTCGGCGTCAATCGCGCCGAGGGCGGGCGCACGGCCCCCTCCGCGCTCGACGCGCAGGAGATCGACCTCTATGTCGCGCTGGCGTCCGGCGCCTATCTCTACGACGCCGCCGCCCACGCCCTGCGGCTCGTGAGCCAGGCGGATGTGAGACGGGTCACCGGATATCAGGATTTCGTCGACGAGGCGCCGCTCGATCTCGTATTCGTCGCCGACGACAGCCGCCTGGCGCTGGTTCCGGTTACGCAGCGCCAGAGTTACGCCGCCGTCGCCGCCGGGGCGATCTCTCAGAATGTCTATCTCTTTGCGGCGAGCGCCGGGCTCGCTGCCGTCATCCGCGCCTGGATCGACCGCACCGCCATCGCCGACGCGCTCGGCCTTAGCCATGATCAGCATGTGCTGTTGTCGCAGACTGTAGGCTATCCGAAGAGCTGACGAGGGCGCCGGATGACCGCGACCGGCGGCCCCGTAAAAGCATATGCTTGGTCTATACGCAGCTGATTTAGGTATAATTCCTTATTTGTCAGCAATTTCATACCCATATTTAACAGCTTGTATCTCAGGCCCCCGAGATCGAAAGAGCTTACTCTTTAGCGTGCGGACATGATCTTGGGCGCAGGACAATATTCTTCAATTGTACAATGACTAAATACAACAGGGCTTACCCCCTGTTCTTTGACGTAGCCTTTTCTCCTGGTCCGCAAACAGAACCCAAAAGGAGAAGACTATGGCCACTAAGGGCTCAGAACACGAAAGAACCGAAAAGTCCAAGGGCTCGATGACGGTCGAGGAAGCCGGCCGCTTGGGCGGCGAGGCCCGCAAGGAAGAACTCGGGTCCGAAGGCTATTCGGAACTCGGCAAGATGGGCGGCGAAGCCCGCAAGGAACAGCTCGGGCCGGAAGGCTATTCCGAGCTCGGCAAGATGGGCGGCGA
>JAWOLK010000143.1:0-16561 GCA_033853615.1 Beijerinckiaceae bacterium | reverse complement strand
TCATAGCCTTCGGCGATCAGCGCCTCGACGATTTCGTAGGCGCTCGCCTCGGCGTCGAGGCCGATGGCGTAGCCGCCGCGCCCCCGCCGCGCCGGATAATCGGAAAGGATCAGCGCGAGGCTTTTCTGCGCATTCGGCTTGCGGCGCAGCCGCGCCCAGGCGGCGGCAAGCTCCGCGACATAGTTTATGCGGGAAGGCTCCGGCGCGTGCAAATGCTCGTCGAATTCGCTGGCGCGGCGCGCCTTGCTCGGCGCCTTGAAGGAAATGGCGCGGGTGAAGATGCGCCCATCCACTTCCGGCAGCACGACATGCATGGCGAGATCGGCGCCATTGGCGCCGCGCGTGGATTGCTCCCAGGCGTCGCGGGTCGATGTGGCGAGCGCGACTTGCAGCACCGGCGCGTCCGCCGCGTCGAGCGCCGAACCCGTTTCGCCGCGCGCGGAAAAGGCGGTGGCGTTGAGGATTATGTCCGGCGCGACAGCGGCGATGCGCGCGCGCAAAAAGGCGTCGCTGTCCGGCTCCTTCAAACTCGCGACATAGGCCGCTTCCACGCCAAAACCTTGCGCCTGCAAGGCGTCGGCCAGCGCGACAATCGGGGCGATATCGTCGGAGAGATAGGCCGAGCGGTAGAAAACGACGAGCGCGCGGGCCGCCTCGACGCCCGCCTCCTGGCATGCGGCGGCGCAGCGCCCGGCATTCTCGACCGGCGCGCTCTCGCGCCAGGGCGTCGGCCGGCCGATCAGCGTCGCGGCGTAGCCGAGGAAGGAGAGGAGATTGTCCGGCCCGCCGTCCTGGAAGAAGCGCCAGATGCGCAAAAGCGCGTCCTTGTCCAGCGTCGATGCGGCGTCGAGCCGCGCGTCGGCGAGCCCGTCGCCGGGGACGATCGCCAGCGCAAAGCCATGCGTGCGCGCCGCGGCGGCGAGCTGTTCGACGCCATAAGCCCAATATTCCTTGCCGCCGAGGAGTCGCACGACGACGAGCTTCGCGCCGCGCGCGACCTTGTCTATGTAAAGATCGACCGAAAACGGGTGTTTCAACTGCGCGAGCTGGGCGCAGCGCAGGCTCGGCCGGCAATCCGCGTCGCGCTCGTAGAGGCGCGCGAGCAGGGTAAGCTCCGAATCGGAGAAGGACAGAAAGACGAGTTCGGCCGGCGTCTGCCCAAGATCGACCGCCGCGCCGGCGTCGTCCAATCCGTGAAGATCGCGCGGCAGCAGATGCATGGGCTTTACGCGGCGAGCATGGCGGCGACGCCGGCGCGGTCGAGCCCCTTCTCGCCGATGACGACGAGACGGCTCAGGCGCGTTTCGCCCGCCTTCCACGGCCGGTCGTAATGATGCTGGAAGCGCTCGCCGACGCCCTGCACGAGGAGGCGCATCGGCTTGCCGGCGACTTCGACGAAGCCCTTGATCCGCAGCACGTCATGCGCGCGCGCGACCTCCGCGAGGCGGGCGACCAACGCCGCCGCGTCCTGCGCTGGCGCAATCTCGATCAAAAAACTCTCGAAATCCTCATGGTCGTGGTCTTCTTCCGTATCGTGATGCGAGGGGCGATTGGCGAGATCGTCCTCGGCGGCGGCGTTGAGGCCGAGCAGGACGCGCGGATCGACGCCGCCCTCGCGCGCCTTGACGATTTTTCGCGCACGTTCGGCAAGCTGGCCGAGAACCGCGGCCTCTTCCTCGTCGCTCAGCAGATCGGTCTTGTTGAGGATGACGAGATCGGCGCAGGACAATTGATCCTCGAAGACTTCTTCGAGCGGATTGTCGTGGTCGATGGTCTCTGTCTCGGCGCGCTCGCGGGCAATTGCGTCGAGATCGTCGGCGAAGCGGCCTTCCGCCACCGCCTTGCCGTCGACGACGGCGATGACCCCGTCCACCGTCAGCCTGGAGCGGATCGCCGGCCAGTCGAAAGCCTTGACCAGCGGCTTCGGCAGCGCGAGGCCGGAGGTCTCGATGATGATATGTTCAGGACGCCGCTCATGGGCGAGCAACGCCTCGATCGCCGGGACGAAATCATCGGCGACGGTGCAGCACAGGCAGCCATTGGCCAATTCGACGATATTTTCCTCCGGACAATTCTCAACGCCGCAGGCGCGGAGAATTTCGCCGTCGACGCCGACGTCGCCGAATTCATTGATGACCAGCGCCAGCCGGCGGTCCTTCGCCTGCTCCAGCACATGGCGGATCAGCGTCGTCTTGCCGGCGCCGAGGAAGCCCGTGACGATCGTTGCGGGGATTTTCTGCGCGCTCATCGTGCGGCCTCCGCCTCTTGTGTGAACAGGCCCCAGAACAGCGCCACGGACAGACCGGCGAGCAGCCAGGTCGCCGCCTGCACCGCCAGCGACGAGGCGGCGAAGCGCGCAGCAAGCTCCGCCGGAACCATGCTCTGCGGCGCGGCCGGCTGCGGCGCGCCGATGAGATGCGGCGCGAGAATCAGCGCCGCGCCGGCCGCCTTGGCCGCAAGCGCGTCGAAGCGCAGCAGCGTGAACAGGCCGGCGCCGGTCGCGAGCGCCGTGCCGACCCACCAGATCTGCCGCAGCGCGAGCTGCGTCTCGGCGGCGCCCGGTAGTTGCGGCGCGAGGCCGAGCCCGGTCGCGAGTCCTGTCGCGGCAAAGCCGCAGGCGGCCCAGATCGCTGCGCGCTTCGGCTCGATCCGCTCGCCGGAAAACAGCATCAGCGCCAGCAGCGTGAGCGCATAGCCGGCCGCGGTCGCGATGGTCGCGACGCTCGTCGCCGCAGTGCGCTCGAAACCTTCGGCCGGCTTCCAGCCCGCCTCCGCCACGGCGTCATGCGCGTGTTGCGCCGCCTCATAGACCTCGGCCGCGAGAATCAGCGGCGTCGTCGTGACATGTTGCAGGGCCGCGACCGCAAGCCCCGCGACAAGACCGGCCAGAAGGCCGGCGGCCAGAACCCGCCGGAGCAAGGCGTCTGTTAGTGGCAGGGGAAGGACAGCGAATGGCGCGTGTCGTGAGCCGCCTCATGCGCCGTGTCCGAATAGGCGAAGCCGGCGAGATAGACGAGGCCGACGCCGAGGAACAGCGCCACGAAAGCCGCCTTGATCATTTCAACGCGGTCAGCGGAAATGGCAGCCTTGCCGGCGGAAAGCGAACGAATGGACATGACGATCTCCCTGCCGCCCCACCGGCGGCCTTAAAGTCTCAATAGCGACGGCAGGTCTCCTGGCTCCCGGGTCGTCGCCCGCGCCGCCTTCCCGGAGCCTTCAGGCCCAGTGGCTTTTGGCGCGGCCTCGCCGGTCACAGTTGCGGGGGCAGCCGCGGATTTCGACCGCGTTCCCTTTTCACCTTCTTGCGAAGAACCGTCTTTCGCAGTCATAAGCGCGATCAAGACCGGCGTCAAACACGGAAAAAATAGCATGTGCGAGGAAGACGAGGCCGCCCGCCGCCACCGCGAAAAAATGGCGAAGCGCAAGGCCCATCAGGACGCAGAGATTGCGGGCAAGACCATCGCCGAAAAGGGCCTGCTGATGGTCCACACTGGCCCCGGCAAGGGCAAGTCGACCGCCGCTTTCGGCCTCGCCTGCCGGGCGCTCGGCCATGGCTTTAAGATCGGCGTCGTGCAATTCGGCAAAGGCGCCTGGATGAGCGGCGAGCGCCTGCTGCTGGAGCGGCTCGGCGCTACGGAGGGGCTCGTCGCCTGGCATACGCTCGGCGAGGGCTTCACCTGGGAGACGCAGGACCGCGCCCGCGACATCGCCGCCGCCCGCCGAGCCTGGGAGACGGCCCGCGCGCTGATGGCCGATCCGGCGGTCCGCCTGTTGATCCTCGACGAATTGAACATTTCGCTGCGCTACGAGCATCTGCCGCTCGAGGAGGTGGTCGAAACGCTGCGCGGGCGCCGGCCCGATCTCCATATCGTCGTCACCGGCCGCAACGCCAAGCCGGAGCTGGTGGACGCCGCCGATCTCGTGACCGAGATGACGCTGGTGAAGCATCATTTCGCCGGCGGGGTGAAGGCGCAGCAGGGGATAGAGTTTTAGCGCGCAATTTTAGCGAAGGCGCAAGCCCGGCGTTAGCCTCGGCGCCAGTTTGAGGATGCGCCGGCGTCCAAGGCGCCGCAGAATCGCGCCGTCACGAAAAGCGGCGAGCCAGAGATGCGGATATTGATCGTTTCCTCGACCGAGAACAGCATGGCGCAGCGGATCGCATCCGAGCTTGCGGCCATGGGCCATGAGACGGCCTTCGCGCTGCACGGGCGCATGGCGAGCCGCCTGCCGGAAACGGCCGCGGCCTTTCGCCCGGACCTGATCGTCGGGGCGGCGCTCACCCGCGCTCTTCCGGACGAGGTCGCGCAGGAGCATTTCTGCGTGCTGGTCGAGCCCGTGATGCGCAGCGACGGCGAGACCTGCGACGTGACCCTGCGGGAGGCGGCGCCGCAACTGATGACGCGCCCCATTCTCGCAATGCGCAGCCTGCCGCCGCTCCGCGCAATTCCAGGCCGCTACCGCGAGGCGCTGGCGGGACAGGCGGTCGCCTGTCTTTGCGACGTCATCGCCCTGCTGCCGCAGCCGGCGCCGGCGCGCATGACGGATCAATGCGCTGCGCTCTGAAACGCGATTTTTATTGGACGGGGCGCCAAGAACTCTTATCTTGGTCAGAGGTTTTTGACCGAGAGGGAGGCTGTTATGACGCAGGCGCGCACCAACCACGCGAGCGACCAAAGCTGGGCGCTGCTCGATACGGCGATGGATTACAACGCCAAGCTGCTGCATTTTGCCCTCGACCATATCGGCGCAAATCTCGACTATGCCGGCAAACTCTCCAAAGTGCGCAGCCCGTCCGATTTCATCGATGTGACCAGCAATCATCTGCGCGACCGGTTTGAAACCTTCACCGAGCAAATGGAGGAGATGACGGCGCTCATTGAGCGGGCGGAGCCCGAGGCGCTGCGCGACAGCGAAAGCGAGACGGCGACTTTTTTCGAATAGCGCCCCTGCCGCTCATGCCTCTCCGCGTTACATGATCGCGCAGGGAGAGACGCATGAGCGAGGCTCACGTTGAAGCGGCGACGGCCAAGAACCGCTACGCCGCCGCGCCGCGCAACGCCGATTGGACGATCGAGCAGAACTGGCGGTCCTATTCCGAAGAGGAGCACGACCGCTGGAACCGGCTTTTTGCGCGCCAGGCGAAACTGCTGCCCGGACGCGCCTGCGACGAATTTCTCGAAGCCAAGGCGAAACTGGAGCTGTCCCGCGACGGCATTCCTGACTTCGAGGATCTCAGCGCGCGGCTTTCGGCGCTGACCGGCTGGCGCGTCGTGCCGGTGGCGGGCCTCATTCCCGACGACGCCTTCTTCGAACATCTCGCCAATCGCCGCTTTCCGGCCGGCGCGTTCATCCGTCCCGAGTCGGAGCTCGACTATCTCGAAGAGCCCGATGTTTTTCACGACGTGTTCGGCCATGTGCCGCTGCTTGCCAATCCGGTCTATGCGCGTTTTCTCGAAGCCTACGGCAAAGGCGGAGAGCGGGCGCTGGAGCGCGGGCAACTGCACAATCTTGCGCGGCTCTATTGGTACACGGTCGAGTTCGGCCTCATCGCGACGCCGCACGGCCTGCGCATTTTCGGCGCCGGGATCTTGTCCTCCCCGGCCGAGACTATTTTCTCGCTGAGCGATTCCTCGCCGAACCGCATCGCTTTCAACCTCCAACGGGTGATGCGCACCAAATATATTATCGACGATTTCCAGCAGAGCTATTTTGTAATAGATAGTTTCGAGCAACTCCTGCAGGAGTGCTACCAGGATTTCGGCCCCTTCTACGACAGGCTGCGCGCCGCGCCGGACATAGAGGCGCATCAGTCTATTGCCGAAGACCGCCTCGTGACGCGCGGCGATCTGCATTATTTCCGCGCCAAGGGAAAGCCGGCGGCCTGAGCGCGTCACACGCGCCGCACCGTCTGCTCGATTGCGCCGAAAATGGAGTGACGCGCTGCGTCGAGCATTTCTATGCGCACCACATCGGCGTCGCGGAGGTAGGGCGTGCGCGGCGCGCCTTCGAGCAATGTCTCGACCGTCCGCTGTTCGACGAGGCAGGAATAGCCGGCGCCTTCCGGAAAGGGGCGACCGGGCCCGCCGTCGGCGCCGCGATTGGAGACCGTGCCCGAGCCGATGATCGTGCCCGCCGACAGCGCGCGGGTGCGGGCGGCATGGGCGATGAGCTGGCCGAAGTCGAAAGTCATGTCGACGCCGGCGTTAGGCGCGCCGAGCGGCGCGCCGTTGATCGAGCTGCGCAGCGGCAAGGCGAGCTTGGCGCCATCCCAGGCGCCGCCCAATTCATCGGGCGTGACCGCCACGGGAGAAAAAGCCGAAGACGGTTTCGATTGCAGAAAGCCGAAGCCCTTGGCGAGTTCGCCCGGAACAAGGCCGCGCAAGGTCACGTCATTGACCAGCATCACGAGCTTGATATGCGCGCGCGCCGTATGCGCATCAACGCCCATGGGCGTATCGTCTACGACGACCGCGACCTCCGCTTCAAGATCGAGCCCGTGGCTTTCGTCGATCAGAGGTATGGCGTCACGCGCTCCAAGGAAACTATCGCTGCCGCCCTGATACATCAGCGGGTCGGTCCAGAAGGACGGCGGCATCTCGGCGCCGCGCGCCTTGCGGACAAGCTCCACATGCGTGACGTAAGCAGAACCGTCCAGCCATTGATGCGCGCGCGGCAAGGGCGAGGCGCAATCACGCTCGCGAAAACGGAACGAGGCCTTGAGGTCGTTTTCGATCTCCTCGGCGCGCGCGGCGAGCCGTGGCGCGGCTTCGCCCCAATTGTCCAGCGCCGCCTGCAATGTCGGCGCAATATCATCGACGAAGACGGCGCGCGTCAAATCACGCGACACGACGACGAGCCGCCCATCGCGGTTCTCTTTCAACGAAGCTAGTTTCATGCGCCGCCCCTGTCGCCGGTGAAGCGCTTCTGCAACCCCGACCAACAATCGGCATAATCGCTCTGGAGCGTATCAAGCTGCGCCGCATAGGCCGTGACATGCTGCGGCAGCCGCGTTTCGAACATGAAGGCGAGCGTGTCTGCGAGTTTCACCGGCGCAAGCGCCGCGCGCGCCGCCTGTTCGAAAGCCGCGGCGTCCGGCCCATGCGGCAGAAGGCAATTGTGCAGCGAGACGCCGCCGGGCGCGAAGCCTTCAGGCTTTGCGTCATACTTTCCGAAAATTAGTCCCATGAATTCGCTCATCACATTCATGTGATACCAGGGTGGGCGAAACGTATGTTCGGCGACCATCCAGCGCTCGGGAAAAATAGCGAAGTCGACATTGCCGACGCCCGGCTCCTGTGTCGGCGAGGTGAGCACCGAAAAAATCGACGGATCGGGATGATCGAAGAGAATGGCGCCGACGGGACAGAACAGCCGCAGATCATATTTATACGGCGCATAATTTCCATGCCAGGCGACGACGTCGATCGGCGAATGGTCGATCTCGCAGATATGAAAGCCGCCGCCCCATTTGACGATCATCCGCGCCGGCCTGTCACGGTCCTCGAAGGCTGCGACAGGCGTGAGGAAATCGCGCGGGTTGGCGAGGCAATTAGCGCCGATTGCGCCGCGGTTCGGCAGCGTGAGGGGCGCGCCGTAGTTTTCACATAAATAGCCGCGCGCCGCCTCTGACGCCTCGACCCTGAATTTCACGCCGCGCGGAATGACGCAGATTTCTCCGGGCGAGACATCCATGCGGCCGAATTCGGTGATGAAGAGGAGCCGCCCCTGCTGCGGCGCGATCAGCAGCTCGCCGTCCGCATCGTAGAAATACTCGTCCTTCATGTCGCTCGTGACGAAATAAATCCCTGCCGCCATGCCGCTGCGCGCATCGGCGTCGCCGCAGGTCGTCATGATCCGCACGCCGCAAATGAAGGTCAATTCCTCATCGGGAACAGGGACCGGCGCCCAGCGCATGGGGCCGAAAGGCGCCCCTCGCTCGCGCGCCGGCGCGGTGCGCCAGTAGGGAAAAACCGCCGGCCCGAAACGGCCGACGTGCAACACGGAGGGGCGAATGCGATAGAGCCAGGACCGCTGGTTATTCTCGCGCGCGGTGAAGGCGGAGCCCGAGAGCTGTTCCGCATATAACCCGTAAGGACAGCGCTGCGGAGAATTTTGTCCGACCGGCAAGGCGCCCGGCAATGCTTCGCTCGCGAAATGATTGCCGAAGCCGGACATATAATTTTCCGCCATCGCTCACTCCGTCGCGCGCCGCAGCACGCCGCGCCGAACCTGGTCTTCCTCGATCGACTCGAACAGCGCCCGGAAATTCCCCTCGCCGAATCCCTCGTCGCCCTTGCGCTGGATGAATTCGAAAAAAATCGGCCCGACGACCGTCTTCGAGAAAATTTGCAGCAACAGCTGTTTTCCCGAGCCGTCGATGAGAATGCCGAGCTCTTTCAACTTGTCGAGCGGCTCGCCATGGCTCGGCAAGCGCCGCTCCACCGCTTCGTAATAAGTGTCCGGCGGCGACGGCATGAAATCCAGCCCACGGGCGCGCAGCTTCGCGACCGTCTCATATATATCGAAACAAGCGCAGGCGATGTGCTGCACGCCCTCGCCCCGATATTCTCTAATGAATTCTTCTATCTGGCTCTTGTCGTCGGCGCTTTCGTTGATCGGGATGCGGATCTTGCCGCAAGGGCTCGTCATGGCCCGCGATCGCAAACCGGTCTGCTTCCCGGTAATGTCGAAAAAGCGGATTTCTTTAAAATTGAACAGCCGCTCGTACCAGCCGGCGATGTCGTTCATATGACCGCGGCGCACATTATGCGTGAGATGATCGATATGAGAGAGTCCGACGCCTTCCGGCGCCGGATCGCGCTCCGCCGTCCAGCGGAAATCGACATCCCAGATCGAGCCGCGTTTGCCATAGCGATCGACGAGATAGATCAGCGCCCCGCCAACCGCCTCGATCGCTGGAATGTTCAGCTCCATCGGCCCGACCGAAGTGGACGCCGGAAGCGCGCCAAGCTCGATGGCGCGGCGGTAAGCGCGGGCGGCGTCGTCGACGCGAAAACCCATCGCGCAAACCGACGGCCCGTGCAGCCGGGCGAAATCGGCCGCGAAACATTCCGGCTCGGCGTTGAGCACGTAATTGACGTCGCCCTGGCGATAAAGGGTGACTTTTTTCGACCGATGTCGCGCGACCGCCACAAACCCCATCGTTTCGAAGAGCTGGGCGAGTTTTTCGGGTTCCGGATGCGCGAATTCGACGAACTCGAATCCATCCGTGCCCATCGGATTTCGCTCGGACGCGACCGCGGGCTTGTCCATGCTGACCGCTTGCATTGCAGAGCGCCTTTTTGACCGTGACGCCGTTTTCCACAAACATAAGACGAACTCACGGCGAAACGAGCCCTTGCCTCGAGCTGGGGCGGGTTTGGCCGAACGACAAGGGCCGCTCCGATGATTCTCTATGATTATTTTCGCTCTTCCGCCGGCTACCGCGTCCGCATCGCTCTGGCGCTCAAATCTCTTGCGGCCGAGCGGCGCCCGATTCACCTCTTGCGTGCAGGGGGCGAACAAAAACAGAATGATTATCGCCGCAAAAATCCCCAAGGGCTCGTGCCGGCGCTCGAACTCGCAGATGGAACTGTTTTGACGCAGTCGCTCGCAATCATCGATTATCTCGACGCGATCGAGCCCGAGCCGCGTCTGACGCCGCAAGATCCGATCGTCGCCGCAAAGGCCCGCGCCGTCGCGCTCGCGATCGCTTGCGACATCCACCCGCTCGCTAATCTGAGGGTCACGCGCTATTTGACCGCAGAGCTGAAGCTTGACGACGCCGCCTGCGCGGCGTGGCGGCTCCACTGGATGACGGAAGGCCTTGTCGCAATCGAAAAGCTTATCGCGCCGGCTCCTTTCTGTTTCGGAGCGCAGCCGACCATCGCCGACGTCTGTCTCGTTCCGCAAATTTACAACGCCCGCCGCTTCTGCTTGCCGCTCGATGATATGCCGAAGATCCTTTCCGTCGATGCGGCCTGCGCGCAGCTTCCCGCGTTCCGCGCCGCCCATCCCTCAGTTCAAAGAGACGCTGAATAAGCATCCGCGCCCAACGCCGCCGAGCGTCGCCGCAGCCGCTTGAAATCACTCTGGGCCGGCAAATATAGCGGGTGTCCCACCGCGGAGTCGGCCATGCGCCATTGGATGCCGCTTCTCGATTTCGACCTTGGAGAGACCGCCGATCAATTGCGGCGCGTCGTCGAGGATTTCGCGGCGGCGGAAATCGCGCCGCGCGCTGCGCAAATCGACGCGGAAAACGCATTCCCTCAGGATTTGTGGAGAAAACTCGGCGCCCTCGGCCTTCTCGGCGTCACCGTGTCGCCCGACTATGGCGGCGCCGGTCTCGGCTATCTCGAGCATGTCCTCGCCATGGAGGAGATCAGCCGCGCCTCGGCTTCGGTTGGCCTTTCGTACGGCGCCCATTCGAATCTCTGCGTCAATCAGATTCATCGCAACGGCTCGGAAGAGCAGAAGCGGCGTTACTTGCCGAAGCTCGTGTCGGGCCACTATGTCGGCGCGCTCGCCATGTCTGAGCCCGGCGCAGGATCGGACGTCGTCAACATGCGTCTGCGCGCAGAAAAGCGCGGCGATCTTTATATTCTCAACGGTGCGAAAATGTGGGTGACGAACGGCCCGGACGCCGATGTCGTCATCGTTTACGCAAAAACCAATCCGGATGCAGGCGCGCATGGCATCACCGCCTTCGTCGTCGAGCGCGCTTTCGCCGGTTTTAATTCTTCGCCGAAGCTCGACAAGCTCGGAATGCGCGGCTCCAACACGTGCGAACTGGTCTTCAAAGATTGCGCCGTGCCGGAAGAGAATATACTCGGCCAGCTGGATCGCGGCGTCAGCGTGCTGATGAGCGGGCTCGATTACGAGCGCGCGGTGCTCGCCGGCGGGCCGCTCGGCATCATGCAAGCCTGCCTCGACGTCGTGCTTCCCTATGTGCATGACCGCAAGCAATTCGGTCGGCCGATCGGCGAATTTGAAATGATGCAAGGCAAACTCGCCGATATGTATACGGCGCTCAGCGCAACGCGCGCCTATGTCTATGCTGTGGCGAAGGCCTGCGACCGTGGGCGCACGACGCGCAAAGACGCCGCCGGCGCCATTCTCTTCGCTGCGGAGCGTGCGACCGCCATGAGTCTCGAAGCGATCCAATGTCTCGGCGGCAACGGCTACACCAATGATTATCCAACCGGGCGTCTGCTGCGCGACGCCAAGCTTTATGAAATCGGCGCCGGCACAAGTGAAATCCGTCGCATGTTGATCGGGCGCGAATTGTTCCAGGAGACGGCTTAGCCGCATGGGGATGGGCGATGCCGGCCATCGACAGCACGATCGACATGCGCTCAGACGAGTTTCGCGCAAACAGCGAGGCGATGCAGGCGCTTGTCGAGGATCTGCGCGAGAAATCGGCGTCTCTTCGCCAAGGGGGCGGCGCTGAGGCGCAGGCGCGGCATTTGTCGCGCGGTAAGATGCTGCCGCGGGCGCGCATCGACGCGCTGCTCGATCCGCTCTCTCCCTTTCTGGAAATCGGCCAATTCGCCGCCTACGGAATGTACGACGGCCGCGTCGCTTGCGCCGGCGTGATCGCGGGCATTGGCCGAGTCAGCGGGCGTGATTGCATGATTGTCGCCAATGACGCGACGGTGAAGGGCGGCGCCTATTTTCCAATCACTGTGAAGAAGCATTTGCGCGCGCAAGAAATCGCCGCGGAAAATCGACTGCCGTGCATCTATCTCGTGGATTCCGGCGGCGCCAATCTCGAGAGACAGGATGAGGTCTTCCCCGACCGCGATCATTTCGGGCGCATATTCTACAATCAGGCGATGCTGTCGTCGAAAGGCGTTCCGCAGATCGCCGTGGTGATGGGCTCCTGTACGGCGGGCGGCGCTTACGTTCCGGCGATGTCGGATGAAACCGTCATCGTGCGCGGACAGGGCGCTATTTTTCTCGCCGGGCCGCCGCTCGTCGAGGCGGCGACCGGAGAGAAAGTCACTGCGGAAGAACTCGGCGGCGCCGATGTGCATTGCCGCCGCTCCGGCGTCGCTGACCATTACGCCGAGAATGACGCGCATGCGCTCGCTATCGCACGCGCCATCGTCGCCAATCTCGGCGCGGCCGATCGGGCGCCTTGCGCCATGCAAAAACCGGCGCCGCCGCGCTACGATCCTGCCGAACTCTACGGCATAGCGACAGTGGATCGACGCAAGCATTTCGATATGCGCGAAATCATCGCGCGGCTCGTCGACGACAGCGCGCTCGATGAATTCAAGCAGCTCTATGGTCCGACGCTGATCACGGGTTTTGCCCATATCTGGGGAATGCCCGTAGGCGTCATCGCGAATAACGGCATTCTCTTTTCCGAGAGCGCGCAGAAGGGCGCGCATTTCATAGAGCTGTGCGCCAAGCGGCATATTCCGCTGCTGTTCTTGCAGAACACCACCGGCTTCATGGTCGGCCCGAAATATGAGGCGGGGGGCATCGCCAAGGACGGCGCGAAAATGGTTACCGCCGTCGCAACCGCGGCGATGCCGAAATTCACGGTGATCGTCGGGGGCAGTTACGGCGCTGGCAATTACGCCATGTGCGGCCGCGCCTATTCGCCGCGCTTTCTGTGGATGTGGCCCAATGCGCGCATCAGCGTGATGGGCGGAGAACAGGCGGCGAGCGTCTTGACGCGCGTGCGGCGCGATGCGCTGCTGGCGCGCGGCGAACAGTGGACCACGGAGGCGGAGCAGGCTTTCGCCGAGCCGATCCGCGATCAATATGAGACTCAAGGCCATCCCTATTATTCGAGTGCGCGTCTATGGGATGACGGCGTGATCGATCCGGTCGAGACGCGGCGCGCGCTAGCGCTTGCGCTCGCCGTGAGCCGCAACGCGCCGATCGAAGACACGCGCTTTGGACTCTTTCGCATGTGAGGGCGATATGGAAGAGCTGCTGACATCGATCGACGCGCGAGGCGTGGCGACGCTGACGCTCAACCGGCCCAAACGTCACAATGCTTTCGACAGGGTGTTGGTCGCCAAGATGACGAGCGCGCTGCACCGTCTCGATGACAGCCCGGATGTTCGCGTCGTGATCATCACCGGAGCAGGCGAGACCTTTTGCGCTGGCGCCGACATCGAATGGATGAAAAACATCGCGAATGGCTCCTTTGACGCGAATGAGTCCGACGCGACGATGCTTGCCGAGCTGATGCACAGGCTCGACCGTCTCTCCAAGCCGACGATTGCGCTCGTGCACGGCCCCGCCTATGGCGGCGGCGTGGGTCTCGTCGCATGTTGCGACATAGCCATTGCGTCGATCCGAGCGAGCTTCTGTCTCAGCGAAGTCAAGATCGGCGTCATCCCGGCCGTCATCAGCCCGTTTGTGGTGCGGGCGATCGGCTTGCGGCGGGCGCGGCGTTATATTTTGACCGCCGAGCTTATTTTCGCGGAACAGGCGCTCGCGATCGGCCTTGTGCATGAGGTCGCGCGCGAAAAGGAAATGGCCGCGACGCGCGATCGCATCATCGACGCTCTGTTGCGCTGCGCCCCCGGCGCGCAGGCGGAGGCGAAATCCCTGCTGGAGCTTTGCGCGGCGCATCCGATCGACGGAGACCTCATGCGACAAACGGCGCATCGTCTCGCCCTGCGCCGCGCCTCGCCGGAAGCGCGCGAAGGTTTGAAAGCGTTTTTAGATAAGCGCACGCCGATCTGGCGCAGCAATTGGATAAATTAAGAATGTTTCGCAAGCTGCTCGTCGCCAATCGCGGGGAGATCGCCTGTCGTATCATACGAACGGCGCGGCGCCTCGGCATTGAAACCGTCGCCGTCTATTCGGACGCCGACGCGCAGGCGCTGCACGCGCAAATGGCGGATGAAGCCTGGCGTCTTGGGCCGGCGCCGGCGGCGGAGAGCTATCTCGACGGCGAAAAAATCATCGATATAGCGCGGCGCGCCGGCGTCGACTGCATACATCCAGGCTATGGGTTCCTGTCGGAAAACGCGGATTTCGCCGAGAACTGCGGAGCCGCCGATCTGGTTTTCATCGGGCCTTCGCCGACAGCCATGCGCGCCATGGGCTCCAAAGCCGCCGCGAAGGACATAATGGCGAAAGCCGGCGTGCCTGTGGCGCCGGGCGTGCGCGTCACCAATGCGATCGTCGCGATAGATGTTGCGGCGAGCATCGGTTTTCCCGTGCTCGTCAAAGCCTCGGCCGGCGGCGGCGGGCGCGGCATGCGAATCGTGCGTGATGCGTCTGCGCTGCGCGACGCTCTCGACTCCGCCGCCCGCGAGGCGCGCGCCGCTTTCGGCGACGGAACCTTGATAATAGAAAAATACGTGACCTCTGCGCGTCACGTCGAGGTGCAGATCTGCGGCGATCGCTATGGCGAGATTGTCGCCTTCTTCGAACGCGATTGTTCGATGCAGCGGCGGCATCAGAAGATCATCGAAGAAACGCCGGCCCCCCATTTATCACAGCAGATGCGGCGGGTGCTGCGGCAAGCGGCGGTCCAGGCGGGGGCGGCCGTGGGCTATGTCGGGGCCGGCACGGTCGAGTTTCTCGTGCAGGGCGAGGCTTTCTATTTTCTTGAAATGAACACGCGGCTCCAGGTGGAGCATCCCATCACTGAGATGATTTCCGGTCAGGATCTCGTCGAATGGCAATTACGTGTCGCCTGCGGCGAACCGCTCCCCCTGCGACAGGATCAGCTTGCGATGCAGGGCTCGGCGATTGAAGCGCGCATCTGCGCCGAGGAGCCGTCGCGTAACTTCATGCCGGCGACCGGCGTCATCGAGCATTTGCGCCTGCCCCGCGAAGAGGCTGCGCTGCGCATCGATACAGGCGTGAGACAGGGCGATCGCGTGACGCATTATTACGACTCGCTGCTCGCGAAGCTCGTCGTTTATGGCGAGGACCGCGCGGCGGCGATCCCCAAGCTTCAGCGCGCGCTCGACGCTTTCGAACTCGTCGGCGTCGCCAATAACCTCGATCTGCTGCGCAGGCTCGCGCAACATCCCGCCTTTCTCGGCGGCGGCTATGACACGACATTTCTCGAAAGCGCGCTCCCGACGCTCGACATTTCGCCTCAACTCACCGATGAGTCGCGCCTCACAGTGTTGGCGGCCGGCGCCGCCGCATGGCTGGCCGACGCGGGCGCGCAAGAGGATCCCGACTCGCCCTGGCAAGCCGATGGCTGGCGCCTCGGCGGACCTGCGCGACAATCGCTGGCCTTTCGCCTCGAAAATGAAGCGGTTGATCTGCACATTCAGCCCCGCGCGCCCGGAAAGTTCCGCCTCGATCTGCCTTTCGCCAATGCGGATGTCGAAGCCTCGGAAACGGGCGGCGTCATGTTTTTGCGCATCAATGACGTTCAGCGCAAGCTCTCCGTCCTGCGACTTAGCGGCGGTTTCGTCGTCATCCTAGATGGGCGCGCGTTTGCCGTGTCTCATGTTTCGCAACACGTCCAAACCGCTTCGGAAAGCGCCGCGGAAAGGCAAGTGACGGCGCCGCTTCCAGCGCGCATAACGGCGGTGCACGCCTCCCCCGGAGAAGAGGTCAAGAGAGGCGCGACGCTCGTCGTGCTCGAAGCGATGAAGATGGAGATTGCGCTCGCCGCGCCGCGCGACGGCATCGTTGAAAGCGTGCGCTGCGCCGTCGGCGACATGGCGCCGGAAGGCGCGCTGCTCGTTTCGCTGGCCGAGGAGAAGGCCGCATGACGCTGCCGCGCGCGGTCAGAATCGTCGAAGTCGGCCCACGCGACGGGCTGCAAAACGAGCCTCGGCTTTTGCCGGCGACGGACAAAGCCGAACTGATCCGAATGCTCGCGCAGGCCGGGCTGAAGCGCATCGAGGCCGGGAGTTTTGTTTCGCCGCGCGCGTCCATGCAGATGGCGAACACGTCGGAAACGCTCGCGTTGCTCGGCGACTGCCCCGCCCGTCTCAGCGCGCTTGTCCCGAATATGAAAGGCCTGGACGCGGCGCTTTCGTCAGGCGTTGCGGAAATCGCGGTTTTTGCAGCAGCTTCCGAGACCTTCTCACAGCGCAACATCAACTGCTCCATCGCCGAGAGCCTCGCCCGTTATAGCGGTGTGATCGCAGCCGCCTTGCGCAAAGGCGTTTCAGCCCGCGGCTATGTGTCTTGCGCGCTGGGCTGCCCTTATGAAGGCGCGGTGGAGATTGCGGCGGTCGTGCGGGTCGCCCGCGCGCTTTACGAACTCGGCTGCTTTGAAATCTCGCTCGGCGACACGATCGGCGTCGGCGCCGCCTGCGAGGCGCGCGCGCTTGTCGAGGCCGTCGCGCGCGAGATTCCGCAGGAGCGCATCGCGGTACATTTTCACGACACGTACGGCCAGGCGCTCGCCAATATCTACGCCTGTCTCGAAGCCGGCGTCTCGATCGTCGACAGCTCGATCGCCGGCCTCGGCGGCTGCCCTTTCGCGCCCGGCGCGACCGGCAATGTCGCGACCGAAGACGTTGTCTACATGCTGCATCGCTGCGGCGTCGAGACCGGCGTCGACCTCGACGCGCTGCTCGACGCCGGCGCTTTCGTCTCGGCGCGGCTCGCG
>JAWOLK010000142.1:0-5542 GCA_033853615.1 Beijerinckiaceae bacterium | reverse complement strand
CAGGCGTAGGCGCGGGGGATGAGCGCGTCGTTGAAGAAGGCGGGGGAGGTGAGAAACACGCGAAAATCTCCGGGCGGCGGGAGCCGCGCGGCGCAGATTGGCTGGCCGGTTTTGCGCGAGGCTTGCGGGCTTGCTACGAGCGGTTTCACCGTGGTTTACTTCAGAAGGAACGAACGAAAATATGTTCCTGTCGGAGCTCCGTCGTGCCGCAGATAACCACGCGCTTTGTTCGCCCGCCGTTCTCGCGATCGGAGCCCTTCTTGCGGGTTAGCAAGCAGTCGGTCTCGATGGGATACGTGTCGCCTCGTCGCGATCCCCTGCAACCAGAAGAGAAGAGCCCCGACAATAGGACGAAACGCCAAGAGCGGATCGCGGCGCTCTCTCGGGTCGTAAACGCGCTGCACAAGGACACGCTCACGCGTCTCGCGAAGTGACGGACGGACCGGTTTGGCTGGACCGAGACGACGTGATCCAGCTCCATGAAGAACAGATTGCTCGGTATGGCGGCTTGCCGGGCGTCGCAGACATCGGCCGGCTCGACAGCACGCTCGCCAGGCCAAAAAACCTAATCGCCTACGGAAAGCCAAGCCTCTTCGAATTGGCGGCGTGTTATGCATTCGGCATTGCGGGAAATCATCGCTTTAACGATGGAAACAAGCGAACCGCCCTCGTCGCCGCTGCGGTGTTTTTGCTCGATCACGGGCTCTTGCTCCCGTCGAGCGATCAGGCGGCCGAAATGTTCGAGCGGCTCGCTGCGGGAGAGGTGACGGAGTCTGCGCTGGCCGAGTGGTTCCATGCCATTGCCGTTCCCATCCCCATTTCGAGATAGGCGCCTGGGCGCAGCCCTCATCACGGGACGTAAGGGCGGAGCTACTGCCGAAACGTGTCGCAGCTGTCGATGAGCCCCGACTCCAGCCCGCGTTGCAGCCATTGCGACCGCTGCGCCGCCGAGCCGTGGGTGAAGGAATCCGGCACGACGACGCCGCGCGAGGCGCGCTGCAGGCGGTCGTCGCCGATCGCCTGGGCGGTGGCGATGGCGCGCTCGACGTCGCCTTTTTCGAGGAATTGCCGGCGGGCGTCGCCGTTCGCCGCCCAAACGCCGGCGAAGCAATCGGCCATCAGCTCCACCCGCACCGAGAGCGCGTTGGCCTGGGCGCGGCTCGCCGCCCGCTGCTGGGCGCGCTGCACCTTCGGCAGAACGCCGAGCAAATTCTGGATATGGTGGCCCATCTCGTGCGAGATCACATAGGCGTAGGCGAAGTCGCCGCCGCCGCCGAAGCGTTGCTTCAGATCGCGGAAGAAGGACGTGTCGAGATAAATCTTCCGGTCGAGCGGGCAGTAGAACGGACCCATCGCCGCCTGCGCCCGGCCGCAGGTCGACTCCGTCTGCCCGTCGAAAAGCACCAGCGTCGCCGGGGTGAAACGGACATTCTTCTGCGCCGGCAGAATCTGCGACCAGACCTCTTCATTCTCGCCGAGCACTTTGGCGACGAAGCGTCCCATCTGGTCGGTCGGCGCGCCGGTGGGCCGGCTTTCGGAGCGCTGGGCCGAAGTGTGGCCGCGCATGTTCTGAAACATTTCGGCGCCGCCGATCAGCACCGCCGGGTTGATGCCGAGCGCATAGCCGAGAATGCCGAGGATGATGATCGTGCCGAGGCCGAGCCCGCCGCCGCCGAAGCCGAAACCGGGACCCGCTTGCGCGTAATCTTCGCCGCGGCGGTCCTCGACGTTCTCGGAAGTCTGAAAATCTTCCCACTTCATGAGCTGCGCTCCGCTTGGCTTCGGCGATCCTTTGCAAAGTATTTAGCCGACACGGCCCTGGCTGGGTAGGCCGCTCTTCTTTGGCGGAAGGTTTGAGCTGCGGCGCAGCTCAGGTCGGCGGCCACCACGGCGGCGTTTCCGGCCGCAGCCGGCCGCCGAGCCGCACCGGCGCGATCCGCTCGGCGAGGCCGTCCGGGCCAAGCTCCACCGCGACGCCGCACAGCGTCGCCTCGCCCTGCGCCGGCTCGTAGCGCGCGCCGGGCGTCTTGCGGGTGAAGCGGCGCAACGGCTCCTCTTTTTCCATGCCGATCACCGAATCATAATCGCCCGTCATGCCGGCGTCGGTCTGGTAGGCGGTGCCGTGGACGAGGATCTGGCTGTCGGCGGTCGGAACATGCGTATGCGTGCCAACGACGAGCGAGGCGCGGCCGTCGACGAAATGGCCCATCGCCATTTTCTCGCTCGAGGTCTCCGCATGCATGTCGATGACCAACGCGTCGCAGGCGTGGCCGAGCGGGCAGGCGCCGAGTTCGCGTTCGATCGCCGCGAAGGGATCGTCGAGCGCATCCATGAAGACGCGGCCCTGCACATTGACGACGAGCACCTGCTGGCCGCGCCGCCCCGTGTAGAGATTGGCGCCGCGTCCCGGCGTGCCGGGCGGGTAATTTACGGGCCGCAACAAACGCGGCTGCCGCTCGATGAACACGAGCGCCTCGCGCTGGTCGAAGGCGTGATTGCCGAGCGTCACGCAATCGGCGCCGGCTTCGAGCAATTCCTCGCAGATCGCCTCGGTGATGCCGAAGCCGCCCGCGGCGTTCTCGCCATTGACGACGACGAAGTCGAGCGCCCAGGCGGCGCGCAGGCCGGGCAGACGCGCGGTGATCGCGGCGCGGCCAGAGCGGCCGAGAACGTCGCCGATGAACAGAAGGCGGAGCGGGTCTTTGGACATGGCGTTTCGATAGGGGCCGCGGCGCTTTTGCGCAATGGCTCAAAAACTGCGCCCATCGCCTTTTTGAGAACCGCTAATCGCCCTGCTGCGTGAGCATTTGCCGAAACATGAAGCCGACCGAATAAGAGAAAGCGGCGCAGAACAGGCCGAAGACCGCCGAGCTGACATATTTGCCGTCGAACCCTTGCGAAAAGATGCGCATGATCGAGGCGCCGATCAGCAGCACGAAGGGCAGCGTCATCGCGACGCCGACCCAGTAGAGGATATGTCCGAGGCGGTTCTTCATCGTCTGTCCTCCCAAAAACGTGGATTGCATCATGGTCCCCGTCGGAAAAAAGCGCCACGTCCCGCAAGGACTTCGGCGGATTTTGCACGGTGATTGTCGATTATCCGCCGCTCTCGCCGCGCGCTGGCGGCGATCTTACGCCCGATGGCCGTTGACGCTCTGCCGTTTCGCGCCAAAAACCGCCATCTCCCTTGGCGGTCGACGCAGGGAGGAGGCCATGCCGTTCAAAGGGGCGGATTATCCGCAAAAGATCAGCCATCTGCTGGGCCTTGTCGCGGGCCTCGCATTCGCGGCGCTGGATTACCGGGAGAAGGTCGGCTTTTGGGGGGAGCTGACCCCGATCGAATGGGCGGTGATCGTCTTGCTTGCGATCGGCTTCGGGCTCATCGTCGCGGCGCTCTCCTGGCTCGGGCTGCACCTCTGGTTCGCAAGGCGCCAGTGACGCCTTCGCGCGGCTCTCGCCTAATTTCGCCGCGGGGATTGCCGTCCGCGTCGCCATTTCATAGGTGAAGGCGTCTGTTATACACTGTTCATATGCGAGCGCCGCCTCAAATGCCCCTTGCCGCCGAGCTTCCCGCCGCCGCCGCCGAAACGCGCGGGCCCAGACGGCCCTTCCTCCTGTTCGAGGATGGGCGCGCCGGCGGCCGCGCGCTGCTGTTCGACGCGCCGGAAGAGATCATCCGCGCCGACGCGCCGGGCGAGGTCGCGGCGGCCTTCGCGGCGATGGAGGCGGCGGCGAAGCGCGGGCTCTATCTCGCCGGCTATGCGAGCTATGAGCTCGGCTATGCGCTGGAGCCGAAATTCGCCCGCCAGCAGACGCCGCATTCGCGCACGCCGCTGCTGCTTTTCGGCGCCTTTCGCGCGCCGCAGAATTTCTCCTGGAGCGGGGTGGAGCCGCAGGGGCGAATCACCGTGCCGCTCGCCCCGGCCTGGACCGCCGCCGAATACGCCGAGCGCTTCCAGAGATGCCGCGATTATATTTTCGCCGGCGACGTCTATCAGATCAATTTGACCTTTCCGATGTATGGCCGCTTCGACGGCGACCCGATGGCGCTCTACCGCGCGCTGCGCAAGCGCCAGCCCGTCGCCTATGGCGGGGTCGTGGCGCTCGGCGAGGAAACGGTCGTCTCTTTGTCGCCGGAAGTCTTCTTCGAGGCGCAGGGCCGGCGCATTCGCGCGCGGCCGATGAAGGGCACGGCGCAGCGCGGCTTCATGCCCCCCGAGGACATGGCCCGCGCCCAGCATCTCGTCGAGGACGAAAAATCCCGCGCCGAAAATCTGATGATCGTCGATCTGTTGCGCAACGACCTGTCGCGCCTCGCCGAAGTCGGCACCGTGAAGGTCACGGATCTCTTCACCGTCGAGACCTATCCGACGCTGCATCAGATGACCTCGGGGATCGAGGCGCGGCTGCGCGACGGCGTGACGCTGAAGGATCTCTTCACCGGCCTCTTCCCCTGCGGCTCGGTGACCGGCGCGCCAAAAATCCGGGCGATGGAGATCATTCGCGACCTCGAATGCGCGCCGCGCGGGGTTTATTGCGGCTCGCTCGGCGTGATTGCGCCGGACGGCGACATTCGCTTCAATGTGGCGATTCGCACGGCGACGATTTTTCCCGGCGGCGAACTCGTCTGCAATGTCGGCTCGGCGGTCGTGGCCGATTCGCGGGCGCGGGAAGAGTATGAGGAATGTCTGATCAAGGCGAAATTCCTGACCGGCGCGCCGACGACTTCGGACTGATCGAAACGCTGTTGTGGACAGAGGGGCAGGGCTTCCATCTGCTCCCGGAACATCTCGCGCGCTTAAAATCCTCCTCGGCGGCGCTCGGCTTCGCTCATGACGAAGCGCGCGCCCTTGCGGCGCTGGAAGGCGCGGTCGCCGGGGGTCGGGCGCCCCGGCTGCGGGTGCGGCTGGTCACCCGCCGGGGCGGGGCGCTGGAGGCGAGCGCGACGCCGATCGAGCCTGTTCCCGAGGGCGCGGTGTGGCGCGTCGCCTTCGCCCGCGCGCGATTTTCTTCCCACGCGCCGCTGCTGCGCCATAAAACCACGCGGCGCGCCCTTTACGAGGCCGAATTGGCGCAAGCGCAGGCGCGGGAAGGGGCCGACGAGGTTTTGTTTCTCAACGAGCGCGACGAAATTTGCGAGGGCGCGCGCTGCAATGTGTTCCTCGCCCGCGCCGGCCTCTTGCTGACGCCGCCGCTCGAGAGTGGATTATTGCCGGGGACATTGCGGGCAAGGCTGCTCGCCGAGGGGCGCGCCGAGGAGGCGGTGCTGCGCCCGCAGGATTTCGCCGGCGCGGAATTTTATATGGGAAATTCCGTGCGCGGACTGGCGCGCGGCCGCCTGCTCGGCTGAGCCGCGCCGCGGTGTGTCTCAGGAGCGCTTCTTCGTCTTGCCGGTCTTGTGGCCGAACTGCTCCTGGCAGGCGGGCGTCAGCCAGCGAATGTTCTTTTCGAGGCAGGCCTCGATCGCCGCGACGTCCGGAACATCGTACGGGCACCACTTATAGGCGTCGGCCTCGCAGGCCTCGCGTTGCTGCGGCGTGCC
>JAWOLK010000141.1:0-2720 GCA_033853615.1 Beijerinckiaceae bacterium | reverse complement strand
GCCCCTGTGGCCCCGGCGAAAAAAACGGCCGGGAGGAAAAAAACGGTCGGCGGGCTCTTCAAGCGGCGGCCGCGCATGGCATAAGGGCCGCGCACGCGATCCAGGTCCAGCCCGAATGATTCGTCTCGAAAACATCAGCAAGCAGAACGGCTCCCGCATCCTCTTCATCGAGGCCTCGGCGGCGCTCCAGAAGGGCGAGAAGATCGGTCTCGTCGGCCCGAACGGGGCCGGCAAGACGACGCTCTTCCGGATGATCATCGGCGAGGAGCAGCCCGACGAGGGGCAAGTCTCGACCGACAGGGGCGTCACGATCGGCTATTTCAACCAGGATGTGGGCGAGATGTCCGGGCGGAGCGCGGTGTCCGAGGTGATGGACGGCGCGGGACCCGTGAGCGCCGTCGCCGCCGAACTCGCCGAGCTGGAGGCGGCCATGGCGGACCCCGAGCGGGTCGACGAGATGGACGAGATCATCGAGCGCTACGGCGACGCTCAGGGAAGATTCGAGGACCTCGGCGGCTACGCGCTGGAGGGCCGGGCGCGGGAAATCCTCGACGGCCTGAATTTCTCGCAAGACATGATGGACGGCGACGTGGGCGCGCTGTCCGGCGGCTGGAAAATGCGCGTGGCGCTCGCCCGCATTCTGCTGATGCGCCCCGACGTCATGTTGCTCGACGAGCCGAGCAACCACCTCGACATCGAAAGCCTCATCTGGCTCGAGAATTTCTTGAAGGGCTACGACGGCGCGCTGCTCATGACCTCGCACGACCGCGCCTTCATGAATCGCGTCGTCAACAGAATCGTCGAAATCGACAGCGGCGCGCTGACCGCCTACTCCGGCGACTACGAGTTCTACGAACAGCAGCGCGCGCAGAGCGAGAAGCAGCAGCAGGCCCAGTTCGAGCGCCAGCAGGCGATGCTCGCCAAGGAGATCGCCTTCATCGAGCGCTTCAAGGCGCGCGCCTCCCACGCGGCGCAGGTGCAGAGCCGCGTCAAGAAACTGGAGAAGATCGACCGGGTGGAGGCCCCCAAGCGCCGCCAGACGGTCGTCTTCGAATTCCCCCCGGCGCCGCGCTCCGGCGACGACGTGGTCAGCCTGAAAAACGTCGGCAAGCATTTCGGGACGCGGCCCATCTTCGAGGGGCTCGACTTCATGGTGCGGCGCAAGGAGCGCTGGTGCGTCATGGGCGTCAACGGGGCCGGAAAATCGACGCTTCTGAAGCTTGTGACCGGCGCGACAGGGCCGGACGCGGGCGCGGTGACGGTCGGCGGCAGCGTCAAAATGGGCTATTTCGCCCAGCACTCGATGGAGCTGCTCGACGGCGAGCGCACCATATTCCAGTCGCTCGAGGACTCCTTCCCGCAGGCGGGGCAGGGCGCGCTGCGCACGCTCGCCGGCTGCTTCGGTTTCTCCGGAGACGAGATCGAGAAGAAGTGCCGCGTGCTGTCGGGCGGCCAGAAGGCGCGCCTCGTGATGGCGAAGATGCTGTTCGACCCGCCGAATTTCCTGGTTCTCGACGAGCCGACGAACCATTTGGATCTCGCGACGAAGGAAATGTTGATCACGGCCTTGTCGAATTACGAGGGGACCATGCTCTTCGTCTCGCACGACCGGCGTTTTCTCGCTGCGCTGTCCAACCGCGTGCTGGAATTGACGCCTGATGGCGTCCACCAATATGCCGGCGGCTATACGGAATATGTGGCGCGCACCGGCCAGGAGGCCCCGGGCCTGCGCAGCTGAGAAGGGCGCGCGCCAGCCGCGCCGTTTCTCACTCGGAGCATCGGCAAAGCGCGTGCGAGGGGCTGCCGTTATAATTAGCAAATACGCCCCCGCGCGGACGCCCGCGCTGTCTTCCCAGGCGCGCGACCCTTTGAAAGAAAAGGGCCGTCGCCTCTCCATTCATATTGCCGAAAGGCCATAAAGCGCCATCTATCCGCGCGTCGCTTGGCGAGCCTTGCAAGGAGTGCGGACATGAGAAGCGCCGTTATGTGCTCATTAGCCATGGCCTTGATCACCGGCCCTGCCGCCGCCGCGTCCCAGCAGTCATGCAATGATGGGACCCTGCACGGTTCTTATATTCTCTCGGCCAACGGCATGGACAAAACGCCGATTTCGGAAGCGGGCATGATCTTCTATGACGGGTCAGGACAAGTTTCATTGAAAGGAAAATACGCCAACAATGCGGAGATTTCCTTGAAAGGAAAGTATGAGGTTGCAAAAAACTGCAGGGGCGAAGTCACCTACGAGGATGGACGGACCGTCACTTTGTTCATCGCGCCGTCGGGCGATGAGATATCCTGGGTGGTGACGAGCGGCCCCATTCTGGCGAGCAACTCGAAACGCGTCTCGAAAAACGACCTTGTCGGCATGAAGCCTTAGTCTCCCTGCCGCCGTTGGCTCATTCGCCTCAGCGCCTCAGCGACGCCGACATCGCCGCGATCCTTTGACCCCGCCGGCTCCCCGGTTACGACGAGCAGTGGCCTGCGGCGCTCGTGAGACGTTATGGCCAAGCCCGAGAAAGGCTCCCGCTTCGCCCGTGGCGCGAGGCTACGAGGTCGTAAAAGGAGCGACGACGTTGAAATAACGCGCGTTCCGGCGTCGCCGGTTGTTTGTGAAGAGCGACCTCCCACCTCTCAAATAATTCGTGCTTGTCTCATGATGAGCCGATATTCTCGGCGCGCGCCAATTCAGGCGGATAAGGACGGCGCCGAGAGATCAAGCG
>JAWOLK010000140.1:0-8341 GCA_033853615.1 Beijerinckiaceae bacterium | reverse complement strand
ATTGCCGTGGCCGCAATTCGCATATTTCCTGGACGCAGGTCGAGACCGGCTCGGCGATCACCTGGAAATATCCGTCCTGCATTCTGCGCGGCGACAATTCGCAGGGCGAATTTTATTCGATCGCCGTGTCGAATGGTCATCAGCAGGTCGACAGCGGCACGAAGATGATCCATCTCGGCCGCAACACGAAGAGCCGCATCATCTCGAAGGGCATTTCGGCGGGGCGGTCGCAGAACACCTATCGCGGCCTCGTCTCGGCGCATCGCAAGGCGGAAGGGGCGCGCAATTTCACCAATTGCGACAGTCTCTTGATCGGCGACCAATGTGGCGCGCATACGGTTCCCTATCTCGAATCGAAGAACCCCACCGCGCAATTCGAGCATGAGGCGACGACCTCGAAAATTTCCGAGGACCAGCTGTTCTATGCAATGCAGCGCGGGCTGTCGGCGGAAGAGGCGACGGCGCTGATCGTCAATGGCTTCGTGCGCGACGTGTTGCAGCAATTGCCGATGGAATTTGCCGTAGAGGCGCAGAAGCTGATCTCGATTTCCCTTGAAGGAAGCGTGGGCTGACGGCTGTTCCGTCGCTCCCCCTTTGCAGGACCAGAACGCATGCTCGAAATCAAAAATCTCCACGTCTCGGTCGGCGAGCGCAAGATCCTCAACGGATTGTCGCTCACTGTGAAAGACGGCGAAGTCGCCGCGATCATGGGGCCGAACGGCACAGGCAAGTCGACGCTCTCTTATGTGATCGCCGGCCGCGAAGGCTATGACGTCACCGACGGCGAAGTGCTGCTCGACGGCGAAAACCTGCTGCAGCTCGATCCGCATGAGCGTGCGGCGAAGGGCGTGTTTCTCGCTTTCCAATATCCGGTCGAAATCCCCGGCGTCGCGACCATGACCTTTTTGAAAGCGGCGCTCAATGCGCAGCGGCGCTCGCGCGGCGAGCCGGAGTTGCAGACGCCCGAATTCATGAAGCGCGTGAAGGAAGCTTCGACCAAGCTCGGCGTCTCGCAGGACATGCTGCGCCGGCCCCTGAACTCGGGCTTCTCCGGCGGCGAGAAAAAGCGCATGGAAGTGCTGCAAATGGCGCTGCTCGAACCGCAGCTCGGCATTCTCGACGAGACGGACTCGGGATTGGACATTGACGCGCTGCGCGTCGTCTCGGAGGGCGTCAACGCCTTGCGGGCGAGCGATCGCTCTTTCCTCGTCATTACGCATTACCAGCGGCTGCTTGATTATATCCGCCCGGACACGGTGCATGTGATGGCGCAGGGGCGCATCATGCGCAGCGGCGGCCCGCAGCTCGCGCGCGAGCTCGAAGAGCGCGGCTATAAGGATTATATCGGCGAGGCTGCGTGAGCGTCATGACCGAGACCACGACACAGGCCACGCTCTCGGACTTCTTCGAGACGATGCGCAGCGCGGGCGCCGGCGAGCTGCGCAGCGCCTCCTGGGAGGCCTTCGAGCTGAAAGGCCTGCCCAATCGCCGCGTCGAAAGCTGGCATTATACCGATTTGAAACAGGCGCTGCGCAGCGTCGCGCCGCTCTCGCGCGGGACGCCCGCCGCTGCGCCCGAGCGTCTCTTTGACGCGGCGCGGCTCAGCGTCGTGAACGGCGCTTTTCGCGCGGATCTCTCCGATCTCGCGGCGCTGCCTCCTGGCGTCGACGTTTGCTCGCTGCGCGAAGCGCTGACTGACGGCGACGCGGAGATTATCGCTGCGCTCGCGCCGGCCTGCGAGGACGCCGTCGTGGCGCTGAACGCGGCGCTGATGCAGGACGGCGTCGTGCTGCGTCTCGCGCCTGGCGTCGAGATTGCGCGGCCGATCGAGATTGCGACCATCGTCGCCGGCGAGGCGCAATCCTGTTTCACGCGCTCGCTGGTCATCGCCGGCGCGGGCGCCAAGGCGACGATCATCGAAACCGCGGTCGGCCAAGGCGCCGGCGCGCAGGAAAATCAGGCGCTGGTCTTCGCGCTGCATGCAGGCGCCGAGATCGATCATGTCGGCTGCGTCAAAGCCGCGGCGGAGGATGCGGTGCGTGTGCATTCGCTGCTCGCGACCTTGGATGCGAAAGCCGCGCTGAACTCTTTCGTGTTGATCGAGGGCGGCGGGCTGCTGCGCCGGCAGAATTTCGCGCGCTTGCAGGGCGCCCATGCGCGTCTCGCCTTCAACGGCGCGTCGCTGCTGCGGGGTCGCGCCCATGCGGATACGACCTTGGTCGTCGTCCACGCCAAGCCGCATGGCCAAAGCCGGGAGAAATTCCGCGCCATCGTCGATGAGTCCGCAACCGGCGTGTTCCAGGGCAAGGTGATCGTCGAGCCGCATGCGCAAAAGACCGACGGCGCCATGCAGTCGAAGGCGCTGCTGCTTTCCGACGCTGCTGCGATGAATAATAAGCCGGAGCTGGAAATCTTCGCGGATGACGTGACCTGCGGCCACGGCGCGACCTGCGGCCGTCTCGACCGCGACCATCTGTTTTATTTGCAGGCGCGCGGCCTGCCGCGCCGCGACGCCGAGGCGCTGCTGATCGAGGGCTTCGCCAATGAGGCGATGTCGGAAGTCGCGGATGACAGGCTGCGGGATGCGCTGACCGCGCGCGTGCATCGCTGGCTTGCCGAAAGAGGCGCACAACCATGACAGAAGCGCTGCTCGAAAAGGCGTATGATGTTGAAGCCGTTCGGCGCGATTTTCCGATTCTGTCGGAACGCCCCTATGGCAAGCCGCTGGTCTATCTCGACAACGCCGCCTCGGCGCAAAAGCCGCGGCAGGTGCTGGACCGCCTGTCGCATTTCTACGAACATGAATACGCCAATGTGCATCGCGGGCTGCATTACCTCGCCAATGCTTCGACGGAAGCCTTCGAGGGCGCGCGCGAGAGCGTGCGGCGTTTCCTGAACGCCGAGTCGGTCGACGAGATCATCTTCACCCGTTCGGCGACCGAGGCGCTCAATCTCGTCGCGTCTTCCTATGGCCTCGCCCATATCGGCGCGGGCGACGAGATCATTCTGTCGATCATGGAGCACCACTCCAATATCGTGCCCTGGCATTTCCTGCGCGAACGCAAGGGCGCCGTGCTCAAATGGCTGGAGGTGGACGACAACGGCGAATTCGCGCTCGAAGATTTGGAAAAACTCTTCACCTCACGCACGAAAATCGTCGCGCTGACGCATATGTCGAATGTGCTCGCCGCGCCGACGCCGATCGCCGAGGTCGCGCGTCTTGCGCATGCGCATGGCGTTCCGCTGGTTGTCGACGGCTCGCAGGGCGCGGTGCATCTCGATGTGGACGTGCGGGCGCTCGACGTCGATTTCTACATCGTCACCGGCCACAAGCTCTATGGGCCGACCGGGATCGGCGCGCTCTACGGCAAGCGCGAATGGCTGGAAAAGCTGCCGCCCTTCTGCGGCGGCGGCGAAATGATCGAGACCGTCACGCGCGATACGGTGACGTATAATGCGCCGCCGCATCGCTTCGAGGCAGGCACGCCGCCGATCGCGCAAGCCGTCGGGCTCGGCGCGGCGCTCGATTACATGGAGAAGATCGGCCGCGCCACGATCCGCGCGCATGAGGCGGATCTCACCGCCTATGCGCATGAGCGTCTTTCAGAAATCGAGGGCTTGCGCATCTTCGGCCGCGCCCGCGACAAGGGGCCGATCGTCGCCTTTGAGATGGCCGCGGCGCATGCGCATGACATTGCGACGATCATCGACCGCTCGGGCGTCGCCGTGCGCGCCGGCACGCATTGCGCCATGCCTTTGCTCGCCCGCTTCGGCGTGACCTCGACCTGCCGCGCCTCCTTCGCGCTCTATAACACCCGCGAGGAAATCGACCGGCTGGCCGAGGCGTTGCGCAAGGCGCAGGCCTTATTTGCTTGAGGAACAGCGTGTGATGAACACGGAGGGCTCTATGGAGACGAGCGCAGCCGTCGGGGCGAGCGAAAGCGCCCCAAATACTCCCGCGATGAGCGCGCCGGGGCGCGATCCGGAGGAGCTGGAGCGCCTCACGAGCGACATCGTCAAGGCGCTCAAAACCGTCTACGATCCCGAGATTCCGGCCGATATTTACGAGCTGGGGTTGATTTATCGCGTCGATATTTCTGATGAGGGGCTTGTCGAAATCGACATGACTCTGACCGCTCCAGGCTGTCCGGTGGCCGGCGAAATGCCCATATGGGTTCAGAACGCCGTCAGCGCCGTGCCGGGAGTCTCGGACGTCAAGGTCAAGATGGTCTTCGACCCGCCTTGGGATCAAAGCCGGATGTCGGATGAGGCGCGCATCGCGCTCGACATGTGGTGAGAGAGCTAATGGCCGCCGCCTTGAAGATCGGCAGGGTTCTGGAAACCGCGCTTTATGTGGACGATCTTCAGCGGGCGGAGCGGTTCTACGCCGAGACGCTGGGCCTTTCGTCGATGTTTCGAGACCAGCGGCTCTGCGCGCTCGATTGCGGGCCGGCGAGTGTGCTGCTGCTCTTCGACCGCGCGACGATGGGCGAGACGGCGCGCACGCCTTTCGGCGAGATCCCGCCGCATGAGGGGCGGGGCCGCATTCACTTCGCGCTGGCGATCGATGCGGCCGATCTTCCCGGCTGGGAGGAGCGGCTCGCCGCGCAGGGCGTAGCGATCGAGGGGCGGATGGATTGGCCGCGGGGCGGAAAGAGCCTTTATTTCCGCGATCCGGACGCCAATCTGGTCGAGCTTGCGACGCCCGGGCTTTGGGCGAATTATTAGGGCGTTTTCCGCGCGGCAGAAAGCGGCTCGGCAAAACGCTCGCAAGAAGGCGCTAGGACGGAGAGAACCATGGGCTTCAATGTGCTGAGCCTGACCGACGCCGCGGCGGAGCGCGTGCGCGGATTGCTGGCGAGGGCCGACAACGCCAGAGCGGGTCTGCGCGTCTCGGTGGAGAAGGGCGGCTGCGCCGGCATGTCCTACAAGATGGAGATCGGCGAGCCGCGCCCCGGCGACGAGGTCATCGAGGAGAAGGGCGCGCGCGTCATCGTCGACGCCAAAGCCGTGCTGTTTCTGCTCGGGGCGCGGATGGATGTGAAAACGACGAAATTCGCCTCGACCTTCGTCTTCGACAATCCCAATCAACTCTCAGCCTGCGGCTGTGGCGAGAGCGTGTCGCTCACCCCGGCCGATCCGGCGCAGGCGGGCTAAAGGCGGCGCGAGCGACAGGAGGGCGAACCTCTAAATTTTTGAGTACTCTGCGGAGACTTTGCTGATATAGCCTTTGTTCAGGCCCTGTGGCTAAGCTTTCGGCTGGTCTTGGAGAGTCTGGATGTCGCCGCTTTTTCGTCGCCTGTCGTTCGCCCTCCTTGTCGCGGCGGGCTCTCCCGGCTGCGTGCAGACCGGCTTGGCGCAGGCCGGCGAAGCGCGCCCACGTCCGGGCTTCGAGGATCTGGTCGTCGAGCTGCCCCCCTTGAAGCCGATCGGGAGGAAGGCGGAAAGCGAGGCCCCCGCGCCGAAGCCCGACGCCGACGGCGTCGTCGGCCCTCTGAACGACAGCATCGCAGGCGCGTCGGCTCCGGCGCAGGACGACGCGGCGGCGAAGAGGCCGGCCCCGCCGGAGAAAGCTGCGGCGCGGGCGGATAACCGCCGGGAGCCGCCGGCGGAAGCGAATCGGCGGAATGCGCCGGCCGCCGAAACCCCGTCAGGAGCCGAGGCAAAGAACGAAGCCGCGCCGGTCGCCGGGAGCGGCGTGTCCGCTGGCGCGCCCAAGGGCGAGTCGATGCATCCGAGCGTCGCGGCCGAAGAGACGCCGCCCGCCCCGCAGACACCCGCCCCACAAATGGGAGAGGCCGCGCCCGCGCCGCCGGCCGGGAAACGAACCACGACATCCGAGTCGCATCCGAGCGCCCCGATGGAAAGGACGCCGCCCGCCCCACAAATGGGAGAGGCCGCGTCCGCGCCGCCTGCCGGGAGCCAAGCGGCCGCGCCCGAGCCGCGCCCCAGGGCCGAGACGGAAGCGGCGTCGCCCGCGCCGCAGCCTGCCGAAAAACCGGGCGCCGAAGCGCCGATGCGTCCGAGCGTCGCGGCCGAAGACACGCCGCCCGCGCCAGTAGCGGCCGCGCCCGCGCAGCCTGCCGGGAAACCAGCGGCGGCGCCAGAGGCGCGTCCGGGCGCCGCCACGCAGGGGGCGCCGCCGGTTGCGCGGGGGAGGGAGGGCGCGCCGGCGCCTCAGCTCGAGGAAAGCCTCGTCGACACGATCCTGTCGATGCTTCTCGACAATCTGGAGATCGTGCTCGGCCTGGTCGTTCTCGGCTTGGCCTATGTCGTCGTCAGGCGACGCCGCGCGGCCGCGGCGAAGGGCGACGGCTCCTCGGCGCAAGATGCGCCGGCGGAACAATCCCTGTTGAAGAGCTGGCTCGCGAAACTGCCATCTCGCCCGGCCGTTCCAGTGCAGCCCGAGAGCGGCGGGGCCGCAAAGGGGCTGAGCGCCTTGGCGGCATTGGCCGCTGGGCTGATCCGCTCCTTCCGCGACAAAGCCGGGGCGCGGAAGGCGGCCGCCGGCGCGGCCGAGAGCCCGCCCGGCCCGGCGGCGCGCGCGCCGGCCGCCACCGCCCCGCAGGCCAGCGGGGGCGCCGCCGATGACGATCTCGGGCTCGTCGAGCCCGGCAGTCCCAGCGCTCTGGTCGCCAGCGTCCGAAAGCGGCTGAACGCCGCCAATGAGCCGTCGCGCGAGGCTTGACCGGCGCGGGGCGGCCTCGGCGGAGGACCCGTGCGCCGGCTCAAGTCTTGTCTTTTTCGCGTTTTCTTGTCGCTGAACCGGTTTGCGGTCGGGCGAAAAACGCCCATTGCGCGCGACTCTTTCGCAAAAAGAGCCGGCGCGTTTTCCTAACCCCATGAAAATGAATGATATTCAATGGCTTGCCGCGCTGGCGTGACGGGTGAGAATCGCCTATAGGAATAGGACAACAACTCTCATCCGGATTGACCCTCCCCTTGGCCGACAACGATTTGGAAAAAGGCGACCTCGGCGCGCCGGGCTCCGACATCCGCCCGGTTTCCATCGCCGATGAAATGAAGCGCAGCTATCTCGATTACGCGATGAGCGTGATCGTCTCGCGCGCGCTTCCCGACGTGCGCGACGGGCTGAAGCCCGTGCATCGGCGCATTTTGTTCTCGATGCACGAGAACGGCCACACGCCCGACAAGCCGCATGTGAAATCCGCCCGCGTCGTCGGCGACGTGATGGGTAAATATCACCCCCACGGCGACGCGGCGATCTATGACGCGCTGGTGCGCATGGCCCAGCCTTTTTCGATGCGGCTCATGCTCATCGACGGGCAAGGCAATTTCGGCTCGGTCGACAACGACCCGCCGGCGGCGATGCGTTACACCGAGTCGCGGCTGGCGCGGCCCGCGCTCGCGCTTCTCGACGATATCGACGAAGGCACTGTCGATTTCCAGCCGAATTACGACGGCAAGGAGCATGAGCCGACGGTTCTGCCGGCCCGCTTCCCGAATTTGCTGGTCAATGGCGCCGGCGGCATCGCCGTCGGCATGGCGACGAATATTCCGCCGCATAATCTCGGCGAGGTGATCGACGCTGTCATTGCGCTGATCGACCGGCCGGATCTTTCGGTCGCCGAGCTGATGGAGATCGTGCCCGGCCCGGATTTCCCGACCGCCGCGACGATTCTCGGCCGTGGCGGAATCCGCAATGCTTACACGACCGGGCGCGGCTCGGTCATCATGCGCGCCAAGGCGGAGATCGAAACGCTGCGCAAGGAGCGCGAGGCGATCATCTTCACCGAAATTCCCTATCAGGTGAACAAGGCGGCGCTGATCGAGCGCATCGCCGAATTGGTGAAAGAGAAGAAGATCGAGGGCATCGCCGATCTGCGCGACGAGTCCGACCGCGACGGCATGCGCATCGTCGTGGAGCTGAAGCGCGACGCCAACGCGGATGTGGTGCTCAACCAGCTCTGGCGTTACACGGCGCTGCAATCGAGCTTTGCGGTCAACATGATCGCGCTGAACGGCGGCCGCCCCGAGTTGATGACGCTTCGGGACGTGCTGCGCGCCTTCATCGACTTCCGCGAAACGGTCGTCACGCGCCGCACCAAATTCCGCCTCGCCAAGGCGCGCGACAATGCGCATCTGCAGGTCGGTCTCGCCATTGCGGTGGCGAATATCGACGAGGAGATCCGCCTCATCCGCACCTCGCCGGACGCCACGGCGGCGCGCGAAGCCCTGATGGCGCGGGACTGGCCGGCCAAGGACATGGCCCCGCTCGTCGCGCTGATCGCCGATCCGCGGCACAGGCTGACCGACGACGGGACGATTCGCCTCTCCGAGGCGCAGGCCCGCGGCATTCTCGATCTGCGGCTGCAACGGC
>JAWOLK010000139.1:0-8962 GCA_033853615.1 Beijerinckiaceae bacterium | reverse complement strand
TGCCGAGCTTCAAGGCTCCGCCGCCGCCCCCGCCGGTCGTGGATACGTATCAGCCGTTCCAGGTGCGCCTGAAGGTCGGCTCCGTCGTTCCGACGGACGGCACCTCGACCTTTTATGATAACGGCATTGTCCATCCGTTGCTCGGAACTCTCTTGGGCAATCCGCAGGTCGGCCCGGCCACTGGCCTGAGCGCTGGCTACGGCAGCGTTGTCAACGCCGCGAGCACCAGCATTTCCTCGTCGGTCATCCCGATGCTGGACGTCGCCTATTATCTGAACAAGAACTGGGCGATCGAGGCGATCTGCTGCGTCTCGCCGCATCACATCCAGGGCACGGGCAGCCTCTATGGCGCCAGCGTCGCGAAGACCTGGGTCTTCCCGCCGTCCGTGATGCTGCAATATCACTTCACCAATTTCGGCGCCTTCCAGCCCTACCTCGGCGTCGGTGTGAACTTCACCACCTTCTGGGGCACCCGCGCCGGCAACAACGACTTCTGGCTCGGCTTCGCGCCGAACGCTCCGTTGGGCGCCTTGGGCGGCGGCGTGACCACCCTCTACTCGGCCAGCATCTCCCCCTCCTGGGGCGCGGTCGGTCAGATCGGCGCCGATTACATGTTCAACGAACATTGGGGCGTCAACCTCGACCTCAAATATATCATGATGGAGCCGAACGCCCATGCCTGGGGCAATGTCTTCGTGCCGGGCGCACCCGCTGGTGTGAACCCCGTCTACGTCCCGGTGAATGTCGGCGTGAAGATCAACCCGCTCGTCGTTTCGACCGGCCTGACCTATCGCTTCGGCGGCGGTCTGGTGGCTCCGGTTCTCGCAGGTTTCTAAACGTAGCTTTTTTCACGGCAAAGAGGCCGGCTCCTTCGGGAGCCGGCTTTTTTATTGGCCGAAGACTGCCAAAGGGCAGGGGCCTTTAAAACGAGGAATCGGACCGCGCGCCTCCAGGCGCGCAAAACGATCGGGCGAGCCATATCCGGCCTGCCCGAAATACGCGCGGAATGAAAGAAAACCGCGCGGGCCTTACGCGCTCAGCCGCCGGCAGACCGAATCGAGCTGGTCGAGCGTCTCGTAACGGATGCGGATTTCGCCCTTTTCGCCATCGTGCTGAAGCACGACCTTCAGCCCCAGAGCGTCGCTGAGCGTTTTTTCCAACGCCCGCGTGTCGGCGTCCTTCTCCACCTTCGGCTTGCGTGGCCTCGCGCCTGCGTCGGAAGCCTCGCGCTGCGCCAAATGTTCGACGTCGCGGACGGTGAGCCCCTCTTCGACGATACGGCGCGCCACGGCGTCCGGGTCTTTCATCGCGAGCAGGGCGCGGGCGTGGCCGGCGGAGATCGCCCCGTCCGCCACCAGCTTGCGGCTCGCCTCGGGCAGATGCAACAAACGCAGCGTGTTGGCGACATGCGGCCGGCTCTTGCCGATGATTTTCGCCAGCTCCGACTGCGAATAGCCGAATTCGGCGCTGAGCCGTTCATAGCCCTTCGCCTCTTCGATCGCATTGAGGTCGGCGCGCTGGACATTCTCGATGATCGCCAGCTCCAGCGCCTCGCGGTCGTCCGCCTCGTGGATGACCACCGGCACATCGGCAAGGCCGGCGCGTTGCGCGGCACGCCAACGGCGTTCGCCGGCGATGATCTCATAGGCGTCGGCCATGCCGGGAATGGTGCGCACGACGACCGGCTGGATGATGCCTTTTTCGCGGATCGAGGCGGCGAGATCGGCGAGGTCCTCCTCGCGGAAATTGGTGCGCGGGTTGCGCGGGTTGGGACGCAGGAATTCGACCGGGATCTTGCGCTGGCCGCGCGATCGTTCCAGCGTCGGCGTCTCGTCGACCGTGTCGCCGATCAGCGCAGCAAGGCCGCGGCCCAGCCGCTTGCGTGGTTCTTCCGCCATCAACATTAACCCTTATGTCGCGCTTGCGCCTTCAGGCCGCCCGCAACTGCTTCTCGCGCTGGATGACTTCCGAGGCGAGTTTCAGATAGGCTTGGCTGCCGCTGCATTTGAGATCGTAGAGCAGCACCGGCTTGCCATGCGAGGGCGCTTCCGACACGCGCACATTGCGCGGGATCATCGTCTCATAGACCTTGTCGCCCATGAAGCGGCGCACATCGGCCACGACCTGGGTGGCGAGATTGTTCCGCGCATCGAACATGGTCAGCACGACGCCGTGAATGTCGAGCTTGGGATTAAGGGTGCGCTTGACCTGCTGCACCGTAGACAGAAGTTGCGACAGACCTTCGAGCGCGAAAAACTCGCATTGCAGCGGCACCAGCACCGCATCGGCGCCGGCGAGCGCATTGATCGTCAGCAGATTGAGCGAGGGCGGGCAGTCGACGAGAATATAGCTGAAGCGGCGGGTCTCGCGATGCTGATCGGCCGCCGCCAGTTCGGCGATCGCGCGCTTGAGCCGAAAGGCGCGGTCCTTGTCGCCGGAAATCTCCAGCTCGACGCCGAGCAGATCGAGCGTCGAGGGCGCGATGGAAAGGCGCGGGACCGCGGTCGCGACAATTGCGTCGTCGAGACTGCTTTCGCCGAGCAGCACGTCATAGGTCGAGATCGCGCGGGCTTTGCGGTCGACGCCGAGGCCGGTCGAGGCGTTGCCCTGCGGGTCGAGATCGACCACCAGCACATCCTCGCCGACCGCGGCGAGGGCGGTGCCGAGATTGATGGCGGTCGTCGTCTTGCCGACGCCGCCCTTCTGATTCGCGAGGACGATGACTCTCGGCCCGGAGGAAATCTCAGTCACGTCATTGACCTTATTGGCTGAAATCCTGCGCCACGATCAGGCGCGCCTGCGGCGTGGTGCGGCTCGCGATGGTGGATATCTTGACCCTAACCAGAGGGTCGAGAGCGGTCAATTCCGAGCGCCAGTCTTCCCCTTTTAAAAATACGCCGACGGCCCCGCGCTGGAGATGCGGCAGCGCCCAATCGACGAGTTTCGGCAGCGGCGCGAGGGCGCGGGCGCTTACCCCCTCGACCTGTCCGAGGAGTTTCGGCAACTCCTCCTCGATGCGGCCGTTATGGATCTCGGCCGGCGCGCCTGTTTCACGTGAAACGGCGCGCAGGAAAGCCGCCTTGCGTTGGTCGCTCTCGATCAGATGCACCTTTGCGCCGGGCCGGCGTTTGAGCAGGATCGCCGTCACCATGCCGGGAAAGCCGGCGCCTGAGCCGAGATCGGCCCATTTGGCGACCTGCGGGAAAGCTTCCTGAACCTGCGCCGAATCGGCAAAATGCCGGGTCCAGATCGCCCCGAGCGTCGAGCCCGAGACAAGATTGATCTTCGGCTGCCAGCGCCGCAGCAGCCCCTCATAAATCTCCAGCTCGCCCGTGACCGAGGCGAGGGAGGGGCACAGCCGCAGCGCCGTCGCGCGGTCGGCCGCGCCGTCCTTCGCGCTGTTGCTCACGCGCGCTTCACCCGTGCGGCCAGCAATGTGAGCGCGGCCGGCGTGATGCCCTCGATCCGCTGCGCCTGACCAATGGTGCGGGGACGCAACCGTGCGAGCTTGGCCCGCAGCTCACCGGAGAGGCCGGCGATCTGGTCATAATCAATATCCGCGGGCAGCGATAATTCCTCGTCACGGCGATAGGCCGCGATGTCGGCGCTCTGACGGTCCATATAGACGGCGTAACGCGCATCGATCTCCAGCCGCTCGGCCGTCTCGGCGTCGATCTCGCCAAGTTCCGGCCAGATGGCGCAGAGCCGCGCCATGTCGATATCGGGGAAGGAGAGCAGGGCGAAGGCGCTGCGGCGCTGGCCATCCTGATTGACGCTGAGCCCATGCCGCGCCGCCGCCGCCGACGTCAGCGACAATTGTTCGAGCAGCGCCCGGCCGCGGGCCCGGCGCTCGGCACGTTCGCGATAGACCCGCGCCCGTTCCGGCCCAATGCAGCCGAGTGCGAGACCGCGCGGCGTCAGCCGTTCGTCGGCATTATCCGAGCGCAGCGACAGGCGATATTCCGCGCGGGAGGTGAACATCCGATAAGGCTCGGTCACGCCGCGCGTAACAAGATCGTCGACCATCACGCCGAGATAGGCCTCGGCCCGGTCGAACAGGATCGGCGTAAGCCCGCCGACGAAAGCGGCCGCGTTCAGCCCGGCGAGCAGACCTTGCGCCGCCGCCTCCTCATAGCCGGTCGTGCCATTGATTTGCCCCGCCAGGAACAGGCCAGCGATGTGCTTGGTTTGCAGCGTCGCCTCCAGCTCGCGCGGGTCGATGTAATCATATTCGATCGCATAGCCCGGCCGCAGAATCCGCGCCTTCTCCAGCCCCGGAATGGAGGCGATGAAGGCGCGCTGCGTCGCTTCCGGCAGCGAGGTGGAAATGCCGTTGGGGTAGACCGTGTCGTCGTCCAACCCCTCCGGCTCAAGGAAAATCTGATGGCCGTCGCGGTCGCCGAAGCGCGTCACCTTATCCTCGATCGAGGGGCAATAACGCGGTCCCGGGCCTGAGATGGCGCCGCTGCGCATCGGCGAAGACTCGATGTCGTCCAGAATGATTTGATGCGCCTGCGGCGTGGTTCGGGTGATGTAGCAGGCGACCTGGGGGTTTTCGATGCGCGTCGTGAGATAGGAGAAAGGCTCGGGCCGCTCGTCGCCGAATTGCGGCTCCAGCCCCTCCCAGGCGATTGTCTTGCCATCGAGCCGCGGCGGCGTGCCGGTCTTCAGCCGCCCCACGGCGAAGCCGGCGCGGCGCAGGCTCTGCGCAAGGCCGACCGCTGGCGGATCGCCGACCCGGCCGGCCGGGGTGCGCGCGGCGCCGATATGAATCATGCCGTTGAGGAAAGTTCCGGTGGTGATGACGACCGCGCCGGCGCGCAGCGGCGTGTCGCCAACGATGACCCCAGCGGCGCGGCCGTCTTCGAGCAACAGATCCTCGGCCGAGCCCTCGACAACCTCGAGATTATCCGTCGCGGCGAGGGCCGCCTGCATGGCGGCGCGATAGAGCTTGCGGTCGGCCTGCGCGCGCGGCCCGCGCACCGCCGGACCCTTGGAGCGGTTCAACATGCGGAACTGAATGCCGGCGGCGTCGGCCACCCGGCCCATCAGCCCATCGAGCGCGTCGATCTCGCGCACGAGCTGGCCCTTGCCCAGCCCCCCAATGGCCGGATTGCAGGACATGGAGCCGATGCTGGCGCGCGCATGGGTCACGAGCGCCGTGCGCGCGCCGAGCCGAGCTGCGGCGGCCGCCGCCTCGCAGCCGGCATGGCCGCCGCCCACGACGATCACATCGAATGCCTGTTTCACGTGAAACACTCTATTTGCCGATGCAGAACCGAGAGAAGATCGCTTCTAGCACATCCTCGACGTCGACGGCGCCCGTTACTCGCGCCAGCGAGCGGGCCGCCAGGCGCAGCTCCTCCGCCACCAGCTCCAGCGCGCCGCCGAGCAGCGCCCGCTCGATATGGGCGGCGGCGCCCTCTACCGCCAGACGGTGCCGCTGCCGAATCAGCAGCGCGCTCGACCCGTCGCCGAGCCGGCCCTTGGCCCGTTCAGCCAGAAGCGCGAACAGCGCATCGAGCCCGGCGCCCGTCTGCGCCGACAGCGCCAACATGCCGGGCGGCGGCGGCACGATATCCGATTTGGTCGCGACTGGAAGCATCTCGGCGTCGCCAAGACCATCACCACCCGGCGCCGGATCGCGCCCGCCCTCCGAGAGCCAGAGCAGCAAATCGGCCTCGCCGGCCCGCCGCAAGGTGCGGTCGATGCCGATGCGCTCGATCTCGTCAGAAGCCTCACGAATGCCGGCCGTGTCCACAACCGTGACCGGCAGGCCGGAGAGGTCGAGATGCACCTCGATCATGTCGCGCGTCGTGCCCGGCCGGTCCGACACAATGGCGACGTCGCGCCGCGCCAGCGCATTCATCAGCGTCGATTTCCCGGCGTTGGGCGGCCCGAGCAGCAGCACGGTAAATCCCTCCCGCAGCCGCTCTGAAGCCGGCGCCTCACGCAACAAGCCACGCATATCTGCGATGATCAAGGTTAGCCTTTGGCGCAGAGCCTCATCGAAGCCGCCGCTCACATCGGCCTCGTCAGAGAAATCCAGCTCGGACTCGACGAGCGCGAGAGCGTCGATCAGCGCCGTCCGCCAGGTCTCGATCTTGCGGCGCAGCGCGCCGCCGGCGATGCGCACAGCCTGGCGTCTTTGCGCCTCGGTCTCGGCGTCGATCAGATCGGCGAGCGCCTCGGTCTGCGAGAGATCGAGCTTGCCGTTGATGAAGCCGCGGCGAGCGAATTCACCGGGGTCGGCGGCGCGCAGGCCGGGGCGGCGCCCAAGCGCGCCAAGCATGGCGTCGATGACCGCGCGGCCGCCGTGGATATGCAGCTCGGCATAGTCCTCGCCGGTCGGCGAGGCGGGGGCCGGGAACCAGAGCGCGAGCCCGGCGTCGAGCAGCGCGCCGGTTTCCGGGTCGCGAAATTGCGCGAAGGTCGCGAGGCGCGGGGCAGGGGATTTGCCGGCAAGCGCCTGCAAGGCGCCGCCGGCGGCCGGGCCGGACAGGCGAATGACCGCAATGGCGGCGCGGCCGGCGCCGCTGGCGAGGGCGTAAATCGTATCAGAGGACATGGCGGGATAAACGCCCCGCGCCGCCGCGAAGGCAAGCGAAAAGCCGTGGATTACCCGCGCGACAGCTCGGCGCGCGAGCCCAGCAGCCGGCTGCGATAAATGCGGCGGAAGGCGAGCGTCGGCGCGTCGGTGCGCACCGAAAGCTCCTCCGCCGGGTCGGGAACCTGCGGCGGCAAGGAGGATTCGACAACCGCCCGATCCTCGGCCGCAATGCGCCCATTCATCCAGGCGAACAGCGGATTGAACAGGCGCGGCCGGAGAAAATCGCGGTAGCTGAAGATCAGGAGCCGCGTGCTCGTCGCGTCGATCGGCAGGCAGACCGCGAGCAGCCGCAACGTCCGGCCCGGAGGGTCGATCAGCAGCTCCATTGCATTGGGAAAGCGATAGTCCAACGCGCCGGGGCGGGGGAGGTCATCGACGCGATTGGTGAGACGGGCGCCATAGTCGCGCGGCTCTGAGGACACATCCATGCGCCCGGCGACAAGGCGGGCGAGGCCGCGGCCGATCGTGCGGCGATGCACGAAGGGCAGATGCGGCATGTCGAGCATATTCTCCATCACCCGCGTCCAATGCGCGCGCCACACGACCGATTGCGCCGCGCAGACCAGACCGGGCCGGGTCGCCGCTTCGGGAGGGAGGGGCTCTTCCGCCGGCCGCTGACCGGTATAGAGCCAGAGCAGCCCGCCGGCTTCGCGCGCCGGCAGCGGCAGGGCGCCGAGCTGTTCGCGCTTGGCGTCCGGGTTCCAGGGGACGCCGCAATTCGCCCCGTCGGCGGAAAAGCGCCAGCCGTGGAAGGGACATTCGATGACGCCGTCGCGGACCTTGCCGAGCGATAGAGCGACGCCCCGATGCGGGCAGCGGTCCAGCAGCGCGGCCGGACGGCCGCCCCCATCGCGCAGGAAAACCACGCGCGCCCCGGCGATGGTCATGGACAGCGGCTGCTCTCGCCGCAGCGCCGCCGCCGGACCAACGATCGTCCAGACATGGGCGAAACCGTCGAACATGCGGCCTATTCTGCCGCGTCCTTCTGGGGAAAGTAACGCGTCCAGATCGGGGCCTTGCCGAGGCGGTCGATAAAATCGCGATGCGCCGCCTCTTCGGCGTCGCTGAGGCGGGGCGCGAGCGGGGCGGGGCGACTCTGCAATAGGTCGCCCTGTTCCAGCGTCACGGCGACGCTCGAGCTTTGCAGGGAAAGGGCCGCCTGCCGGCCGCCGCAGAGTTCGGCATAGACTTCGGCGAGCAGGCCGGCGTCGAGCAGTGCGCCGTGCTTGTCGCGCCGCGAGGCGTCGACGCCATAGCGGGCGCAAAGGGCGTCGAGCGAATTGGAGGCGCCGGGGTGGCGCCGCCGGGCCATGGTCAGCGTGTCGATGATCCGGTCCGACGCGAGCGGCGGCAGGCCGAGCAGCGCAAATTCGGCGTTGAGAAAGCGCGTGTCGAATTCCGCATTATGGATAACGAGCGGCGAGGTCTCGATGAATTCGATGAAGCCCGCGACGATTTCCGAGAATTTCTGCTTGCCGGAGAGAAATTCGGCCGAGAGCCCATGCACGCGGAAAGCCTCTTCCGGCATGTCGCGCTCGGGATTTATGTAGACGTGGAACACCCGGCCGGTGGGGATGAGATTGGAAATCTCGACCGCGCCGATCTCGACAACGCGATGACCGCTCGCCGGATCGAGCCCCGTGGTTTCCGTATCCAGCACGATTTCGCGCATTCGCCGCCCCGCTGAAGTTTCTTTTAAACTTTATCCGAGCAGCGGCGTTCGGCAAGCTTCTTTAAAATAGCGCGCACTTCGGCGCGGGCGGCGTCAAGGCCGCGATCGGTGTGGACGACGAAATCGGCGCGGCGGCGTTTTTCCGCATCGGGCGTCTGGCGGGCGAGGATCGCGGCGAATTTCTCCTCCGTCATGCCGGGACGGGCCAGCACGCGCTCCTTTTGCACGGCCGGCGCGGCCGAGACGACGACAATGACATCGACGTCCTTATCCTTGCCGGCCTCGAACAGCAGCGGAATGTCGTAGACGACGAAAGCCGCGCCCTTGCGCCGCTGTTCCGCGACAAAATCGGCGCGCGCCGCCCAAACGAGCGGATGCACGATGGCTTCGAGCCGCTTCATCGCTTGCGCGTCGTTCAGCACGCGCTCAGCGAGCCGCGCGCGGTCGACGACGCCATTAATGACGGTTCCAGGAAACTCCCGCTCGATCAGCGGCGCGGCGGGGCCGGCGTAAATGTCGTGGACGGCCTTATCCGAGTCATAGACGGGGACGCCCTCGGCCCGGAACATATCGGCCGTGGTCGATTTGCCCATACCGATGGAGCCGGTGAGGCCGATGCTCAGCATGTGATTTTCCATGCGGCAGGCTGTAGGGCTTTTGGCGTGTCATGGGAAGCGGGG
>JAWOLK010000138.1:0-7746 GCA_033853615.1 Beijerinckiaceae bacterium | reverse complement strand
CGCTCCAGCGGCTCGGCGATGGCGGTGGCGATGCGGCGAGGGTCGTCGCCCGGGATCACCTCGAGCTTGTTCGGCTTGATGAGTTCCTGCCAGTTCTTCTGGATGCTCACTGTGGCGCCTTTCCTTGAATCCGCTGCCCTTCGCAGAAAATGCCCTAAAGAAATCGGTCCTCGTCAAACACCGATGGGGCATGCGCCCTCCGCCGGGCGGCGAAGGGCGGCTTGCGCCGATCAGACGCGACGGCGCTTGCGCGGCCGGCAGCCATTGTGCGGGATCGGAGTGACGTCGCGGATCGACGTCACGGTGAAGCCGGCGGCTTGCAGCGCGCGCAGCGCCGACTCGCGACCGGAGCCGGGACCCGAGACCTCGACCTCCAGCGTGCGAACGCCGTGTTCGCCCGCCTTGCGGGCCGCGTCTTCCGCCGCCATCTGGGCGGCGTAAGGCGTCGATTTGCGCGAGCCCTTGAACCCCATCGAACCGGCCGAGGACCAGGACACGGTATTGCCCTGCGCGTCGGTGATGGTGATCATCGTATTGTTGAACGTCGAATTCACATGCGCGACGCCGGAGACGATGTTCTTGCGCTCTCTGCGGCGAACGCGCGTGGTTTCCTTGGCCATTTTTCTTTCCGTCCTTCAAGCGCGCCCGTAATGCCAGGCGCTCGGGGCTGATGAACGAGAGACCATGCGGTCTCTCGTGGCGTCTCTTTGCGGGAGCGGCAGGCTCCCGCCATTACTTCTTCTTGCCGGCGATCGGCTTGGCCTTGCCCTTGCGGGTGCGGGCGTTGGTGTGCGTGCGCTGACCACGAACCGGAAGCTGGCGACGATGACGCAGCCCGCGATAGCAGCCGAGATCCATCAGACGCTTGATGTTGATCGCCACTTCGCGGCGAAGATCGCCTTCGACCAGATAGTCGCGGTCGATCGTCTCGCGGATTTGGAGAACCTCGGCGTCCGTCAGCTGCGACACGCGACGCTCTGCCGGGATATTCACCTTCTCACAGATTTCCGAGGCCTTCTTCGAGCCGATGCCGTGAATATACTGCAACGCAATAACCACGCGCTTGTTGGTCGGTATGTTGACGCCTGCGATACGTGCCAAGGTTCCACTCCATGTCGGCGGGACGGTTGATTGCCCGCGGTTGTCTCCGCGTCCGGTGGAGCCCGGCCCTTGCGGAGTATCCATGCAAACAGGCCCCGGCGCCCGATGATCGAGCGCTGGAGCCGCCATGAGCTAATGAAGACGCGTTTTATAGACCCTGGATCCAAACGCGTCAACCTAACGTTTTCCCTATTTAGGAAAAAGCGTCTTGCAGCCGGCGCTGCGGTCAGGAGCCAAGCGCGGCGTCTATCGCCGCGGAAACCGCTTCGATCGCCGCCATTCCATCGACCTGCTTCAAGGCCCCTTTTGCCCGATAATGGGCAGACACGGGAGCGGTCTGGGCGCGATAGGCTTCGAGCCGCGTCTTGAAGCTTTCGGGATTATCGTCCGCGCGCACCACGCCGCCGGCGGCGCGCGTTTCCGCAACACGCTTTTCCATCCGCGAAACGAGCGCGTTCTCGTCGACGGCGAGCTCAATCACCCCGTCGAGGCGCAGATTCCGTGAGCGCAGCATTTCTTCCAGCGCCTCGGCCTGCGCGACGGTGCGCGGAAAGCCGTCAAGAATGAAGCCCTTCGCGGCGTCCGCCGCCTCGATCCTTTGGGCAATGACGCCGATGACGACGTCATCCGGAACGAGGCCGCCTGCATCCATGATGGCTTTCGCCTTCAGGCCCACTGCCGTCCCCGCTGCAACCGCGGCGCGCAGCATGTCTCCCGTGGAGAGCTGCGGCACGCCGTGCTTGGCGACGAGCCGGGCGGCCTGCGTCCCCTTGCCCGCTCCAGGCGGCCCGAGCAGCACCAGCCTCATTTCCGCTTCCCACCGCGAATCTTGGCCTTGCGGATCAAGCCCTCATATTGCTGCGCCTGCAGATGGCCATGGATCTGAGCCACCGTGTCCATCGTCACGCTGACGACGATCAGCAAGGAGGTTCCCCCGAAGTAGAAGGGGAGATTCGCGTAGGAGATCAGCGCCTCCGGCAACAGACAGATGACCGCGAGATAGCCGGCGCCGAGCACCGTGATGCGCATCAGCACATCGTCGATGAATTTCGCAGTGCGTTCGCCCGGTCGAATGCCCGGAAGGAAGCCACCGTGCTTCTTGAGATTGTCCGCCGTCTCCGTCGGGTTGAACACGATCGCCGTATAGAAGAAGGCGAAGAAGACGATCAGCCCCACATAGGCCAGCATATACAACGGACGCCCGTGCCCGAAATAGGCCGAGACGGTCGCAAAAATATTGTCCGTGCCTTGGGCCTGGTAGAAATTCGCGATCGTCGTCGGCAGCAACAGCAGCGAGGACGCGAAGATCGGCGGGATGACGCCAGACGTGTTGAGTTTTAGCGGCAGGAAGGAGGTCTGCCCCTCATAGACGCGGTTACCGTGCTGACGCTTTGGATAGGTGATCAGCAACCGGCGCTGCGCCCGCTCCATGAACACGATGAAGGCGATGACCACCAGCGACAGGCCTATGACCCCGAGGATAAGTCCTGTCGAGATCGCACCCTGTCGGCCGAGCTCGAGCGTTGAGACGATCGCAGAGGGAAAGGCCGCGACAATGCCGGCGAAGATGATCAGCGATGAGCCATTGCCAATGCCGCGAGACGTGATCTGCTCGCCGAGCCACATCAGGAACATCGTGCCGCCGACGAGCGTGATCACCGTGGAGAGACGGAAGAACAGACCAGGCTCGGTGACGACGCCCTGCTGCCCCTCGAGACCGATCGCCATCGCATAGGCCTGGAAGGTCGCGAGCACCACTGTGAGATAGCGCGTGTATTGGTTGAGAACCTTGCGGCCCTGCTCGCCCTCTTTCTTCACGCTCTCGAGCTGCGGGATCACCGAGGTGAGCAGCTGAATGATAATCGAGGCGGAAATATAGGGCATGATGTTCAACGCGAAGATCGCTCGCCGCTGGACGGCGCCGCCCGCGAACATGTTGAATAGCTCCAACACGCCCTTCGACTGGCCGAAAAAGCTCTTCGCGAAGGCCTCCGGGTCGATGCCCGGCAGCGGAATATAGGTGCCGAGACGGTAAACGATCAGCGCCCCGAGCGTGAACCAGATCCGCCGCTTGAGCTCTTCAGCCTTGGCGAAACTGGAGAGATTTACGCTGGCCGCAAGCTGCTCGGCTGCCGATGCCATAGACCGACTCCCCTTTTTAAAGCCGACGCTGAGGGCCTTCCGCGCGGCATTTTGTTCTTGTTTGGTTGCACTGGCTGCGCGCCATCATAGGCGACGGCGACAAATAAGCAATGCGGCCGCGTCGCCGCGGCCGCTTCTTTTTCGGCGATCAGGCGGAGGCCGAGGCGGCCGCGAGAAGCTTGACCGAGCCCCCCGCCGCCTCAATCGCCGCCACAGCGGATTTCGAGGCGGCCGACACCTCGAAGGCAAGCTTGGTTTCCAGCTTGCCCTGCCCGAGGATCTTCACGCCGTCCCGTGGCTTCGACACGACGCCGGCGGCGATCAACGCCTCCAAGGTCACCGGGGCGGAGGCGTCAAGCTTGCCGGCCTCGACCGCTTGCTGGATGCGCCCGAGATTGACCTCGTTGTAGTTGATCGAGAACGGGTTGTGGAACCCGCGCTTCGGGAGGCGGCGATGCAACGGCATCTGGCCGCCCTCAAAGCCCTTGATCGAGACGCCGGTGCGGGCCTTCTGGCCCTTGACGCCGCGGCCGCCGGTCTTGCCCTTGCCAGAGCCGATGCCGCGACCCACCCGCATGCGGTTCTTGCTGGAACCAGGATTGTCGGAGAGTTCGTTGAGTTTCACCATGATCGGCCCCTCACTTCTCTTCGACGATTCTGACGAGATGCGCCACCTTCGCGATCATCCCGCGGATAGCCGGCGTGTCCTCGAGCGACCGGCGGCGGCCGATGCGCGTGAGGCCGAGCCCCAGCAAAGTCTGACGCTGGCGTTCCGGACGGCCGATGGGGCTACCGGTCTGCACGACGGTGACTGTCTTATTGCTCTTCGTCATCGTTGCGCCTCCGCTCACGCGTCGACCGCTTCCGCATCCGCGCCTTGACGGCGCGCCTGCAGAGCCGAAACCTTCAACGACCGCCGGGCGGCCACCGAACGCGGGGAGTCTTCGCGCGCGAGCGCGTCGAAGGTCGCGCGGATCATGTTGTACGGGTTCGACGAGCCTTGGCTCTTCGCGACCACGTCATGCATCCCGAGCGTCTCGAAGACGGCGCGCATCGGGCCGCCGGCGATGATGCCGGTGCCGGGAGGCGCGGCGCGCAGAACGACGCGACCCGCGCCGTGACGCCCATGAACGTCGTGATGCAACGTGCGGCCTTCGCGCAGCGGCACCCGGATCAGCGCTCGCTTCGCCGCTTCGGTCGCCTTGCGGATCGCCTCCGGCACTTCCCGCGCCTTGCCATGGCCATAGCCAACGCGGCCTTTCTGGTCTCCGACGACGACGAGCGCGGCAAAGCCGAAACGACGGCCGCCCTTCACCACCTTCGCAACGCGATTGATGTGGACCAGGCGATCCACAAATTCGCTGTCACGCTCTTCCCTGTCGCGATCGCGACCGCGACCGCCTTCTGCCTCACGCGCCATATTTTCTTCCGTCACTTACGCGGTCGAACGACCGCTCGCTTCTGGGATTTTGTTAAAACTCGAGGCCGCCTTCGCGAGCGCTGTCCGCGAGCGCCTTCACGCGCCCGTGATACATGTATGCGCCACGGTCGAACACCACTTCCTTGATGCCCTTCGCGGCGGCCCGCTCCGCAATAAGCTTGCCGACCACTTTCGCCGCTTCGGCGTTGGCGCCGGTCTTCAGGCTCTCGCGATTCGCCTTCTCGAGCGACGAGGCGGACGCCAGCGTCACACCCTTCTCGTCGTCGATGATCTGAGCGTAAATCTGCTTCGACGAGCGGAAAACCGACAGACGCGGGCGCCCGTAAGCGCGGGCGCGGATCGCCCGGCGCACCCGCTCCTTGCGGCGGTTTTGCAGTTGCACATCCCTGGCCATGACCGGCGTCCTTACTTCTTCTTGCCTTCCTTGCGGAAGATGAACTCATTGGCGTATTTGACGCCCTTGCCCTTGTAAGGCTCGGGGCCGCGCAGCGCCCGGATCTCGGCGGCGATCTGTCCGATCTGCCGCTTGTCGATCCCGCTGATCGTGATCTCCGTCGGCTTCGGCGTCACAATCGTGACCCCGGCCGGAATCGGATAGTTCACGTCATGCGAATAGCCGAGCGCGAGCTGCAGATTCTTGCCCTGCACCGCTGCGCGATAGCCGACGCCGGTGATTTCCAGCTTCTTCTCGAAGCCGTTCGTCACGCCGATGATGATGTTATTGACCTGAGCGCGGGCGGTGCCCCAAAGCGCGCGGGCGCGCTTTGATTGGTCACGCGGGTCAACCTTGATCGCATTGTCCTGATAAGCGACCGCGACCTCGTCGGGAACGAGAAATTCGAGCTGGCCCTTGGCGCCCTTCACCTGCACCAGCTGGCCGTCGACCTTCGCGGTGACGCCGGCCGGCACGGGCACGGGCTTCTTGCCGATACGAGACATGATGACGGTTCCTGTAATCTTGCGGCCTGGCGAAAGGTCAGAAGACCTTGCACAGCACCTCGCCCCCGACGTTGTTTTCGCGAGCGGTGTGGTCGGCCATCACGCCCTTCGGGGTCGAGACGATGGTGATGCCAAGGCCGTTGGCGACGCGGGGCATGGCGTCCACCGCCGCATAAACCCGGCGGCCGGGACGGGAAACGCGCTCGATCTGCTTGATCACCGGATGCCCGTCGAAATACTTGAGTTCGATCTCGAACTCGGTCCGGCCGTTGCCGAAATCCGTGGTCGAGTAGCCGCGGATATAGCCTTCGTCCTTCAGCACGTCGAGCACATGAGCGCGCAGCTTGGAGCCCGGGGTGGAGACCCTGTCCTTGCGACGCATCTGAGCGTTGCGGATACGGGTGAGCAGATCCCCCAATGGATCGTTGATCGCCATTAAGCTTCCCCTTACCAGCTGGACTTCACGAGGCCCGGAATAAGTCCGCGCGATCCAAGCTCACGCAGCGCGATACGGGACATCTTAAGCTTGCGATAGAAGGCGCGCGGGCGCCCCGAGACTTCACAACGGTTGCGGACGCGATTCGCTGCGGAGTTCCGCGGAAGTTCCGCGAGTTTCAGCCGCGCCTCGAAGCGCTCCTCCGGGGACAGCGTCTCGTCGACCGCCGCCGCCTTCAGACGCTCGCGTCGGCCGGCGAGGGCCTTAACGAGCTTCGCCCGCCGCTTGTTGTTCTCTATCGCGCTTTTTTTGGCCATCTGGTCTTGCCTTTACAGTTACCGCGTTTGAGAGCCGAGGCCCTCACTGCCGGAACGGGAAATTGAACGCCCGCAACAGGGCGCGCGCTTCTTCGTCGGTCTTGGCCGTCGTGCAAACGATGACGTCCATGCCGACGATCGATTCTGCCTTGTCGTAGTCGATCTCGGGGAACACGATGTGCTCCTTGATGCCGAGCGCATAATTGCCGCGCCCGTCGAAGGACTTCGGATTGAGGCCGCGGAAGTCGCGCACACGCGGGAGCGCGACGGTCACCAGGCGATCAAGAAACTCATACATACGCGTCTTGCGCAAAGTGACCTTCGCGCCGATCGGCATGTTCTCGCGGACCTTGAAGGTCGAGATCGCCTTACGCGCCCGGGTGACGACCGGCCTCTGGCCGGCGATCAAGCCGAGATCGGCAGCCGCAGCCGTGACCTTCTTCGTGTCGTTGACCGCCTCGCCGACGCCCATGTTCAACACGATCTTCTCGATCGCAGGAACCTCAAGCGGGTTCTTGTAGCCGAACTGCTCGGTCAGCTGGGGACGAACGACTTCCTCATAGTGTTTCCTCATCCGCGGCGTATAGCCTGCGGGAGTGGCGGAAGCCGGCGTGGCCGCGGCGCCTTCAGCAGCGGCTTTTGCAGCCTTGGCGGCCTTGGGCTTCTTTTCCTCAGCCATCGATCAGTTCTCCAGAACGCTTTGCGAAACGGACCTTGCGGCCGTCATCGAGAATCTTGAAGCCGACGCGGGTCGCCTTGCCGTCCTTCGGATCGACGATCGCGAGATTGGACAGGTCGATCGGCGCGGCCTTGTTGATGATGCCGGCTTCACGATCCTTGGTCTGGCGCTGGTGGCGCTTGACCATATTGACGCCGTCAACCACCGCCCGACCCTCGGTCGGAATGACTCGCAGCACTTCGCCGGTGCGGCCCTTGTCGCGGCCGACGAGAACGACGACCTTGTCGCCCTTCTTGATTTTAGCGGCCATTAGAGCACCTCCGGCGCGAGCGAAATGATCTTCATGTGGTTCTTGGCGCGCAGCTCGCGCGGGACCGGCCCGAAAATACGGGTGCCGATCGGCTCCTGCTGATTATTGATCAGCACCGCGGCGTTCGAGTCGAAGCGGATCACCGAGCCGTCCGACCGCTTGATGTCCTTCGACGTGCGCACGACGACCGCCTTCAGCACGTCGCCCTTCTTGACGCGCCCGCGCGGAATCGCCTCTTTGATGGAAACAACGATGATGTCGCCCACGCCCGCGTATTTACGCTTCGATCCGCCCAGCACCTTGATGCACATGACCCGGCGGGCGCCGGAGTTGTCGGCGACATCGAGATTTGTCTGCATCTGAATCATGGCTTACCCGCCT
>JAWOLK010000137.1:0-8128 GCA_033853615.1 Beijerinckiaceae bacterium | reverse complement strand
GGGCCGGCCCGCAAGATGTCGGCCGCGCGATAGAGCGCTTCACGACCCCAGACGTCGAGAGTCCACAGCGCTTGCGCCTCGACAATGCGCGCGCACTCTTCCCGAACGCGCGCGGCGATTCGCTTGGACAGCTCGTCTTCTCTCATTTTTGCTCACCCGTGTTCGCCGTGGCGGCTCTATAGCCAGAGAGCGGTCGAGGAAGTTTTGGTCCATTCGAATAGCGACACGCGCAAATTTTAGTTTTTGGTTGTTTTCCGCGCGGCGGCGGGTCCGCCGCTCCTCGCGCAACGCACGCTAATTATCTGCGGAGATTGCTTAGTTGACGATATGAATGGCGCTTGGTACCCCATGAGCAAATTGGTTCTCGCCAGAATGACTGGCGAGCGCGAGGGGATGGGGTGCCCCCTTAACCGCCGCAAAGGCTGATGACTCCTATTCATTCAACGCCGCGACGACGCGGCGAATGATAGGAGTTGCGCATGAATCAAGATCTCGCCGTCTTCATCGTTCCTTTCGCCCTCGTGATCGGTTGCGGTCTGCTGGCTTTCGGCGGACTCTATTTCATAAACATCCGTTTTCTTTCGAGCGCGAAGGTCGCCGTCGCGGCGCTCGTCGCCGGCAGTGTCGTTCTGGCGGTTCTCGAAATCATCCTTTACGGAAGCTCGACCGGCTTTCTCAAAGCGCAGCAGCTTCAGACCTCGGCCTGCGAATTGGCGGGGGAATCGGCTCACCCCGACGCGCGCCGCGGCGCCGATCCGGCAATCATTCACAAGACGATCGTGTCTTGCATGCAGGACGCGGGTTACGCCTGGCAAGCGGAGCACCGCCATTGCAAGGACGCGCCGGTCGCAACCAATCCGTTCTGCTATATTCCTGTCGACGCCTTCGATCGGACCATCACCGGCATCCAAATGAACTTCGAATAAGGGGCCCGGCGGCGAGCGCAGAGCGAGAGAAGCTCGCGCTCACGTATTACACGCAAGATCATCTGAGGGCGCCGGGATCGCCCGGGATTGAACGGGATTTCGCGGTGCAATCGTCGCCCATGTCATCCTCCTTGATGGGCGGCAGGCCCCCGGCCTATAACGCTCTGGCGACGGTCCAAGTCGACAGTGGAAGGCGTTAAGCCTTGTAGAGGGGTCGCGTCCTCCCCGTCGCACCCTCAATGTTTGCGCAGGCGAAATCATCGTCAGCAAGCTCTGAGAACGACCAAGCCCGCCTCTCTCGGGGCGGGCTTCACAAGCGCCGGGAGGGAACGAGGGGCGCCCTCATTTGATCTTGCGCGCTACAACAGCTCACGTCTGCCCCGGCTTCAACTTGTAAAAAATATGGTGGCCGATCACGTCCATCTTCTTCAGGCTGCGCGCCCAGCGCGGCTTGACGTAATTGGCGTGGTAATGCGTCGAGCGGCCGACGTCTGAGATATAAGTGCGGCCGCCCATCACCTCACCGGCGATGCGCAGGGCGGTCGTCCAGGCGTCGGGTTCGGTGACGCGCAGCGATTTTCCTTCGCAGGCGAAGGAGAACTGGCACGCCTTATAGTGATGGCGGTTCTGATAGACGACGCCGCAGACGCTCGTTGGATAGAGCCCGCTCGACACGCGATTCAGCACGACTTGCGCCACCGCCGCCTGGCCGGTCTCCGGCTCGCTGCGCGATTCGAAATAGACGGCTTCCGCGAGGCAGCGCCGCTCGCGCTCCATTTTGTCCTGGTCGATGAAGGCGGCGTAGTTCGGCCGCTGCGGCGCCTCGTCGCCGCGGGCGGTGGCGAGCGTCGCGCGCGGGAAAAAGCTGACTTCGATCGGCGCGGCGTCCGGCTGCGCCGGCGTCGAGGAGCTGAGCGCGACGGCGCGCGACACGGCGGGCGTCGCGCCCTGAGCGATGCGCTCGGAGAGCGCCGGGTCGTTCTGCGCCGGCGTCGCGACGGAAGCGCCTTTGGCCGGCGAGACGGCGGCCATCGTCTTCTGCGTGGTGGCGACGGTTTCATTGACCGCATCGACCGCTTCTTCCGGAAGCGGCGCGCGGGGGGCGAGTGGGGTCACGGTCCGCGCCGAGCCGATGCGGAAGGAGAGTTCGCCGCCATCCACGACGCCGAGCGCGCCCGGCTGGGTGAGGCGCGTGTCGAAGGACGGCCGCATGGCGACGATCGGATCGCCCTTATGCGTGCGGTCGACCTCGGGAAAGCCACGGACATTGGGTTTCAGCTCGACATGCGGGTCGCGCTCGTCGGGAATATTGTGGAAATCCTGCGAGTCGCCGATGACGAGGCGCGCCGCCTGAATGAGCCGGTTGAGATCGCCGGCGAGCGCTGTCCCGAGCGTCGCCGGTCCGCCATCGGCCCGCGCCCGCGCCGTCAGCGGCGAGACGTTCCAGTCGGCGGCGGAGTCTTGCCCCGCGGAGGCGGTGAAGGAGACGAGAACGCCCATGCCGAGCGCCCAAGGCGCAATCGCGCCGACGGCCCAGCGCGCATTCGATCGACGACGCATACTCGCCCCACTGAAAACACAAGGGACTGTGGCGCAACGGCCACAGGTCCCGCCGAAACGGTCTGCAATAAGGTTATCGCTTATTATGCTTGCAGAACGGTTTCCGGGCGCCGCCGATCCGCGTTCCAGAATGGCGCAGCGTCATGCGCCGATGAGATGCAGCGCCACTTCGCGCCGGTGCGGGCTGCGCCGGTGCTCGACGAGATAGACGCCCTGCCAGGTTCCCAGCGCCAGCGCGCCGCCGATGAGCGGGATCGAGAGCTGGGTCTGCGTCAGCGCGGCGCGGATATGCGCCGGCATGTCGTCCGGCCCCTCGCTGTCGTGCTCATAGAGCGAGGCGGTCTCCGGCGCGAGGCGGGCGAAGGTTTTTTGCAGATCGCGCAGCACGGCCGGATCGGCGTTTTCCTGGATGAGCAGCGAGGCCGAAGTATGGCGGCAGAACACGGTCAAGAGGCCCGTCGCCATCGCCTGCGCCTGCGCGAAGCGCGCGAGGGCGCGGGTGATGTCGTAAAAACCCTGCCCGCGCGTGTCGATGCGCAGCGTTTCGGCGGCTTGTCGCATGGGAGACATGTGCGGGCGGCGGGCGCGAAAATCCAGACGGCTCACGCCGTGCCGGAGCCGCCCATGCCCGGCGACTCTCGCTCCAGCGCAGCCTGCGCCGCGGCGAGCCGGGCGATCGGCACGCGAAACGGCGAACAGGAGATATAGTCGAGTCCGATCCTCTCGAAAAAGGCGATGGAGGCGGGGTCGCCGCCATGTTCGCCGCAGACGCCGAGCTTGACCTCGGGCCGCGCCCGGCGGGCGCGCGCGCAGCCGATCTTGACCAGTTCGCCGACGCCCTCCTGGTCGATGGTCATGAAGGGATCGGCGGGAAGAATGCCCTTCTCTGTATAGGCGCCGAGGAAGAAGGCGGCGTCGTCGCGCGAAATGCCGAGCGCCGTCTGGGTGAGGTCGTTGGTGCCGAAGGAGAGGAACTCCGCCGTCTGCGCAATGTCCCCGGCCCGCAGGGCGGCGCGCGGCAATTCGATCATCGTCCCGAGCCGGTAGCGCGGTTTTATCCCGGTCTCCTGCTCCACCGCGCGGGCCGTGTCGTCGACGTGTTTTTTGACGAGGTCGAGTTCGGCGCGGGTGAAAACCAGCGGCGCCATGATTTCGATCTGCGCCGGCCTGCCGGTCTTCGCCGCGGCCTCGATCGCCGCCTCGAAAATCGCCCGCGCCTGCATTTCGACGATTTCCGGGAAGGCGACCGCAAGGCGCACGCCGCGAAAGCCGAGCATCGGATTGAATTCCGAGAGCTGTTGCGCGCGCCGGCGCAGCTTTGCAGGGTCCGCCCCCATGGCGCGGGCGACGCTCGCCACTTCCGAGTCGGTGTGCGGCAGAAATTCATGCAGCGGCGGATCGAGCAGGCGGATGTTGATCGGCAGCCCCGCCATGATCTCGAACAGCTCGCGAAAATCGTCGCGCTGCATGGGCAGGAGTTTTGCGAGGGCGACCCGCCGGCCGGCGGCGTCATCGGCGAGAATCATCTCGCGCACCGCGACGATGCGCTCGCCCTCGAAGAACATGTGCTCCGTGCGGGCGAGGCCGATGCCCTCCGCGCCGAAGCGCCGGGCGGCGCGCGCGTCGGCGGGCGTCTCGGCGTTGGCGCGCACGCGCAGGCGCCGCACCTCGTCCGCCCATTCGAGCAGCACCGCGAATTCGCCGGTCAGCTCGGGCCGCTGCATCTTGACCTCGCCGGCGATGACATGGCCGGCCGAGCCGTCGATGGTGATGATGTCGCCCCGGCCGAAACGGCGCCCGGCGACGGTGAAACTCTCGTCCTCGTAATCGACGCGCAAGGTTCCGGCGCCAGTGACGCAGGGCTTGCCCATGCCGCGCGCCACGACGGCGGCATGCGAGGTCATGCCGCCGCGCGCGGTGAGAATCCCCTCGGCGGCGTGCATCCCGCCGATATCTTCGGGGCTCGTCTCGACCCGCACCAGAATCACCTTGCGGCCCTGCGCCGAAAGCTCCTCCGCCTCCTCCGGCTGGAAGACGATCTCGCCCGAGGCCGCGCCGGGGGAGGCCGGCAGGCCGGAGGCGAGAATATGACGCACGAAGCCCGGCGCGATGGTTGGATGCAGCAATTGATCGAGCGAGGCGGGATCGACGCGGGCGACGGCCTGCCTGCGGGTCAGCACGCCTTCTTTCGCGAGATCGACGGCGATCTTCAGCGCCGCGCGGGCGGTGCGCTTGCCGACGCGGGTTTGCAGCATCCAGAGTTTGCCGCGCTCGACGGTGAACTCCATGTCCTGCATGTCGCGGTAATGCGCTTCGAGCTTCTCGGCATAGGCCTTGAACTGCGCGAACACCTCCGGCATCGTCGCTTCGAGCGACGGTTCGTGCGACTTCGCGGCGATGCGCGCCGCCTCGCTGATCGGCCGCGGCGTGCGAATGCCGGCGACCACATCCTCGCCCTGGGCGTTCGGCAGGAACTCGCCGTAAAGCTCGCGCGCGCCGGTCGAGGGATTGCGGGTGAAGGCGACGCCGGTCGCGGAATTTTCGTCCATATTGCCAAAGACCATCGCCTGCACATTGACGGCGGTGCCCCAGTCCTCGGGAATGTCGTGCAAGGCGCGATAGATTATGGCGCGGTTGTTCATCCAGGAGGAGAAGACGGCGCTGATCGCGCCCCAGAGCTGGTCGCGCGGATCCTGCGGGAAGTCGCGGCCGGCGCCCTGCGTGACGATGTCCTTGTATTGCGCGACGATCATGCGCCAGTCTTCGGCGCTGAGCTGCGAGTCGAAGGCGTAGTCTTTTTGTTCCTTGAAATGCTCGAGCGCCTCCTCGAATTCGGAGTGGTCGACGCCGAGAACGACGCTCGAATACATTTCGATGAAGCGGCGGTAGCAATCATAGGCGAAGCGCTCGTCGCCGAATTTGCGCGCGAGCGCCTGGACGCAAGCGTCGTTCAGCCCGAGATTGAGCACCGTGTCCATCATGCCGGGCATGGAGGCGCGGGCGCCGGAGCGCACCGACACGAGCAGCGGCCAGTCCGGATCGCCGAAGGAATGGCCGGCGACGGCGCCGAGACGCGCAAGGGCGCCCTCCACCTCCTGCGCAAGCTCGGGCGGGAAGCTTTTGTCATTGGCGTAGAAAAAGGCGCAAACCTCGGTGGTGATGGTGAAGCCGGGGGGCACCGGCAGGCCGAGCTTCGACATTTCCGCGAGATTGGCCCCCTTGCCGCCGAGCAGGTCTTTCATCGCGGCCGAGCCCTCGGCGTCGCCCTGGCTGAAACTATAGACCCACCTGCCCATCGCCGTGCTTTCTTGCGCTTGAATCTTTGGCCCAAAGCCGTCGAACATGCCGGCGCGGCGCGCGCGCCGGGCAAGCCTTCCTTCGCGAATGGTCGCTTTAGTCGCCGCGCAGAAACAGGCCGAAGCCGAGCCAGCTCAGCCCGTAGAAGAGCAGATCGACGCCAAGGAAAATTCCGAGCACGAAGTTGGAATTCTCCGGCCAGCCGAACAGGATCGCCATGCCGAGGAGGCTGGTGACGAGACCCGCGAGCGCGACGAAGCCGCTCGGCCCATGCGGCAGTTGCACGGCGAAGGCGAGGCGCGCGACGCCGGTCGCGAGCAGCGCCGCGCCGAGCAGCAGCGTGAAGCCGGCGGCGCCGGTCAGCGGATTGGCGAGCGCGAAGGAGCCGGCCGCCACATAGAGCAGGCCGAGCAGAACGAGCAGTACGCGGCTGCTCCAAAGATGCGAATTGACGCCGACGACGATTTCCGCCCCGCCGACCAGTATCATGAACAGCGCGATCAGATAGACGGAGGCGATGGTCGCGGCCGTCGTCAGGCCGAGGGCGGCGAGGCCGAACAGGGCCGAGACGGCCCCGAAAGCGACGAACCAGGGCCAGCGCCGGCGCAGATGCGCAATCGCGTGACCAAGGTCGGTTGGCGCCGGGCCGAAGCCGGCGTCATCGGATGGCAGCATTTTTTTCTCCGCGGGCCTCGAGCGCTCGCCTTGGGGCAGGGCCGGGCAAACCGCAGCTCTTCGCTTTCGGGAGGCTCGGCGATAGTTTGGCGCAAAGGCCGTTCGTCGACAAGCCCGAACGCAGCCGCAAGGCGCCGGCGCGTCGAGAATCGGCCGAGCGCCGCCGCGAGCGGCGTCGGACGAACCGGAGGAGCAGGATGAAAGACGAAGAAGACGCGCCGCGCCGCCCGAGCGGAGTGACGCTCGGAGAGCCGCTCGACAAGCTGTCGCTCGCCGAACTCGACCAGCGAATCGAAGCGCTGCGGGCGGAAATCGCCCGGATCGAGGCGGCCCGGGCGAAGAAACAGGCGGCCGGCGCCGCCGCCGACGCCGTGTTCAAGAAGTAGAGCGCCATGCTTGACATGGGCGGCCCGCCTATGCGTTTTCCCGCCGGACAGGGCCGCCCGGCCGCTCCTTCGAGAAGATCACGCCAAAATGCATCGTTATCGTTCGCACACATGCGGAGAGCTCCGCGAAGCCCACGCAGGTGAGAAAGTCCGGCTTTCCGGCTGGTGCCACCGCATCCGCGACCATGGCGGCGTGCTCTTCATCGATCTGCGCGACCATTACGGAATCACGCAATGCGTCGTCGATCCTGATTCGCCGGCCTTCCCGCAGGCGGAAAAGCTGCGCTCGGAATGGGTCGTGCGGCTCGACGGAGAGGTGCGCAAGCGCCCGGCCGGGACCGAAAATCCCGACATGCCGACCGGAGAGATCGAGCTTTACGTGGCCGAGATCGAGGCGCTCGGCCCCGCGGCGGAACTGCCGCTGCCGGTGTTCGGCGATCAGCAATATCCGGAAGAGACGCGGCTGAAATATCGCTTTCTCGATCTGCGTCGCGAGAAGATCCACAGCAACATCATGCTGCGCGGGCGCATCATCGACAGCATCCGCACGCGGATGAAGCAGGGCGGCTTCTTCGAGTTCCAGACCCCGATCCTGACCGCCTCCTCGCCGGAAGGGGCGCGCGATTTTCTCGTGCCGTCGCGCCTGCATCCCGGCAAATTCTACGCGCTGCCGCAGGCGCCGCAGCAGTTCAAGCAATTGCTGATGGTCGCGGGCTTCGACCGCTATTTCCAGATCGCGCCCTGTTTTCGCGACGAGGACGCCCGCGCCGACCGCAGCCCCGGCGAATTCTACCAGCTCGACGTCGAGATGAGCTTCGTCACGCAGGAGGACGTCTTCGAGGCGATGGAGCCGGTGCTGCGCGGCCTCTTCGAGGAGTTTTCCAACGGCGCGCCGGTGACGCAGAAATTCCCGCGCATCCCCTTCCGCGAGGCGATGCTGAAATATGGCTCGGACAAGCCGGATCTGCGCAATCCGCTGATCATCGCCGACGTCTCGGCCGAGTTCGAGGGCGAGGGCGTGACCTTCAAGGCCTTCAAAGGCAAGACGGTGCGGGCGATCCCTGCGCCGGGCGCGGCGGCGCAGCCGCGCAGCTTCTTCGACAAGCTCAACGATTGGGCGCGCTCGGAAGGGGCGCCGGGTCTCGGCTATGTGATCTTCGACCAAGAGGGCGGGTCGCTGATCGGCAAGGGGCCGATCGCGAAGTTCATTCCTGCGGAGACGCTCGCGGCCATCGCCGCCAAGGCCGGCGTCAAGGCCGGCGACGCGCTGTTCTTCTCGGCGGG
>JAWOLK010000136.1:0-18852 GCA_033853615.1 Beijerinckiaceae bacterium | reverse complement strand
TGGCCTAGTCGGTCTTGCAGATCCGCTGCGTCCGGGCGTCGCAGGGCTTCTCGCGGCCCTGCGCCGCGCCGGCATAAGCCCCGTCATGATCACCGGCGATCAGAAGGCGACCGCCGCGGCGATCGCGCGGCGGCTCCATTTCGGCGACGGCAAGCTGCGCGTCGTCGACTCCGAAACGCTGGACGACGGCTGGCGCGGCGGGGGCGACGAGGTGCCCCATGTCTTTGCCCGGGTGACGCCCAGCCAGAAGCTCGAAATCGTCAAAGCCCTGCAGGCGGCCGGGCATGTCGTCGCCATGACCGGCGACGGCGTCAACGACAGCCCGGCGCTGAAGGCAGCCGACATCGGCGTCGCCATGGGCCATGGCGGCAGCGAAGCGGCGCGGGAAGTCGCCTCCATCGTGCTCGAAGACGACAATCTCGCCTCGCTCGCGCCGGCGATCGAACAGGGCCGGACGACCTACGGCAACATCCGCCGGGCAATCCACTATCTGCTCGCCACCAATATGAGCGAAATTCTGCTGATGCTGGCGGCGCCGGCGGCCAATCTCGGGCAGCCGCTGACGCCGGCGCAGCTCTTGTGGATCAATCTCGTCACCGACGTGCTGCCAGCGCTCGCCCTCGGCCTCGAGCCGCCGCATGAAGACGCCATGCGCGCCGCGCCGATGGAGCCGCACGAGGACATCATCGCCATGCGCGGCTTTCGCACGCTGTCGCGCGAGGCGGGCCTCATGACCGCGGGAGCGCTCGGCGCCTATGTCTATGGCTTGCGCAGATATGGCCAATCGCCACGGGCCCGCGCGCTTTGCTTTGCGAGCCTGATCGCGGCGCAATTGCTGCACGCCCTGAGCTGCCGCTCGCGCGCCCATTGGGGGCTGAGCCGCAAGCTGCCGCCGAACCGGGCCTTGTTCCTGGTCCTCGCCTCTTCCTTCGCGCTGCAGGCGATAGCGATGAGTTTCTCGCCGATCCGCCGGCTGCTCGGCGTCGCGCCGCTCGGTTTCGCCGATCTCCTCGTCGCTCTCGCGGGCGGAGTCGCGCCTTTCCTCGTCAATGAGAGCCTGAAGCGCGCGGATGAGGACGCTGCGGCGTCGAAAAGCCGTGGCGCCACGGAACCCGGGAATTCCTTCGCGCGTCTTGAAGCAGCTCCCCTTCGGACGATGTAAGCCCGTTGGTGAGCCTTTCTTAGGAGGATGACATGGCGCTGTTCGAGGACATGTTGAAGGCTGAAGGCATGGGCCCGCTGGCGATCGGCGTCGGCGCGCTGTTGCTCGCCCCGACCGTGCTGCCGGCGATGGGCCGCATCCTTCGCCCGGTGGTCAAGGGCGCGATCAAGACCGGCATTGCGGTCTATGAGGAGACCTATGCGAGCGTGCGGGAAGCGACCGGCGACATCATCGCCGAAGCCCGCGCCGAGCTCGAGAGCGAATCGCGCCACGGCGCGCAGGAAGGGCGCCACAAAACTGCGGCGCATGCGGCTTCCTGACAGGGCTTCCCGCGGCAGGCTGAGCGTCTGCCGCGGGCTGTTTTGCGAAACGCATTTCAGGCGGATTTAAAACGCGCCGGTCTTCTCGCGCACCAGCGCGAGCAGCGCGTCGGGGTCCACCGGCTTGATGAGATGCATGTCGAAGCCTGATTCGGCCGAACGCTCCGTGTCCTCATAGCCGCTCATCGCGACGAGCACCATGTCCCGCCCGGCCGGCAAGGCCCGGATGCGGCGCGCAAGGTCGTAGCCGCTTTCGCTGCCGAGACCTATGTCGACCAGAGCAAGGTGCGGCTTGAACGCCTCGATCGATTGCAGCGCCTGCGCCGTGCGATCGGCGAGATCGACCCGGTAGCCTTCGAGCCGCAGCACGAGCCCGGCGCTTTCCCGCACGTCGGCGTCGTCGTCGACGAGCAGGATCCGCGCGGGACCCGAGTCTTGGGCGGCGAATGCGTCGCCGCGGCTCGCTTCGGCGCCGCTCTTCATCGAAAGACCCTGTGTCAGCGATCTGCCCTCTCGGATTGTGGCCTGCTCTGGCAAGCTCAAGCGGAGACGCAACTTTCAGGGAGAGAAGCTATATCAGCGCGCAACGAGAGACAAGCGCGACGGCGAGCCGCGCCAATAGGATTGCGCGAAGCGTTTGAGACCGTGCGCCGCCTCTTCAGCCGCGCTGGCCCGGAACGACCAGCGCCATCCGCACCAGTTCGGCGAGATTGCGCGCCTGCATCTTGGCCATGACATTGGCGCGATGGACCTCGACCGTGCGCACGCTGATGCCGAGCTCATGGGCGATGATCTTGTTGGGCTGGCCTTTCAGCAGACCGCCGAGCACTTCGTTCTCGCGCCCGGTGAGGGTCGCGAGCCGCTCCTCGATCGTCTGGGTCTCGGCCTGACGGGCGCTCTGCGCGTTCATCTGCGCCAGCGCGCCGCGCACGCAGGTGAGCAGCGTATCGTCGTCGAAAGGTTTTTCGAGCAGGTCGATGGCGCCGAGCTTCATCGCCTCGACCGCCAGCGGCACGTCGGCGTGCGCCGTCACCACGATCGCCCGCATCCCGGGGCGGTGCTCGTTCATCTCGTGCAGCAGCTCGATGCCGGTCATCTCCGGCATGCGCACGTCGGTGACCACGCAGCCGGTGTCGTGCGGCGTCGTCGCGGCGAGGAACTCCCTCGCCGAGGCATGTGTGCGCACGTCGAAGGATTCGGTCGCGAGCAGCAGCGCCATCGAGTCCCGAACGGCTGGATCATCGTCAACAATGTGGACCGTGTTCACGCCCATTAATCGGCTCCCACGCGCGCGAGTGGCAGGGTGAAAGAAAATACGGCTCCGCCACCGGTATTCGGCTCCGCCCAGATGCGCCCGTAATGTTCTTCTATAATAGACCGGGAAATCGACAGTCCGACGCCCATCCCTTGCGCTTTCGTCGTCATGAAAGGCTCGAACAATTCTTCCTGAGAGACCGCGTCGAGACCCGGCCCCGTGTCCGCGACGTTTACGCGTAATGTACCGTCGGCACAAGCATCTGTCGAGATGGACAGCTCGCGGCGTTCACAGCCCTGCATCGCCTCGACTGCGTTGCGCAGCAGATTGACGAGCACTTGCTTGATCTGGAGCCCGTCGGCGAGCACGCCGTCGTTGTCGGCCCGGCAGGCGAATGACACATGGACCCCGGCCCGCCGCGCCGCCGGAGCGACCAGCTCGACCGCCTCCTCGATCAACCGGCGCAGGCTGACGAGGGTTTTGTCCGGCTCGCCGCGCCCGACGAAGGAGCGCAGATTGGCGACGATTCGCCCCGCGCGCATGATCTGATCCGCGGCCTTCTCGACCGTCTCCGAGACGCTCGCGGCCCGCTCCTCGCGCGGCTTGTCCAAAAGACGCCGGGCGGCGCGCAGATAGGCGGCCGTCGCGGCGAGCGGCTGGTTGATCTCATGGGCGATCGCCGCGGCCATGCCGCCCATCAGCGCCAGCCGGTCGACATGCAGCTTTTCGAGCCGCGCCTCGATGCGCCGCTGCTCCGAGAGATCCCGGACATAAGCGACGAACAGGCGTTCCTGATGGTCGTAGCGCGCCTCGGTGACGGACAGTTCGACGGGGAACAGCGCGCCGTCCTTGCGGCGCCCCTGCGCCTCGCGTCCGCGTCCGATGATCTTGGCGTCGCCGCCGCGGGCGTAGCCCCAGATATAGCCGTCGTGGAGGCGCTCTTCGCCGGGCGTCAGCGCCGACATCTTCTGGCCAATCAGCTCGTAGCGGCGATAGCCGAACATCGTCGCGCCGGCGCTGTTGATCGCCTGGATGACGCCGGCGTCGTCGAGGGTGATGATCGCGTCCCGCGCGCCGTCGATCGTCGCGCGCAACCGCGCCTCGCTGCGCGCCAGCGCCTCTTCGCTGCGCTTGCGCTCGGTGACGTCCTGCGCATAGCCGTGCCAGACGACGCCGCCATCCGAGGCGCGCAGAGGCGTCGCCTGCGCCTCGAGCCAGATCCAGCCCTTCTGCGGGTGATCGTAGCGGAAACGCCCCTGCCAGAGCGTCATCCGCAGCCCCGATTCGGCGAGGCTCGCGCCGAGAGCGGCGCGGTCTTCGCCGTGGACGCGCCGATGCAGCGGCCGCGGATCGGTCTCAATGTCCTTGCCGTCGAAGCCGAGCAGGTTTTTCACGTTCGGCGAGAGGTAAGGATAGGAGCCGCGCCCGTCGGCGCTCTGGCGATAGCTGAAGATGACGCCCGGCGCCGCGGCGGCGACGCTGGTGAATTGCTCGTTCAGACGCGCCCGCTCGATGAGCGCGCTTTCCGCCGCCTTTTCATCCGAGACGTCGCGGGCGACGCCGATCATGCGCACCGCCCTGCCGCCCTCGAAGAACGCCTGGCCGCGCACGCAAACCCAGCGCAGCTTCCCGTCATGGGCGCGGCGAATGCGATATTGAGCGCGGTAGAGGCCGTCCCCGGCGGGATCGAGCGCCTTGGCGAAGGCCGCCCGCATGCGCGTCTGATCCTCCTTGGCGACCATCGCGCCGACGGCCTGCGGATCGATGATTCGCTCCGGCCCGAGGCCGAAGATCTCCAGCATATTATCGCCGCCGGTGACGACATTGCGGGTGAGGTCGAGATCCCAGGTGCCGATCGCCCCCGCCCCAATGGCGAGCCGCAGGCTCTCGTTGACGAGGCGCAATTCTTCGGCCCCGGCGCGGCGGGCCTCGGCTTCCTTCATGCGCGCAGCGACCTGGTGGAGCAATTCGCCGATGCAGGAGGTGACGCCGCAGCCCGTTAGAAAGATGACGAGGCTCACCTCGGCGGCGCCGGCGGTGAGAGGCGTGACCCAGAAGTGGACGGCGAGCGCCGACACGACGCCGGCGACGGAGCCCGAGACCAGGCCGCCGAGCAGCGCGGCGACGGCGACGGCCGGATAGAATGTCGAGAAGGTGTAGCTGTGGCCGAGCTGATCGAGCAGAGCAAAGCGCAGCAGCAGCCCGAGCGCCGCGCAAAGCGCGCCGGCGACGGCGAGCTGGATCCAGGAGCCCGCGTAAAACTCCGCGAGCCGCTGCAAGCCCTGGTCGAAAACCCGGGGGAGGCGATGCGGCGGCGCGACGCGCCGCCCGATCACATGCGGGCCGGCGCCCACAACCGGGCGCTTGTCCGGACAGGAGGACATGTCGCTCTCAACCGCGTCGGGGCGCGCCGATGGCGGCGCGCTGCGCGCACGCTCCGAGCCTTATCGCAGGATGGGGCTCAAGCTCGGCTCGTGCAGGGGCGTTTCAGTCGTTTTGCGCCCGGTTCTGGTTCATGTGGGAAACCAGCAGCGACGACGCCTTGAAGGTGAGAACGCGGCGCGGGGTGATCGGAGCTTCCTCGCCGGTCTTGGGATTGCGGCCGATGCGGGCGCGCTTGGAACGGACCTTGAAGCTGCCGAAAGACCGCAGATGAACCGGCTCGCCGCGCACCAGCGCCTCGCTGATCTCCTCCAGCACGGCGTCGAGCGTGCGGCGCGCCTCGGCGCGCGACAGAGTCGGGCAGCAGCTGTAGACAGCCTCGATGAGGCTGATGCGGGTCACGGTCCGCGGTCCGGTCGGGGTCGCCCGGCGCATCGAGGGGGAACGAATCTCCGCCTTCGGTTTATCGAGTTGCAAAGTCATAGCGACGCCTCCCACCTGACCTCTCCCCCGAGCGCAAACAGGGGCGCGTGAGCCTTGCGGCCGAAAGGTCCCTTTGTTGACGAGCTCCGAAGCAAAGCTCTCGGAGCGACCGAACAGGACAGCGCCTCGCTACGAGGCCGGCGCCACGGCGATTCCCTCGAAGATCGAAACATCGCGCCGGGACGAACCCGCCTCGCGACCGCTCATCCCCGCGCCAGCCAGGAAAACGGCAAAGCAACGGCGGACGACGACGCCCCGCATACGCAGCACGAGAGACGATCCCGCCAGGCGTTAGCCTGGATTTCTTCTGGCGAAGCTCAATGTAAAGCATAGAGCCTCCCTCCGAACACATCGGAAGATCTCTTAGAGCACGCTGTTAATGCCCCTTGCCACGGAGACAGCAATTAAAAAGCACAACTCCGCGACTTTTAGAGAAACTCATCGATGTATCCACGCCAGAGACATGGAACAACCTTCGAAACCGAGATGGGAGGAGCAGTAATTCTAACAGGACACTCGCTCCACCCAACGCTGTCCGTGCAAAATGGATACACGTTTGTCATCAATAGCAAAACTAGGGGAACTACTTAGCTAGGCGCTACGGCAACACTTCGAGAGCGCGGAAATCGTTGATGAAAATCAGATCAAAGAAAAGGCGCAAATGCGCGCCGAGCGGCCGAGCGGCCGAGAAGGAAACGTGTTTACAAAGACATGCTGACAAATCAGGCGGACCGCCGAGCAGCGAAATAGTTTGCGAAGGCGTTGCGCGACGCCGTCTGCGCGCCGGGCGTCTACGCAATTTTCCTACGGCGAGGCGGAAAAAAACCCCGCTCCTTCAAAAGCGTGCGGCTCTCCCGCCTCGCTATGCCCCCGGAAACATTCAAACGGCGGAAGATGCCACGTGCAGCGCAGAGAATGGGCAGGAACCGGCGCGGCGTCTCCACGTCGAGGAATCGCCGCGCAGTCATGGCATTCTTGTCGCTGAGGATTTCAGGCGTCGTTTGGCTTGGCGCCCGCATCGAACACGGGGCGCTTCCGCAAGAGGCGCGGAGGCGCGCCCCAGCGGTCCGCAGGCTTTGCGCGAAAAATGCGTCCTTGTCGAGACGACTCAGCGGGCCGCGCCACGCAGTCTCCGCTTCCATTTCTCGCCCGGGCGAAGCTCGGTCTTCAGCACCCAGCGCTGTTGAAGAATGCGGCGGGCGCGGCGCTCCCCTCCCGATTCTTCAGAAGGCGCGAAAGCCGCCGGCGCGGCAAGGCCGACCACGAGCGCGGCGATTTCTTCGGACGGGGCCGGTTCGCGCGCGGCGGCGAAATCGGGCGCCTCGATAGCGGCGGGCTCCCGCTCTGCTTTCACAGCGCGCGGCCGCCCACGCGGCCTGCGGGCTTCGGGCGGCGCGGCGGGGACATGGTCGATCGCCTCGGCGTCGCGTTTTTTGCGGCCCCGCCGGCGGACAGGCTCTTCCTCGATTCGAATCGGCGGGCGCGGCTCCTCGAGCAGACTCGGCAAAATCCGGCCGACTGGGGAGGGCGACGCGGGCGCCGGCACGCCCGATCCGGACTGCTGCGCGGCGGCAGGCGCGCCGCCCAGCCGGCCAAACAGCGCGTCTGCGGCCCGCAAGGCGGCGAGATAGGCCTCATCTTGCGACGCAGGCGCAGACCCCGGCTCCTCGAAAAGGAGCGGCGCAGGCTTTGGTTTCGGCTTCGGCTCCTCCACAGAGGCGGCCATAGCGGCGAGAGATTTTCCTGCGGATTTGGCGGAGCGGCCCTTATAGGCCGTAATGAAGGGGCGGACGGGATGGCGCATCTGACCTCAGGGGCGCTTGCGGCGCTGAATATTGACGCCTCGCATAGACTTATGTTTCCTCGGGAAACATTTCGGTCAAGTGAAGATTACCCCGATAATCGACGATTCGGCGAAGAAAAGCAACGCTGCTTTTATTCGCGCCGATGGCCTGACGCGCTCGGGCCGCGAGCGCCAGGGAGATCCCCTGCCGTTTCATATCAGAGGCTTCGCCAGAAGCGACCATGGCCATCGCTGCGGCCCAGCCGCCGCCGATAAGAAGAACGCATAATAGTAAGACAGCCTCGCGCAAGGATCATCTTGCCTGTGGCAAGCGCCCGCCTCCCGCCGTCACTCCGCGCGCGGATGCGCCGCCCGATAGGCGTCGAGCAGACGCGTCTTGTCGACGGCGGTATAGATCTGCGTCGTCGACAGCGAGGCGTGGCCGAGCAGCTCCTGAATGGCGCGCAGATCGCCGCCGCGGCTCAGGAGATGGGTGGCGAAGGAATGCCGCAAGGCGTGCGGCGTGGCGCTGTCCGGCAGACCGAGCGCGCCGCGCAGACGCTCGACGGCGAGCTGCACGATGCGCGGCGACAGCGGCCCGCCGCGCACGCCGAGAAACAGCGGCCCGCCGGTGAGGTCATAAGGGCAAAGCTCGATATAGGCTTCGATGGCGCGGCGCACCGGCTCGATCACCGGGACGGTGCGGCTCTTGCCGCCCTTGCCGGTAATGGTCACGCGGTCGACGGCGCCGATCGGCGCGGCGGCCCGCGGGATCGACAGCGCCTCGGAAATGCGCAGCCCCGCGCCGTAAAGCAGCGCCAGGACGGCGGCGTCGCGGGCGAGCGCCCAGGTTTCGCGCGCTTCGCCGGCCCGCGCATCCGCATTCAGGAGATCGCGCGCGTCTTGGATCGTCAGCGCCTTCGGCAGGCTGTGCGGGCGCTTGGGCAGGCGCACGGCGCCGAAAACATCGGTCTTGGCGAGGCCCTTCTTTTCGAGAAAGCGCAGAAAGGACCGCACCGCGGACATCGCCCGCAGCAGCGAGCGGCTTTCGAGGCCATCGGCGCGGCGGCGCGCGAGAAAGGCGCGCAGGTCCGAGGGCGCGAGCGTTCTCAGCGCCGCGGCGTCGGCCGGGGCGCCCCGATGTTCCGCGAAAAAGGCGAGAAACACGCGCAGATCGCGCGCATAGCCGTCGATCGTGTGGCGCGAGTAGCGGCGCTCGCCGACCAAATAGGCGAGCCAGGCCCGGCCCTCCCGCGCGATTTCTGCCGCCGCGAGAAAGCCCGCGGCGGCGTCAGGATGCAAAGCGTTCATGCGCGCAGCCTAGAGGACCACGCGTAAACAAAAACCTTTACTTGCCGGCCTTGATGTCGGCGCGGGCGGCGGCGAGGACCTCGTCCATGGTGCGGCGGATCTGGTGCTCCGACTGGTCGACGCCGGCGGCCTCGAAATCCTGCTTCACGCGCGCGAGCACCAGATCGTCGGCGTTGGCGGCGGTTTCGGCCGCGACCAGCGATTCGGCGTAGGCTTGCGCCTCGGCGCCGGCCTTGCCGAGCTTCTCGGCCGCCCAGAGCCCGAGCATCTTGTTGCGGCGCGCCTCGGCCCTGAACTCCAGCTCCTGCTCGTGGACGTAGCTTTTCTCGAACGAATCCTCGCGTTTGTCGAAAGTGCTCATGTCGTCCTCGGCTATCCTGTCTCAAGCTGCGCGTCGGTCGCGGGGCCGTTGCTGCGGCGCCGCGCTTCGCGCGTGGGTATAGGCGCTTTTGCCGTTAAAGCCAACGCCGCGTCCGAGGCTTTTTCGCAAAGCGCCCCGCCCGCCGATGCGCCCTCTTTAAAGATCTTGGCCTTTACCCCAATGCGGCGCCTGTGGCAAAAGCCTTTGTCCACAGCAGCGAGGAGTCCCATGGCGGCGGATGTCACCTTTCCGGCGGCGGCGGCGGCCGGCGTTCTGTCTTTTCTTTCGCCCTGCGTCTTGCCGCTGGTGCCGCCCTATCTGACCTTCATCGCCGGCACGACGATCGAGGAGCTTGCGAGCGAGGGCGAAAGGCGCGCCCGGCGCGACATTCTGATCGCCGCGCTCCTCTTCGTGCTCGGCTTCGCCACCGTGTTCACCGCGCTCGGCGCCACCGCCAGCGTCTTCGGCCAGTTCATTCGGTCCAATCTGCATTGGCTATCGCTCGCCGCCGGCGGGCTCATCATTCTGATGGGGCTGCATTTTCTCGGCGTGCTGCGGATCGGCCTGCTCTATCGCGAAAAGCGCGCGGAAATCGAGAAGCCGGTCGGCCCGCTCGGGGCCTATGTCATGGGCCTCGCCTTCGCCTTCGGCTGGACGCCCTGCATCGGCCCGATTCTCGCGGCCATTCTCGCGATCGCCGGCGCGCAGGACACGGTGTGGCGCGGCGCGCAACTGCTCGCCGTCTATTCGCTCGGCCTCGGCCTGCCCTTCCTTGCGGCGGCGCTCGCGCTCGAGCCGTTCCTGCACTTCCTCACCCGTTTCAAGCGGCATTTCGGCAAGGTGGAAAAGACGGTCGGCGGTTTGCTGGTCCTCACGGGCGTCGTCTTCCTCACCGGCGGCATGCAGGATCTCTCCTTCTGGCTGCTGCAAACCTTCCCCGGCCTCGCCAGTTTCGGCTGAAACAGCGCCGCGCTTGCTTTGCGGCGACGAATTCTTAAGTTAGTCTGATTCACACACACAGGATCCGACGATGACCTTCATCGAGTCCCATCTTGCGCCGCCAGGCCGCAAGACCGGGCAAATCAAGCTGCACGGCCCTGCCGATTTCGAGGCTATGCGCAAAGCCGGCCGGCTGACCGCCGAGGCGCTCGACATGCTCTATGAACATGTGCGGCCCGGCGTGACGACGCAGGCGCTCGATGATCTCGTCTTCGATTTCGCAATGGCGCACGGCGCCTATCCCGCGCCGCTCGACTATCGCGGCTATCGCAAGTCGATCTGCACCTCGATCAACCATGTCGTCTGCCACGGCATTCCCGACGACAAGCCGTTGCGCGAAGGCGACATCGTCAACATCGACGTCACCTTCATCGTCGACGGTTGGCACGGCGACGCGAGCCGCATGTTCGCGGTCGGCGAAATTCCGCGCCGCGCGCAACGGCTCATCGACGTGACCTATGAGGCGCTGCTGCGCGGCGTCGCCGCCGTGAAGCCCGGCGCGACGACCGGCGATATCGGCGCCGCCATCCAGCGCTTTGCCGAATCCGAGCGCTGCTCGGTGGTGCGCGACTTCTGCGGCCACGGCCTCGGCCAGCTCTTCCACGACGAGCCGAATATTCTGCATTATGGCGTGGCCGGCCAAGGGACGCCGCTGCGGCCGGGCATGTTCTTCACCATCGAGCCGATGATCAATCTCGGCCGTCCGCATGTGAAGGTGCTTTCCGACGGCTGGACCGCCGTCACGCGCGACCGCTCGCTTTCGGCGCAGTTCGAGCATTCGGTCGGCGTGACTGAAACCGGCGTCGAAATCTTCACGCTGTCGCCGAAACAGATGGACAATCCCACCGTCCTCTCGGCTGCATGAGCGAGGCCGGCAACCCCGCCGACGAAAAGACAAAGCCGCGCGGCGCCGGCAAAACCGCCGGATTGCGCGAGGAAGCGCCGCATTTCCACGGCCATCGGCAGCGCTTGCGCGAACGTTTCATGGAGGCGGGCGAGACCGCGCTCGCCGATTACGAATTGCTGGAGCTGGTGCTGTTTCGCGGCATCGCCCGACGCGACGTGAAGCCGCTCGCCAAAGCGCTGCTCGCCCGTTTCGGCTCCTATGCCGAGGTTATCGCGGCGCGTCCCGAGCGGCTGCGCGAGATCGACGGGCTCGGCGAAGCGGCGATCTGCGAGATCAAGCTCGTCGAGGCGGCGGCGAAACGGCTGGCGCGGGCCACTCTGCAAAAGCGGCTTGTGCTCGGCTCCTTCATGGACGTGATCGACTACTGCCGCACCGCCATGGCCTACGCCGAGCGCGAGGAATTCCGCATCCTGTTCCTCGACAAGAAGAACGGCCTCATCGCCGACGAGGTGCAGGGCGTCGGCACGATCGACCATACGCCCGTTTATCCGCGCGAAGTGGTGCGGCGCGCGCTGGAGCTTGGCGCAAGCGCGCTGATTCTGGCGCACAACCACCCCTCCGGCGATCCGACGCCGTCGGGCGCCGACATCCGCATGACCCGCGACATCGTGGCGATTGCCCAACCCTTCGGCATCGCCGTGCACGACCATCTGATCGTCGGCCGTCACGGCCACGCGAGCCTTAAGGGGCTGAAACTTTTTTAACTTGTTGAATTTTCTCGGGTCACAGAAAATTCACCAAGCCGGGCGGCGCGCCGAGCCGCGCCCATTCCACGATAACGAAGGTTGAGCGAGCATTGCCGTCTTTCGCCCTTACGCCGCTGATCGTCGCCACCGCGCTGTTCATGGAGAATCTCGATGGCACGGTGCTCTCCACCGCGCTGCCGGCGATGGCCGCCGATCTCCATGAAGACCCGATCCGCCTCAAGCTGGCCTTGACCTCTTATCTGCTGGCGCTCGCGGTGTTCATTCCCTTGTCCGGCTGGGCGGCGGATAAGCTCGGGGCAAAGCGCGTGTTTCGCGCGGCCATCATCGTCTTCACAGTGGGCTCGATTCTCTGCGGCCTTTCCGATTCGCTCGCCGGCATCGTCGCGGCGCGGGTCATTCAGGGCATGGGCGGCGCGATGATGACGCCGGTCGGGCGGCTCGTGCTGCTGCGCACTGCGCCGCGTCACGAATTGGTGCGCGCCATGGCCTATGTCACCGTGCCGGCGTTGATCGGGCCGCTGATCGGCCCGCCGATCGGCGGATTTCTGGCCACTTACGCGCATTGGCGCTTCATCTTCTGGATCAATGTGCCGATCGGCGTGTTGGGCGTCGCGCTCGTCACCCGCTTCATCCCCGATCTGCGCGAGCAGGAGGTCTGGCCGCTGGATGTGAAGGGCGCGATTCTCTCCGGGTTCGCTTTGTCGCTGCTGGTTTCGGGCGCGAGCGTCGCCGGCGCCGGTCTCGCCCCGCCGCTCGTCTCGGCGCTGACCATGTTTGCGGGCGCAGCGGCGCTTGCCGCCTATGTGGGTCACGCCCGCCGGGCGCCCTTCCCCATCATCGATCTGCGGCTCTTGGCGACGCCCACTTTTCGGGCCGGGGTCGCCGGCGGCTTTCTGTTTCGCATCGGCGTCGGGGCGATTCCCTTTCTGCTGCCGCTGCTGTTGCAGGTCGGCTTCGAGATGACGGCCTTTCAATCGGGCCTGTTGACCTTCGCCTCGGCGGCGAGCGCCATGCTGATGAAGACGCTGGCGCAGCCGATTTTGCGCCGCTTCGGCTTCCGCCGCGTGCTCATCGTCAATACTCTGATCTCGTCCGCTTTTTTGATCTTCAACGGCCTCTTCACGATAGAGACGGCGCATTGGCTGATCGCGGCGACGTTGCTGACCGGCGGCTTCTTCCGCTCGCTCGAGTTCACGGCGCTGAACGCCATCGCCTTCGCCGACATCGACCAGCGCGACATGAGCCGGGCGACGAGTTTCGCCGCGGTCGGCCAGCAGCTTTCGCAATCGGCCGGCGTCGCGATTGGCGCGGCGGCGCTGGATTGGGCGCGGGCCGCACATGGCGGCGCGGCGCTGGCCGCGGGCGATTTCGCCCCGGCCTTTTATGTGGTGTCCGCGGTATCGGCGACGGCGGCGCTGTTTTTTGTCCCGCTCCCGCCGACGGCGGGCGACAATCTCACCGGCCGCGAGACGGCGCGGCGGGCGGGCGAGATGGGGTTGGCGCGGCGCGGGTGAGCCTGCCCGACATACCCGCGCTTTATCCGGGCTCCACGCAGCGGGGCGCGCGTGAGGGTTTCGCGCGGCGTCTCGGCGTGCGGTGGCCGGAACAAGCCCGGCCAGGGACGAGCCCGGCCATGACGCGGGTGCGGGCCGTCATGCCCGCGCTTGTCGCGGGTTTTCGCGCGGCGTCTTGGCGTGGGGTGGCCGGGACGAGCCCGGCCATGCGCGCGCGCCCCTAGTCTCGGGCGTCCTCGGCAGGCGCGCCCGAAGCCGCGTGCTCCGCGCGCGTCCCCCGAAAACCCGTCGCCAGCACGTAAAGCTCGGCCGAGCCCGCGCGGCTCGCCGCCGGCTTCACATGGCGCACGGTCGCAAAATCCCGTTTCAATCGCGCCAGCAATTGCCCCTCGGTGCCGCCCTGCAAAACCTTGGCGACGAAGAAGCCGCCGGGCTCCAAGACCTCGCAGGCGAAATCCGCCGCAAGCTCGGCGAGCGCGACGATTTTCAAATGATCCGTCTGCTTGTGGCCGGTGGCGTTGGCCGCCATGTCGGACATGACGCCGTCGGCGCCGCCGCCGAGCATCGCCTTGATGAACTCCGGCGCGTCCTCGTCGTTGAAATCCTTCACGGCGAATTCGACGCCCTGGATCGGCTCCATGTCGAGAAGATCGACGCCGACGACCTTCCCCTTCCCTTCCGCCGATTTCACCTTGCGGGCGGCGATCTGCGACCAGCCGCCGGGCGCGGCGCCGAGATCGACGATGCGCATCCCCGGCTTCAGCAGGTGATAGCGCTCGTCCATCTCGATGAGCTTGTAAGCGGCGCGAGAGCGATAGCCCTCGCGCTTCGCCCGCGCGACATAAGGGTCGTTGAGCTGGCGCTCCAGCCACAGCGTCGAGGACAGCGAGCGCTTGCGCGCCGTCTTCACGCGCGTCTTCAGCGAGCGCCCGCCCTCGCGTCCCGAAATTTTATCGCTCGTCACGCGAAGGCCTTCTCATGCGGGCTGAACAGGCCCTGTGCGCCCGGCTCCAGCACCAGGTGGCGCTGATGGAAGGCCTGCAGCGTCGTGCGGTGTCCAATGGAGATAATCGTTGTGTTCGGCAGCCGCTCGGCCAGCATGCGGTAGATTTCCTCCTCGAGCTTCTCGTCGAGAGCCGAGGTCGCCTCATCGAGGAACAGCCAATCGGGCTTGGCCAGCAGCGCGCGGGCGATGGCGACGCGTTGCTGCTCGCCGCCGGAGAGGCGCTGGCCCCAATTCTCGTCCTCGTTCAGCCGGGACTTGAACGGCGCGAGCTTCGCCGCGACCAGAGCCTGCTCCAGCTCGGCATGGGTGTAGCGATCGGCTTCGTCAGGATAGGCGATCGCGGCGCGCAGCGCGCCATTCGGGATATAGGGGCGCTGCGGCAGCAGCATCACCTTGGCGTCCTGCGGCAGGCGCACGACGCCGTCGCAATAAGGCCAAATGCCGGCGATGGCGCGGAACAGCGTCGATTTGCCGGAGCCCGACGGCCCCGACAGCAGCACCGCCTCGCCGGGCGCGAAGACGAGATCCTTCGCCTCGACGATTTTGCGCCCATCCGGCAGTCCGAGCGTGACGTCGGCCTCGATCGCCTCTTCGCCGGCCTCGCGCCGCGCCGAGGGTTTCGCCAATTCGTCGGCGCGGTCGGCCGCGGCGTCGAAGGAGGCGAGACGATCCAGCACCGCCTTGAAGTCGGCGAGGAAGGTGTAATAGTGCACGAAGAAGGTCAGCGCCTCCTCGACGCTGCCGAAGGCGCGCGCCGTCTGCGTCATCACGCCGAGTTGAATCTTGCCGGCAAAGTAGAAAGGCGCCGTCAGAACGTAAGGAATGATCGGCGAGAGCTGGCCATAGGTCGAGGTGAAGGCCATCAACTTTTTGCGCCGGTCGATATAGGCGAGATAATTGGCGATGATCGCATGGAAGCGGCGCGACAGATTGCGCGTTTCCGCCTGCTCGCCGCCGAGCAAGGCGACCTGCTCGCTGTATTCGCGCAGCCTTGCGAGCGAAAAGCGGAAATCCGCCTCGCGCCGCTGCCGCTCGAACTGGATCAGCGTCAATGAGCGGCCGATCAGATGGGTGATCACCGTGCCGATCGTCGCATAGATCAGCGCGACCCAGAACAGGAAGCCCGGAATATGCAGCTCGGTGCCGGGAATAGGATAATTGCCGGAGAGATCCCACAGCACGATGGCGAAGGAGACGAGCGAGCTGAGTTTTGAAATCAGCAGGATCGTGTAGGAATAAATGCCATAGCCTTCATTGCCGCCGTCGATGAAACGGTTGACGTCCTCGGCGATGCGCTGATCCGGGTTGTCGGCCGCCCCGCCCGCCAGCATCATGCGGTAATGGCGCCGCGATCCGAGCCAGCGGGTCACATAATGCTCGGTCAGCCAGCGCCGCCAACGGATGATCAGCATCGATTGCAGCACGAATTCGAGAATCGCGCTCGCGACATAAACGAAGGCCCAGGGGGTGAAGACCCACAGCAATTGCCGCCAGAACTCCCCGACGTTGCGCTCCTGAATGGCGTTGAACCAATCGCGGTTGAAGAAGGAGAGGCGCACCGAAATGCCGACCTGCGTCTGATTGATGAGGACCAGCACGACGATCATCGCAATGGCGACGACCCGCTCCGGCGCCTTGAAGGTCGGCAAGGGCCAGACATGGGCGTGGCCCGCGTCTTTCGAGTCGAAATAGAGGTCGGCGATCCGCGTCATCTCGCGCACCACCTCGATATGCGACACCGCATAGACGAGAATGGAGAAGACCGCGACCGTCAGCGCCATGCTCTCGGGCAGCGTGTATTCGGCGAGCTGCGCCGGCCACAGCCCCTCGACCTCGACGAGGCGGGCGAGACCGAACACGACGGTCTCGGTCGAGAAGATGGCGGCGAAGATTTTCAGGAAGCTCGAAATCCTGGCGCTGCGCCATGTCGTGTAGGCGCAGAGCAGCGCCCCGGCGGCGAGCACGTATAGGTCTCTGTCGCCGCTGTGAAGCCCCACAGCGGCGGATAGAATTGCGAATACAGCGACGGCTGCGCTCAGCTTTTGCATGCCTTGTCCTTCTGACCCGAGAAAGGCTTCAAAAGGAGATTAACACGAGAGCGCAGGGAAAGGCGTCTTACGCGTCGTCGTCCTCGGGAACGGATGGCTCTCCGTTCACCACGGCCACGAGCACCGGCGACGCCTTGAAGGTGAGCACCCGGCGCGGCGTGATCGGCGCCTCGACCCCGGTCTTGGGGTTGCGGCCGATGCGCTCGCGCTTGGCGCGGACCTTGAAACTGCCGAAAGAGCGCAGCTTCACTCTTTCGCCGCGCACCAGCGCCTCGCTGATCTCCTCGAATGTCGCGTCCAAGAGCTTCCGCGCCTCGGCGCGGGAAAGGTTTGGACAGGAAGAGTATACGGCCTCGCGCAAGGCGGCGCGAGTCAATGTGCGGTTTTCTTCTGCGTCCATCATACGCCGACCCCGCTCGCCTGCGCCGTCGATCCTGAAATGATGAATGTCAAACAACGCGCTCGTCCCAACACGGCTCAATCCCCAGCCACATTGCTTCTCCCCTGCGCGCCCGGTTGCAAAAAGCTCGCGGCACGCGCTTTAGCGTCGCCATTCTAGACAGAAATCGTTATCGCGCAAGACTTTATGGCAAAACAGCGCGCTCCGGAATCCTATTGATTTGCGTCCATGCTGCTGATCCGGCGCTGCTTATGGCGGCGCAACGTCGGGTTTCGAGACGCGGGGCGATGGGAGGTAGCCTATTTGAGCCGGAACACGGGGGGTGGACGCACGGCGCAAATTCTGTCCGCTCTTTTGCGAAAGACGAGGCCGGGGAGTTGCCCGCCTGCCAGGCCCGGCCGCGAAGCCCGCGCGCGGCGGGGTCACAGGTGTCGCGGCTCGGGGTCTCGCGCGGCTAAGCGTCTGCGGCGCCAAGCCTCACGGATGGGCGGCCACGCCAGCGCCAAGAAAATTTTCATTCGGGAGAAAGGCTCGTCTGAGCCGGTAGAATGCCTGGTGGAGCTGGGGGGATTCGAACCCCCGACCTCTGCAGTGCGATTGCAGCGCTCTCCCATCTGAGCTACAGCCCCAGGACGACGCGGTGGATAAACGTCCGGCGTCGGCCTGTCAATGGCCTCAAGGAACTTTTCTCCCAAAGGCCCGAAAACCGGGCGCCCGCGGGCCGCCCGCGGGGATTGCGGCGCGGGGTCAGGAAGGCTAGACACTGCGGCGGGCCATCTCTCCTGGAAATCGCTCTCATGCAATATGCAGTGGTCAATCTCCTTCTCAGCATCATCGAGCTTTATTGGTGGATCGTCATCGCCATGGCCGTCATGTCCTGGCTCATCGCCTTCGACGTGGTGAACATTCGCTCACAGGCGGTGTCCACGCTGTGGCGCGCGCTCAATGCGTTGACCGAGCCGGTGCTCCAGCCGATCCGGAACATATTGCCGAGCTTCGGCGGCCTGGATATCTCTCCGGTCATCCTGCTGCTGGCGCTGTCCTTCCTGCGCGATCTCATTTCCCGCAGCGCCTTCGGCTGAGACCGTTCCGCTCGTGGCCGAGGACGCTTCTATCGCCGACGCTTGGCTCGCGGAAAAGGACGGCGTCGCCCTCTGGGTGCGGCTGACGCCCAAGGGCGGGCGCGACGCGCTCGAGGGCGTCGAGTCCCTCGCCGACGGGCGCAGGGTCGTGAAGGCGCGGGTGCGCGCCGCGCCGGAGGGCGGCCGCGCCAACGCCGCGCTGGTCGAGCTCTTGGCGAAGACGCTGCATATGCCGAAAAGCGCCTTCTCCCTCGCCGCCGGCGAGACGGCGCGCCTGAAAAAGCTTTTCATCGCGGGCGACTCCGCCCGCCTTATCGCGGCGCTGGCCGAAAAGCTCGCGCCCCCCACCGCCAAATGACAATGGCCGAGAGATGAGCAAGTCGAAAACCAATATCGGGAATTTCTTCGAGGATTTTTCGGTCGGGCAGATCCTGCGCCACGCCGCGCCGCGCACCGTCACGACCGGCGACAGCGCCCTCTACACCGCCCTCTATCTGCCGCGCTTCGCCGTGCAATCCTCCACCGCTTTCGCCCAGGCGATCGGCTATCGCGAGGCGCCGATCGACGACATGCTGGTCTTCCATTTCGTGCTCGGCAAGACCGTGCCCGACGTGTCGCTGAACGCGATCGCCAATCTCGGCTACGCCGATTTCAAATTTCTCGCGCCGGTCTATCCGGGCGACACGCTCTCGGCGACCTCCGAGGTCATCGGCCTGAAGGAAAACTCCAACAAGGAGACGGGCGTCGTCTATGTCCGCACCACGGGCCGCAATCAGAAGGGCGAGCCGGTCCTCGACTATGCGCGCTGGGTGATGGTCAAGAAGCGCGACAAAAACGCCCCCGTTGGCCCCGATGTCGTGCCGAATCTGCCGAAAGCGGTCGCGCCGGAAGAACTCGGCAAGGCCGCGCCGCCGATCAATGTCGCGGCCTATGACAAGAGCCTCGCCGGCTCGCCCTATTTCTGGGGCGATTACGAGAAGGGCGAAAAGATCGACCATATCGACGGAATGACCGTGGAGGAGGCCGAGCACCAGATCGCCACGCGCCTCTATCAGAACAACTCCAAGGTCCATTTCAACCAGTATTACGAAGCGCAGGGCCGCTTCGGCAAGCGCATCATCTACGGCGGCCA
>JAWOLK010000135.1:0-10558 GCA_033853615.1 Beijerinckiaceae bacterium | reverse complement strand
CCGGACGGACCCCGAGCCCACAGGCCCGCCATGAAGCTCACTTATGTCGCTCTTACTTCTCGGGCTCGATGATCGGCGTCACGGAGGTGATTCCGCCGCCAGCCGGTTTCTTCGGCCCGCGGATGGCGTTCAACAATCCCTGATAAGCGGCGGCGCGCTGGCGCATCGAGGCCGGCGCTTCGCGGTCGGCGAGCAGCAGCTCGAAGGTGCGGTCGGCCTCGTCGTAGTCGCCGTTCTCCAGCGCGTCGAGCGCGTTCCATTCCTGCGCGGTGAAGCGGAACGGGCCGTCGGAGGTCATCAGCGGCCCGAGCCGCAGCTCGGTCTTCTGCCGGTCGCCCTCCTCCATCACATAGATGGCGGCGCGCAGCATGGCGACTTGCTGGGTCAGCCTGTCGACGTTCTTGTCTTCGGAGATAGCGTCGAGCTCGGCGATCGCCTTGGCCTTGTCTGTCTTGGCGGTCTCGATCGCGGCGCGCAGCCGGCCGAGCGCCGAATAGCCGCGCGGCCCGTCCTTGGCGAGCGCCTCGAAAGCCGCGACGGCCTCTTGCGTCTTGCCCTCGTGAGCGAGCTGGGCGGCCGCCTGGAAACGCGCATTGGCGGCTTCGGCCGCCTTGACGCGCGTGTTCTCATAATAGGTGAAGGCGCCGGTCGCTGCGACGATGAGAAAGGCCACGACGAAGATCGGCGTCTGATAGCGCGTCCACAGCTTCGCGATCTTGTCGCGTTGGACCTCTTCGTCGACCTCGTGGAAAATATCGGACATGACCGCCAAAACCCCTTGCCGCGCCGGGCCGCCCAGCGCCCGGCCGGGGAGCTGTTAGCACGCCCTTTGCGCCAAAGCCAGTTTTTGCGCCGCCGGCTTGCGGTTTCGCGCCGTAAGGGATTACCGCAGGGACGGCGAAAAGCTATGGTCGAGCCGCCTGATTCGAAAGCAAGCGTCCTGACATGCATCACACCGCCGCCTCGGCCGCAGCGCCAATCCCGTTGTCGCTCGCGCAACGCGTCATTCTGTCGGAAGGCTGGGCGCGGCGCGCGATCGCCTTCGGCGCCGGGGCCGTCGGGGCGCTGGCGCTCGCCCCGTTCCATATTTTCCCGGCGATGGCGGCGCCGCTCACCGTCGCGGTCTGGCTGATCGACGGCGCGGCGTCGGGCGGCGGACGCGTCGGGGCGCTGCGCGCCGCCGGCGCGGACGGCTGGTGGCTCGGCTTCGGCTATTTCATCGCCGGGCTGTGGTGGCTCGGCGGCGCCATGCTGGTGGAGGCCGATCAATTCGCCTGGGCGCTGCCGCTCGCGGTCGTCGGCATGCCGGCGGCGCTGGCGCTGTTCACGAGCCTCGGCTTCATGCTCGCCCGCCTCCTCTGGACGCCCGGCTCGGGACGGGTCTTCGCGCTCGCGGCGGGCCTTGGCGGCGCCGAATGGCTGCGCGGCCATATCCTCACCGGCTTTCCCTGGAACGATTTCGGCATGGCGCTCGCGGGCGTCCCGATTCTGGCGCAGGCGGCGGCGCTCGTCGGCCTGCATGGACTCGACATTTTCGCCATTCTGATTTTCGCCGCGCCGGCGACGCTGATCGATGCTCCCGGCCGGCGGTCGAGCGCGGCGGCGGCGAGCGCGCTCCTCCTCATCGCGACGCTCGCGAGCTTCGGGAGCTTTCGCCTGCTGACCAGCCGGACGGAATATGCGCCGGAGGTGAAGCTGCGGCTGATGCAACCGAATCTTCCCCAGGACGCAAAATTCCGCCCCGAGAACGGGCCCGAGATCCTGCGCCGTTATCTCGCCCTGACCGATCAGGCGACGAGTCCCGAGCACAGCGGCGTCGCCGACGCCACCCATGTGATCTGGCCCGAATCGGCCTTTCCCTTCATCCTCTCGCGCGAACCGGCGGCGCTCGCGCAGGTCGGGCGCGTCCTGCAGGGCAAGATCCTGATCACCGGCGCGGCGCGCGCCGAGGAAAACGGCGGCTCGCGGCGGCGCACCCGAATTTTCAACGCGATCGAGGTGATCGAGGGGGATCGCGTCGTCGCCTTCTACGACAAGATCCATCTCGTCCCCTTCGGCGAATATCTGCCTCTCGACTCGCTGCTGCGCCCGCTCGGCGTGAGCCATCTCGTTCCAGGCGTCTGGGATCGCGGAAGCGGCCCGCGGCGACTCGCCGCGCCCGGCCTGCCGCCGATGGCGCCGCTCGTCTGTTACGAGGCGATCTTCCCGGGTGAAACGGTCGAGCCGGCAGGGCCGCGGCCGCAGTGGCTGCTGAACGTCACCAATGACGGTTGGTTCGGAGCGACCCCCGGCCCCTGGCAGCATTTCGCGCAAGCGCGGCTGCGCGCCATCGAGGAAGGTCTGCCGCTGGTGCGCGTCGCCAACACCGGCGTGTCGGCGATCGTCGATCCCTATGGGCGCATCCTCGACGCGCTGCCGCTCGGCGTCGAGGGCGTGCTGGACGGGCGCCTCCCCAAGCCCGCGCCGCTTCCTTTCTTCGCCCGTTATGGCGGAGTCGTCTTCCCGGCGCTGTGGTGCGCGGCGCTGCTCGCCGCGCTCGCCGCGCGGCTACGTGTCTGATTTTGGTCGCGGAATGACTGAAACTGCACTTGATCGGAAGGCATGTTTACAATCAAGCCTGTTGTTATTTCGTATCTCCTACAACCGCGATACGAAACATTTGCAACCTATAGTAGAATTCTTAAAGTTCTAAGCAGTTTCTCTTTGGTTTTCAGACGACTATTGTTTTCCTTGGACGCGTTTTCGGCTAGAACGCGGCAGGAGGTCGCCAAAGTGAAGAAGACGCCGGACCCTATTGACCGCCACGTGGGCAGCCGCGTGCGCATGCAGCGTATTTTGATGAAAATGAGTCAAGAAAAGCTGGGCGAGGCCCTGGGGCTGACGTTCCAGCAGGTGCAGAAATACGAGAAAGGAACGAACCGCATCGGCGCGAGCCGGCTCCAGCAGATTTCCAAGACTCTGAACGTCCCCCCCTCTTTCTTCTTCGAGGGCGCGCCCACGCCCGACAATGCGGCGCCGCCCGGTTTCGCGGACGATTCGCCCGCGCAATATGTCGTCGACTTTTTATCCACCGCCGAGGGCATCCATCTCAATCGCGCTTTCGCCAAGATCAAAGATCCGAAGGTGCGCAAGCGCGTCATCGATCTCGTGACGGCGCTCGCCGATCAAGAAGGGGAGCAGGTCGCGGCCGGGAACGGCAAAGACGAGGAGGCCGGCTGAGCGCGGCGGTTGTCCGCCGGCTCGTTCTTTATACCGAACCTTCGCCCGTTTCTGGCTTGACGTATCGAACGCTCGCTGGCAATGAGCCGGACTGCGCGGACTCGGCGGCCGGTCGGGCGCGCCGCCCCCTCGCCACAGCGGAGATTTGCAGTGACCCGTAAGAACTATCTGTTTACGAGCGAATCCGTTTCGGAAGGCCATCCCGATAAGGTCTGCGACCGTATTTCCGACGAGATCGTCGACGAATTCTTCCGCGAGGGCGCCCGCGTCGGCATGGATCCCTATCTGATCCGCGTCGCGGCGGAGACGCTCGCCACGACGAATCGCGTGGTCATCGCCGGCGAAGTGCGCGGCCCGCACATTCCCTTCGACCGGATCGTCGAGCTCGCCCGCAATGCGATCCGCGCCATCGGCTACGAGCAACACGGCTTCCACTGGAACACCGCCAAGATCGAGGTGCTGCTGCACGAGCAGTCGGTCGACATCGCCCGCGGCGTCGACGCCGCCGGCAATAAGGACGAAGGCGCCGGCGACCAGGGCATCATGTTCGGCTACGCCGTGCGCGAGACGCCGGACCTCATGCCGGCGCCGATCTATTATTCGCACAAGATCCTGGAAAATCTCGCCGCCGCGCGCCATTCCGGCAAGGAGAAGGGCCTCGGCCCCGACGCCAAGAGCCAGGTGACCGTCCGTTACGTCGACGGCAAGCCGGTCGGGGCGACGCAGATCGTGCTGTCGCATCAGCACATCGACGAGAGCCTCACGCCGGAGGACGTCCGCCGCATCGCCGAGCCCTATATCCGCGAGGCGCTGCCGGAGGGCTGGATCACCGCCAACACTGTCTGGCACGTGAATCCGACCGGCAAATTCTTCATCGGCGGCCCGGATGGCGACGCCGGCCTCACCGGCCGCAAGATCATCGTCGACACTTACGGCGGCGCGGCGCCGCACGGCGGCGGCGCCTTCTCCGGCAAGGACCCGACCAAGGTGGACCGCTCCGCCGCCTATGCCGCCCGTTACCTCGCGAAAAATATCGTCGCCGCGGGCCTCGCCGACCGCTGCACGCTGCAGCTCGCTTATGCGATCGGCGTCGCCGAGCCGCTGTCGATCTACGTCGATCTGCATGGAACCGGCACTGTCGCCGAAGACAAGCTCGAGGCGGTGCTGCCGCAGATCATGCGCCTGTCGCCGCGCGGCATTCGCGAGCATCTCCAGCTGAATAAGCCCATCTACGCCCGCACCTCGGCCTATGGCCATTTCGGCCGCAAGCCGGACGCCGACGGCGGCTTCTCCTGGGAGAAGACCGACCTCGTCGAGAAGCTGAAGGCGCATTTCGCCTGACGGCGCCGATGGCCCCCGACGACATCAAAGACGCGGCGCCGCCCCATGCGCCGCGTCGGCTCTATGGCCGGGCGAAGGGCAAGGCGCTGCGGCCGCATCAGGCGGAGCTGGTCTCAGACCTGCTGCCGCAGCTCGCGCTCGATCTCTCGAAACCCTGTGTCGACGCCGCCGCGCTGTTTCAAAAACCGGTGCGCGAGACCCGCCTCGAAATCGGATTCGGCGGCGGCGAGCATTTGATCGAGGCGGCCGCCCGCGAGCCGGACGTCGGCTTCATCGGTTGCGAGCCCTTCATCAATGGCATGGCCAAGCTCCTCGCCCGGATCGAGGCGCGCGGCCTCGCCAATCTGCGGCTCTACAAGGGCGACGCGGCCGAGGTTCTCGACTGGCTGCCGCAACAAAGCCTTGCGCGGGTCTATCTCTTCTACCCCGACCCCTGGCCCAAGCGCCGTCACCGCAAGCGCCGCTTCGTCGGCGCGGAGAATCTCGCAAGATTCGCCCGCGTGATGAGGGCGGGCGCGGAATTGCGTTTCGCCACCGATATCGACGACTATGCGGCCTGGACGCTGGCGCGCCTGCGCGCCTCTGCCGATTTTCGCTGGACGGCGCAGAGCGCGACCGACTGGCTCGTCCCCTGGGACGGCTGGACGCAGACCAAATATGAAGGCAAAGCGATCAAGGCTGGACGCAGGCCCGTCTATCTGACTTTCCTGCGTCGCTGAAGCGTTTGGATTTCCGCCCCGAGACGGCGACGGAGGAAGATAATGTCGGCCGAGGATTTTAGCCCGCCCCACACTGCGACGATCGACACGACGACGGCGACGTTCCGCCGCGATGTGTTGGAACCCTCGATGCAGCGGCCCGTGCTCGTCGATTTCTGGGCGCCCTGGTGCGGCCCGTGCAAGCAATTGGCGCCGATCCTCGAGCGCGTCGTCAAGGCGGCGAAGGGCAAGGTCGCCCTCGTCAAGATGAACATCGACGAACATCCCGACGTCGCAGGCCAGCTCGGGATCAGCTCGATCCCGGCGGTGGTCGCCTTTCAGCGCGGCCGCCCGGTCGACGGCTTCGTCGGCGCCATGCCGGAAAGCCAGATCAAGGGCTTCATCGAGCGGCTCGTCGGCCCGGTCGAGGGCGAGGGCGAGGCCGACGCGCTCGCCGAAGCCGAAGCGCTGCTGGCCGAGGGCGATCTCGCCGGCGCCGAGGCGCTGCTGCGTGCGCTTGCGACCGAGGAGCCGCCGAACGCGAGAGCCGTCGCCGAGCTCTGCCGGCTCTATGTCGCGACCGGCCGGCTCGACGAGGCGCGCGACCTGCTCGCCGATTTGCCGGGCGCCCTCGCGCGCGACCCCGCCATCGCCGGCGCCGCCGCGGCGCTGGAAAATGCAGAGGCCGCCTCGGACCTCGGCGAGATCGACAATCTGCGTCAGCGCGTTTCCTTCAACCCCAACGATCTGCAAGCGGTCTTCGATCTGGCGCTCGCTCTGAACGCGAAGGGCTTGCGGGAGGAAGCCGCGGACGCGCTCCTTGACATCATCCGCAAAGACCGTAGTTGGAACGATGACGGGGCGCGAAAACAATTGCTCCAGTTCTTCGAGGCCTGGGGCCCGATGGACAAGGCTGCCATCGGCGCGCGGCGGCGCCTGTCGGCCTTGCTGTTTTCTTGAATCCGGGGGGAGGCAGGTCGCCTGGGCGTCATGAGCGTGAACTCGCCTTACACGGACCCGCATCAGCTGCCCGACACGGCGCCGATCTTCCCGTTGTCCTGCGCGCTTCTGCTGCCGCGCGGAGAACTGCCGCTCAACATTTTCGAGCCGCGCTATCTCGCGATGGTCGATGCGGCGCTCGCCGCCGACCGCATCATCGGAATGATCCAGCCCTTGCCGGGCGAGGCCGATGACGAGAGCCGGCCGTCGAAACTGTTTCCGATCGGCTGCGCGGGCCGGATCACGCGTTTCTCCGAGACCGGCGACGGGCGATATCTGATCACCCTCACCGGCGTCTGCCGCTTCCGCGTCGTCGAGGAACAACCGAGTCTGGCCCCCTTCCGCAGATGCCGCGTGTCTTACGGCGAATTCATGAGCGATCTCGACGCCGGCGCCGGCGAGCGCGCGGTCAATCGCGTCGGCATGATCGATATGTTGCGGCGCTTCGCCGACGCCTCGAAATTGGAGGTCGATTGGGCGAGCATCCATGCCGCGCCGACCGAGACCCTCGTCAATGCGCTGGCGATGATGAGCCCCTTCGGCGCCAATGAGAAGCAAGCGCTGCTCGAAGCGCCCGACCTCAAATCGCGCGCCGATCTGCTCATCGCCTTCGCCGAGTTTGATCTGGCGCAGCAGCAGGGCTCGGACCGCTCGCAATTTCACTGACGACCGCCGGCGCGTTTTATGCCGCGGATAAATACTTTAACCTACATGACGATTCGAGAGGGAACATGATGAGCGAAGACGCCGAGAAATCCACCGCGACCGCCGAGCCGCCGCGGATAGATCCGCGCCTTTTGGAGATCCTGGTCTGTCCGCTCACGAAGACGACGCTGGAATATGACGCGGCCCATCAGGAGCTGATCTCGCGCTCGGCGCATCTCGCCTATCCGATCCGCGACGGCATTCCGATCATGCTGCCGGAAGAGGCGCGCAAGATCGAGTAGCTTGGATGAGCGCCGCCGATCTGCTCGCGCTGCTGGATCTCGAGACCCTCGGCGAAGATCGCTTCCGAGGCTATAGTCCTGCGACCGCTGGCAAACAGGTCTATGGCGGACAGGCGGTGGCGCAGGCGCTCGTCGCCATGCAGCGCACCGCGCCGCCCGAGCGGCCCGTGCATTCGCTGCACGGCTATTTCATTCTCGCCGGCGACACCCGCATCCCCATCGATTACGCGGTCGAGCGCGTGCGCGACGGCCGCAGCTTCACCACGCGGCGCTGCGTCGGCTTGCAGAACGGCCGGGCGATCTTCTCGATGGAGGCGTCCTTCCAGATCGTGGAGCCGGGCTTCGACCACGCCGCGCCCATGCCGCAGGCGCCAGCGCCCGAAACGCTGCCGACGACGAGCGCCATCGCCCGGCGTTTCGCGCATTTCTTGCCGCGCGCGGCGCAAGAGAAGCTCGAGGAGCCCTCCGCCCTCGACATGCGCGTGGCCGAGGCCGAGAAGCTGCTCGCCGGCGGCGATCCGGCTGCGCTGCGACAATATATCTGGTTCCGCATCCGCGACCGGCTGCCCGACGATCCGGCGACGCATAGCGCCATATTGGCTTATCTGTCCGATATGACGCTTCTCAACACGGCGCTGCTCGCCCATGGCACGGTGATCTTCGATCCGGCCTATCAAGTGGCGAGCCTCGATCACGCGCTGTGGATCCACCGTCCCTTCCGCGCCGACGAATGGCTGCTTTACGCGCAGGAGAGCCCGAGCGCCTCCGGCGCAAGAGCGCTGACCCGCGGCCAGGTTTTTACGCAGGACGGCCGCCTGATCGCCTCCGTCGCCCAGGAGGGCCTGGTGCGCCCGCGCTCAGCGCCGCCGCAGGATCGGGCAACTGATTAATCTTTAGGCGGTTTCCTCCGCCATATCGGGCCGCGCCGCTTTTCTAGGCGCCGCCCTCCCGCCGCCGCCATCGCGAGCGCCGGCTTCCCTTCGCCGTCATCGCGAGCGAAGCGAAGCGATCCAGAGCCATGGGCGGCCACTGGATTGCGTGTTGCTGTGCGCCTGACCTTTCGGGCGGCCACGCCGGCGTCCGCATTTTCGGGACGCGACAGGAACTGGCACGGCTTTTGAAAGCTTCCTCGCGAGCGCGACCGCTCCAGGACCAGCGCCGCGCGCGGGTCTCCCTCCCGGCGGGCGCCGCCCGTTGGTCAACAACGCAGGATAGCAGATGAAAATCGTGACAGCGATCATCAAGCCATTCAAGCTCGATGAGGTTCGCGACGCCTTGACGGCGCTCGGCGTGCACGGCCTCACCGTGACGGAGGTCAAGGGCTATGGCCGCCAGAAGGGCCACACCGAGATCTATCGCGGGGCCGAATATGCTGTGAGCTTTCTCCCCAAGCTCAAGATCGAGGTCGCGGTCGCGTCGGAGCTCGTGGACAAGACGATCGACGCCATCACCACGACAGCGCGCACCGGCCAGATCGGCGACGGCAAGATTTTCGTGTCTCCCTTGGAGCGCGCGATCCGTATCCGGACCGGCGAAAAAGACGCCGACGCGCTGTAATCCCCCTCTCCCCACGGACCAGGAGCATAAAATGATGTTTCGTCTGACTCGAAGCGCCGTCGCTTCGATCATTGCGGGAGCGGCGGTTCTGGCGCAGGCCGCGCCGGCCTTCGCCGGCAATGCGCCGACGCCCAGCGCCGGCGACACCGCCTGGATGCTGACCTCGAGCCTGCTCGTGCTGATGATGTCGGTCCCGGGCCTTGCGCTGTTCTATGGCGGCCTCGTGCGCACCAAGAACATGTTGTCGATCCTCACCCAGACCTTCGCCATCGTCGCGCTGATGGGCGTGCTGTGGACGATCTACGGCTACTCGCTGTCCTTCGGCGACGGCGGCCCGCTGAACTCCTATATCGGCGGCTTCAACAAGCTGTTCCTCAAGGGGGTCGACGCCTCCTCGACCGCTCCGACCTTCACGCCCGGCCATGTGATTCCGGAATACGCTTATTTCGTCTTTCAGATGACCTTCGCGATGATCACCCCGGCGCTGATCATCGGCGCCTTCGCCGAGCGCATGAAATTCTCGGCAGTGATGCTGTTTACCGTGCTGTGGTCGACGATCATCTATTTTCCGCTCGCCCATTGGGTCTGGGGCGTGGCCGATCCGAACGCCATCGTCGATGCGGCGACGGAGCTTGCGGCCGCCGGCACGGAGGAAGCCAAGAAGGCGGCGCAGGACAAGATCGACGGCATTCTGGCTTCGGTGGGTTGGATCGCCGGCGGCCTCGCGCCCTGGATGAAGGGGACGGGCGCGCTTGATTTCGCCGGCGGCACCGTCGTTCACATCAACGCCGGCATTGCGGGATTGGTCGGCGCGATCATGGTCGGCAAGCGCATTGGCCACGGCCGCGAGGCCATGCCGCCCCATGCGCTGACCATGTCGATGATCGGCGCCTCGCTGTTGTGGGTGGGCTGGTTCGGCTTCAACGCCGGCTCCAATCTCGAAGCCAATGGCACGACGGCGCTCGCCTTCGTCAACACCATGGTCGCGACGGCCGCCGCGGGCCTCTCCTGGCTGCTGACCGAATGGGCGGTGAAGGGCAAGCCCTCGCTGCTCGGCCTGATCTCGGGCGCGGTCGCCGGCCTCGTCGCCGTGACGCCGGCCTCTGGTTTCGCCGGCCCGGTCGGTTCGCTGGTTCTCGGCCTGATCGTGTCGCCGATCTGCCTGTTCTTCGTGTCCAAGGTGAAGAACTTCTTCGGCTACGACGACGCGCTCGACGTCTTCGGCGTGCATTGCATCGGCGGCATCACCGGCGCCATCGCCACGGGCCTGTTGGTCGCGCCGGAGCTCGGCGGCGTCGGGATCACCGACTACACCAACATCGGCGAGAATTTCGCCGGCAAATATGTGATGTCGACGCAGATGATCGCGCAAATCACGGCGGTGATCGCGACGCTGCTGTGGTCGGGCATTGGCTCGGCGATCCTTTACAAGGTCGTCGATGCGCTGGTTGGCCTGCGCCCGGCGCCCGATCAGGAGCGCGAGGGCCTCGACATCGCCGAGCACGGCGAGCGCGCCTACAATTATTGATGCGGCGGACCAAGAGCACGAGCGGCGCCTACGGGCGCCGTTTCTTTTTTGCGGGCGGAAGAAGCATATTGATTTTGCTGGACTTGGCATTTTAAGCTTGTCGGCGTGGCCTCACCCCTCCATCCCGCCGAGGCACACATACTTGATCTCGAGATAATCATCTATGCCGTAGCGCGAGCCTTCGCGGCCGAGGCCCGAGTGTTTCACGCCGCCAAAGGGCGCGGTCTCGGAGGAAATCAGCGTCTCATTCACGCCCACCATGCCGAATT